>JBKHHU010000046.1:0-20276 GCA_046539045.1 Phycisphaerae bacterium
TCGGCCAGTACGTCCTCGTCCAGCGAATGCACCTCCACGCGGCTGCCGATGCCGCTGGGCAGCGTGACGTTCAGCCGCCCGCCGAGATGCTCCCGGAACTGCTGCAGCCCCTCCAGCACGACCAGCCGCCCGTCGCCGCTGCGTCGCTCGAGCAGTTCGCTATAGACCGGCAGGCCTGTTCCGGAAAGCCCGGCGAGGATTCGCTTCAGTTCCGGTTCGCTCAGCAGCCCCCGATGCATGGCGTACAGGCTGTCCAAGGCGATTCCGATCGCCACGCCCTGCCCGTGCCCCAGCGAATACTGGCTCATCACCTCGAGTCGGTGGCCCGCCCAGTGGCCGAAATCAAGAGGCCGGGCGGAACCGAACTCGAACGGGTCGCCGCTGGTGCGGATGTGGTCCAGATGGATCACCGCGCAGCGCCGGATGAGCTGTTCCATCGCGTCGGCGTCGCGCTGCTTCAGCGCCCCGGCGTGCCGACAGGTCCAGTCGAAGAAGTCCGCATCCTTGATGATCGCCACCTTGAACGCCTCGGCCATTCCGCCGGCCCAGTCATGGTCGGACAGGCTGCTCAGCAGCGAGAAATCATTGATTACCGCGAACGGCGGAGCGAACGTGCCGATGAAGTTCTTCTGCCCGTGCTCGTCCATCCCGTTCTTGACGCCGATGCCCGCGTCGTTCTGGGCCAGCACCGTGCTGGGCATGCGGACCAGGCGCACGCCGCGGTGAACAATCGACGCGGCGAACCCGGCCATGTCCAGCACGCTTCCCCCACCGATGGCGATCAGGAAGCTCTGGCGGTCCAGGTGCAGGTTGCCCAGCGTCCAGATCAGGTCGCGAACGCCCTGCCAGTTCCGCTTGGCCGGCTCCCCGCCGGGCAGGACGATGGGTTCGCCGGCCAGCTCCGCCGCCGATTCTGCGTCGTGGAAGTACTCCTTGATCCGCCGGAGAAGCTCCGGGCGGCCTCGCGTCACGCCGTCGTCGATGACCACCGCACAACGGTGCCGGCGGTCTTCGCCCAGACGGTTCAGCACGTCGATCAACAGCGTGCTGTCGGGCCTGAACACATCGCGGGCAAAATGCACGGGGTACTCGAACGGCACCGAAATCCGCTGCTGGTACACGTCCGCCTCGGGAGAGAATCCGCCTTGCTCAGCACTGCTCATTTACTCATCCAGCCATTTCTTCACAGCCCCCGCCAAACCGATGACGTCCTCCGGGCTCCCCAGGTCGATCGTCGACGCCCAGACCACGTCCCTGCCCTCTCCAGCCCGGCCGTGCGAGCCGCGAATCTTGCTCAGATCGCGGGCGATTCCGCCCGGGGGCCAACCGAAGAACAACTCCGCCGGGTCGAACCCGGGCTTGTTATGTATGTCCACGTGCGTGGCGAAATCCGGCTGCTGCGACTTCTCCGTCCACCACGGATAGGCAAACCAGCTGCCCTCTTCTGCCACCAGCACCAGCTGACCGGCGTTGGGATGGTCCAGACCGGCCTCGGTCAGTTGTTCCGGGCCGAGAACCTCGGCCACGCCGTCCAGCCCGCTCAACACCTCCCGGGCCGGATCCACATCGCCGGCGTCCGGAATGTACACATGAGCGACTTCATGATCGACCACGGCAAAGCCCCGCGACTGGTGGAAATCCGGGTAGAGCATCCCTTTCACGTCCCGGGCCGACATCAACTCCGCCTCCCGGAGCGACAGGTTCGGCAGGACCGGCCCATCGCAACCGACGATCGTATAGTCGCCCCAGAGGAGGACCTCATACCCGCATTCGTCGGCAGTCTCGGCCAACCGCTCGATCTGCGAAAGCGTGATATCCAGCGCCTTCCGAGTTTTGGGATGGTCCGGGCCGTGACGCTGCAGGTCGTAGTCCATGCTCGGCAGGTAGGTCAGCAGCAGATGCGGGGCCAGTTTGGCGTCCTCCAGCACCGCCGCCGTGGCCGAGGCGATCCAGTCGCCCACTTTCGCCGATGCCAGCGGCCCCCAGTACCGCATCAGGTTGAACTTCTTGCCGATGCGATCGCACAGTATGTCGTACAGCCCCGCCGGTTTGGTGTAGCAGTCCTGAATCATCCCGCCGTGGTGCTTGTGGATCGGGGCCGGGCTCAGCAGCAGGTCGACATCCTCACCCAGGCTCTGCTGCCAGAACATCATGCCGACGGTCCTGCCGCGGCGGCGGAAGTCCTCCCAGATCCGCTCGCCTTCCACAAGCCGGCTGGACTGTTCCCAGAACATCGGCTTGCTGAGTCGGTGGAAATACAGCCCGTTGGCGACCATCCCGTGCCGGGCGGGCGTCGAGGCTGTGCGGAAGGAGGCCTGGGCGGTGCACGTCACTGCCGGGAACACCGGCTGGGTGGTGCGCAGCTTGAGCCCGAAAGGCAACTGTCTGTCACCGCGGAAGAGATTCGCGCCGAGCGCCGCGGCCTGGATGATCAGTAGTCGTTTCATGGTGTCGGGGGTCGCACCGCCTAACACGTTTAAGGACGATGGATTGCACCATGTTAGCTGGCGTAGAACCGGCGTGCCAGCAGAATCGAGACCGGCAGGAGACACAGCAGTCCCGCGGCGACGTACAGCCCCGTCGGCCCGAGCAGGCTGATCATGGCTGCCTGCAGGAGGATCAGGCCCTGGATGAACCCGCCGATGGATCGCTGGACGGTTTTCGGCTCCGGCACGCCGCCGAGCTTCAGCGTCCAGTAGCTGATCCACGCCACAGTCAGCACCGCCAGGATGCAGAAGCCCAGCAGATACCCGTAAACGTCCCACGAGCGGTCCATCGCGTTGATCGCCCCGATGAAGAAGATAGCCAACCCGAGAGTGACGACAAACACCGGCAGGTTCCGCTGCCGACCGAGGTCGCGGCGCTCCGTCTCGCGACCGGCCAAGTGCGTGACCGCGGCGACGTACGCGGTCCAGAACCCCGCTACCAGGACCACGGCCGTCATTGCACCGCCCAGCCAGCCGAAAACCAGCGCCCCGAGCATCACGTTCAGACCGCGACATAGGCCCATCACCAGCGGGCCGATCAGGAAAATCCGCTTGGCGAAGCGGTTGTAGACGTAGATCAGAAAGGCCAACCCGCCGGCGGTGTAAACCACCAGCCCGTCTTCGGGCCGGCCGGCGTACCATGCCGACACCAGCCCGCCCAGCAGCAGCACCAGAGACAGTATCCACGCCGATTTTGGAGCGACCGCCCCGCTCGGAAGCGGACGCCCCGGACGTTCGCGCCGGTCTTCCGGCAGGTCGAACAGGTCGTTGCTCACCAGCCCGTACATGTACAGCAGCAGGCCGGCGCCGACGGCCGCCAGACCGTGCAGCACCGGCACGTCCACACGGTCGCTGTGAAAGGTGGTCTCCCTCACCGCCGCCAGTGCGAAGGCAAAACCCACGATCGGATCGCCGATCACCGTGGGCAGGTTCGGCAGGCGCAGCAACTGCAGCCATCCGCGGATCGTCCCCGGGGGGGGGGTCTCGGTTTGCGTCGGCGTGTCACTCAGCGAAGAAACTCCCTCATGTCCCAGGGATGGATGTCGAAGTCCGGCCGCCAGTTCGGCGAGTTGCTGTAGAACTCATCGGCTGTGCCGTAGACCAGACGCTGGATGGTTTCCGCATCGTGGCCGTCCTGCTTGAGATAATTGACCACCTTCACCAAGCTAAGCGGGTCGGAGACGCCCCAGTCGGCCGAACCGGAGACGATGGTCTTCTCCGCCCCGTGCTTGCGGATGATCTCGCTGACGCGCTCGGGCGTGAGCTTGGAAATCGGGTACACGGTCAGGCCGATGTAGCAGTCGCTGTCGTGGGCCTGCTCGACGGTATCCTCGGTGTTGTGGTCGAGATAGATTTTCTCTTCGTCCACGCCCACCTCGCGGATCACCTTCAGGCTGCGACGGATCCCCTCGGGCTTGTTGTAGTGCGGAAGGTGGACGATGACCTGCATGTCACGCTCGGCCGCCATCTCGAGCTGCCGGCGGAAGGCGTATTCCTCGTCGTCGGAGATGTTGTTGAAGCCGATCTCCCCGAGGGCCACGCACCGTTCGTGGTCGAGATATTCGCCCATCCCGGCCAGCACGTCGTCCACCAGCGGGCGGTTCTCCGCTTCTTTCGGGTTGTAGCCGATGGCTGCATAGTGATCGATGCCGAACCGGCGGGCGCGGGTGGTCTCGAACTCCAGAATCAGCTGGAAATAGTCGAAGAACGTACCGGCATATCGGCGATTGGAGCCCAGCCAGAACGACGGCTCGACGACGACACGGATCCCGGATTCATACATCCGGGCGTAGTCGTCGGTCGTGCGGGAGAACATGTGCACGTGCGGTTCGATGATCTTCATGCAACGGCCCTTTCCTTACTCCACCCTTCATTATGTCAAACGTCCGGGCCGGCGTAAAGGTTTCACCGGAACGACCGGCAGCAGCCGGCTCTGCTGTCCACCGGAACCTACTCCCCGTGGCCTGCATGTGTTATCATTCGGCCATGACCAGCCGAGAACCGACATTGATCGACAGCCACGTGCACCTGCAGGATCCCGCGTTCGCCGACGATCTGGAGCAGGTGCTCTCGCGCGCATCTCAGGCCCGGATCGAGAAGATGATCATCAACGGCACGAAAGAAACTGACTGGCTGCGGGCGGCGCGGATCGGCTCGCTTCCCGGGTGCCGCTGCTGCTTCGGTCTGCATCCGTGGTTCGTTCCGGACCGGAGCGACATGTGGGAGACGAATCTGAACCGGGTGCTGGATGCGTACCCGGCGGTGGGCATCGGCGAGATCGGCCTGGACCGCTGGATCGAGCCGCGAGACGAGAGTGCACAGGAAGAGGTCTTCCGCCGACAGCTGGCGATTGCTCGCGAGCGGGACCTGCCGGTGATGGTCCACTGCCTCCGGGCCTGGGGCTGGTTGATGGACGTGCTTCGCGGGGAGGACCCGCTGGAGCGGGGCATGCTCATCCACGCCTACGGCGGACCGGCGGAGATGCTGGAGGAGTTCGCGGACATGGGTGCGTACTTCTCCTTCGCCGGGAACGTGCTGGAACCAAAACGCAAGAAAGCCCGGGAGGCGCTGGCGGCAGTGCCGGCAGAGCGGTTGCTCATCGAGACCGACGCCCCGGATATGCCCCCACCGGAGAGGTTCGGGCCGCACAACCGGCCGCGAGAGGACGAGGACGCTGCAAGGAATGAGCCGGCAAACCTTTCGGCGATCGCGGAAGGCATCGCCGGAATCCGCGACGAAAACACGGACGAACTGGCCGAGCGAACCACGCAAAATGCCCGCGAGTTTTTCGGGGCGAGACTCGACTGATTGGAACCGGCCGCGCGGAGGCGTCAGCCCGAGACGGGAAAAAAGGGCCGCCGCGGACCCACGGAGGAATTGCTGAACCGCAGAGCGTGCGGTTCCGATTCGATGACTATGCACGACGAGCGATTTACCAGAACGCGACACATTCTCGGGCCGGACGGCCTGGAGCGGCTGACGCGCGCTCACGTGGCGGTGATCGGCCTGGGAGCGGTGGGCAGCTATGCGGTGGAGGCCCTGACGCGGTCGGGCATCGGCCGGCTGACGCTGGTGGATTTCGACGAGGTCAGCCTCAGCAACATCAACCGCCAACTGTACGCGCTGGAATCGACCGTCGGGAAGCCCAAGGCGGATCTGGCCCGCAATCGTGTGCGGGACATCAACCCGTCCTGCCGCGTCGACAGCCACCGCTGCTTCGTCGACGCCGAGACCGCCGAGCATCTGCTGGACGACCGGCCGGACTTGGTCATCGACGCCATCGACTCGCTCAATCCGAAAGTGGACCTGCTGGCTGCGGTGCGAACGCGGCAGATCCCGCTGGTGTCCAGCATGGGCGCTGCGCTGCGTCGCAGGCCCGGGCTGGTTCGGGTTTCCGCTCTGGAAGACACCCACAGCTGCCCGCTGGCACGGCAGGTTCGCAAGCGGCTCAGACGGCGCGAGGTTCCGCTGGATTTCCCGTGCGTCTGGTCGGCCGAGGAACCGGACCGCGACGCGCTGCTGGACCTGGAAGAAAGCGAGAAGCACCTCGTCGACCGCGGGAGGAAGCGTCGCAGCCTGGGCTCGCTGCCGACGATCACCGGCATCTTCGGACTCACCGCCGCCAACACCGCCCTGCAGATTCTGCTGGACGAGGACTGGTCCGCGGACAACTGACCTGCCCGGCGCAACTTCGCCCACACCTTTGCGGTTTGCTACTCCATCCAACGCACGTCCGGCCAGTTGCGGACGACCGTCTTGCGGTAGGTCACCGCCGGTTTGCCGAGCGTGGTGGCGGTCTGCAACACGTGCGATTTCGGCAGGTCCAGCAGCGGTTTCAGCGAGCGGGCACTGGTGGTCGCGTAACCGACCATGCAGGAACCCAGGCCCAGGGCCTCTGCCTGGAGCATGAGGTACTGCTGAGCGGTTACGCAGTCATCCCGGCCGAGCATGTTGCTCTTGGGTGAATGCATGAAGACCACGCACGGGGCGTGGTGGAAAACCGGGTGCAGCCCGTCGTCGTAGCGTCGGATGAGGCGTTGAAGCGCGGGCAGGTTGTCTTCGAGTCGCTGCATCAGTTCCCTGGCAAAGAGACCGACGACGCGGCGGGCGGGCTTGGTCATGATCTTCAGAAGCCGGCGGAAGTTCTCGATGACGGCGGCTTCCATCTCGTCGATCCTGTCTCGATCGGTGACAACGAGGAAGGCCCGCTTCTGGGCGTTGTGGGCGCTGGGTGCCATGGCGGCGGTCTGGATCAGCCGCTCGAGGGTCTCCCGCTCGATGGGTTCGTCTTTGTAGCGGCGTACGGACCGCTTGGCGGCAAGGAGATTGCTCAGCACGCAGCCGTCGGGCGTGGGACCGATGGGCGCGAAGCTGCCGACCCCCTCGGCGGGCAGTTGGATGCCGTCGGTCGGGCAGACCGCCACACAGTGCCCGCAGAGCTTACAACGGCCTTCTTCGGCGACGATCGGCTCGCCGTCGTCCCCGGCTGCCAGTGCGCCCGGAGAGCATACTTCGATGCATGTTCCGCAGCGGCTGCAATGTGCGTGATCGATGATTGGCATCATGGTGTTCCTCGCAGGATGTCCGATGGGCGGGATTGTGCCAGTCCCGCCGGGCGCGTGTCAAGCATCGGCAGCGCAAGACAAAGCCGACGGAAATGGATTCTCATGTCTCCGTCGGCTCAGGATACTTCTACAGAAAGATTGGTCAGAGGTCTGCCTTCTTCACCTTGGTAGTGCGGGAAAGGGCCTCGACCATGTCACCCTTGTTCATGGACTTCTTGACCGTGGTGACACCGGCCTGCTCGGCAAGGGCGAGCAATTCGGCCTTGGTCTTGGTTTCGAGCATTTCCTTTTTGGTCGGCACTTGAAGACTCCTTTCACAAAATGGGGGACAGGCCATCCTTGCACCTTCGCAAGGACCATTGTGCGTGGTGATTAGCACATACGAAAGTCGTTTTCAAGCAATCCGTCGAAAAAAGGCGACCGCAACTCTTGGGGCGGCAACGACAAAGGCCCCACAAAACTGCCTTTTATCAACATATGTTCAGCGGCCATTCAGATTTTTACTCGCCGTAGGCCGGTTGTTCGGCTTCCAGGGAGGCGGTGTACTGCCCTTCCTGCTGGTTCGGGCTCTGCACGCGCACCGTGACGTGTCGGGCGTCCTTGGTGGTCATGAAGCTGACCACCCGGTTGCGCTGTGGCTCGATCTGCGCCTCGGCCACCTTCTCCGGGCTCGAGACACCGTTCTCGCGGAACACCATGATCTGCAGCGGCGCGTTGGTGGTGTTGTTCACCTCGAGCCAGTGCAGGCCCGGTTCGAGCGTGCCGGTCTTGATCAGCTGTTCGCGCTGCCTGGCCGAGAGCCTGCTGGACCGGCCCACGGTGAGTTGGATGGGCTGCCCGCGTTGCGGCAGGGCCTGTTCCTTCTGCTCCATCTGGTCTTCGCGCGCCGTGCGGTCCTGCTCCATCGGGCGGGGTTCGCTCTGCTCGGCCACGCGCGGCTGCCGGCTCATCTCGTCGCCATTGCACGCGACCACGAACACGCCGGCCGCGACGAACAAGAGTGTGAGGATCGATGTGAGTTTCATGACTGGCTCCTTCGAGAAAATGCCGGTTCGTCGACCCGGCAAAGGAAATGATTGAACGTCTTGACTTACACTACATTTTAGCGCTGCAACAAGCGGGGACCGGTCACTCCCCAAAAGAAAACCCCGCACGGGGCGGGGTTTGTGAGGACAGCGCGGGCAGTGTGACCTGAGGCGGGCTCAGTCCGGAATCCAGAAGGTCTTCTGTTCGGTAATCGGCTGAGGCGTGCCTTCCACTTCCAGCGCCACCACGGTGTCGATCGGATCGAAATCTTCTCGCAGGTCCCGCAGGAACAGCCGCTCGCCGGCCTGCTCGAAATCCACCGGCTCGCCGGTGTCCAGGTACTTCGCGCTGAGCACCTTGTTACTCAGATCCGCCCAGCAGACTTCATCGCCCGGCCGGGCGAACATGTGCAGGTACACCGTGGAGCCCTTGACCGTGGGCGAGAGGCAGTTGTTCCAGGTGAACGGCTGCCGCCCTGACTCGGGCAACCATTGGCCGTTCCGTTCGAGCCATCGGCCGACCTGTCGCAGGATGTTGCACGCTTCCGGCTGGATGGTCCCGTCGGCACGCGGGCCGACGTTCAGCAGCAGGTTACCGCCCTGCCCGCCGACGTTGACGAGCGTCCGCACCACGTCCTTGGCGTCTTTCCAATGGTCGTCGCCGAGGTGGTAGCCCCAGTTGTCGTTGAGCGTCATGCACGACTCCCACAGTCCTTCCTTGGCGGTGATGGACTGCTCGCTGCAGCGAAAATCGTACGGTTCGCCGTTGCGCTCGTTGATGAGGATGTGCGGCTGGAGCTCTTTCGCTCGCCGATTGCAGGTCTCGCCGTCGAGCGGTTGAGGGATGCAGCCGTCCCACCAGAGCACGTCGATCCTGCCGTAGTTGCTCATCAGCTCTTCGACCTGCTGGTGGTAATGGGCGACGAACCGCTTGCGTGCCTCCTCGGATTCCCAGTCGTCTTCGACCGGCCAGTCGCGCGCGAACGCTTCCGGGTAGTCCGGGTGGGTCCAGCTGGCCGCGGAGAGATAGAACCCCACCTTCAGCCCTTCCTCGCGCAGGGCCTCAACGTACGGAACGAGCAGGTCGCGCTTCGGACCGTAGTTCACGGAGTTGTAGTCGGTGGTGCGGGTGTCCCAGAGGCAGAACCCGTCGTGGTGCTTGGTCGTCAGGACGACATACTTCATGCCGGCTTCGCGGGCGAGTTTTGCCCAGCGTCGCGGGTCGTATTCTTCGGCGCGGAAGTTCTTGACGCACCGTTCGGTGTATTCGTCCATCGGAATCCGCTCGCGGTTCATCGCCCACTCGCCGTGGCCGAGGGCGGAATACGGCCCCCAGTGAATGAACATCCCGTACCGGGCTTCTTCGAACCATCTGGTGTCAGACATCGATTGTTCTCCTGCTTGTACTGCGGCAGCGGTCCGGCAACACCGGCCGACAAGCCTCAGAAGATAGCAGGAATGCGAGAGCGTGTCGAACCCCCGCGTTCATTTGTGGTGTACTTTCAGGATGAGCACGCGTTGGGTGTCGTCCCGCACGGCCGCCCGATCCGCCAGACGCAGCCCCAGCAGGTAGACGATTCCGCCATCGTCCAAGATGCAGAAGGCCTTGCGGCGGTCCTCTACCGGCAGGCGGAGATCGGTGAGGAAGTCCGATACCGTCTTGCTGCCCGGCGCGCCGAGGGGGCGGAAGCGGTCGCCGTCGCGTCTCGGCCGGACGCGGAGCGACCCGCTGAGACGGTCCGCATCGAGCCATTCGACACCGGGTTCCGGGTTGCGACAGTGCCTCTCAAACGAGCCCGCGTCGAACGGACGGGGTTCCAGTTCGACAGTGCGCCCGTCCGGCAGTTCGGTTCTGCCGGGGCAGTTGAGCCGTACTTCCAGGTCGGGCACATCGGTCGGGCTCGGGGGCGGACCGATGCATAGCTGCCCCGCCCGGCAGCGCGCCTCAAACCCTTCGGGCAGGCTCACGGCCCCGGCTCCCGTGCGGGCCAGACGTGCCACGTCCCGGATCATCTCCCGCGTCACGTGCTGAAGACCGACCCCCGCTCGCTCCATGGCCGCCCGCACGGCGCTGTTGCCGATCGCGGGGTCGGCATCGGCGAGAACCCGCGCATCCAGCAGGCAGGTGCTGTCGGCGGCCCGGATCGTGGCCTGGTTCAGCAATTGCTCTGTCTGCCGGTCCAGGACGTCGGCGACCTCCGCGGCAGCTTCGGCCAAGCGGAGCAGCGCTTCGTCTGCGGACGGGTTGATCGCCTCGCGAAGTGCGGGCAGGATCTCGTGCCGCAGCGCGTTGCGGGCATGGTCGGTGTGGCGGTTGGTCGGGTCCTCCCGCCAGGTGAGCCCCTGCTGCCTGCAGAAAGCCTCCAGCTCAGCCCGCCGCAGCGCCAGCAGCGGACGGATGAGAGTGACGGTCTCCGAGAGCGGTCGGGCCGGTCGGATGCCCCTGAGGCCCCGCAGATGGGTTCCTCGCGCGATCCGGAAGAGAACCGTTTCCACCTGGTCGTCGGCGTGCTGCCCGGTGGCGACGAATCGGGCGCTCGATCGCTCGGCCGTCTCCAGCAGGAAACGGTAGCGTGCCTCGCGGGCGGCGGTTTCCAGGCTCACACCATCCTGCCGCGCCTGTTCGGGCACGTCGATCCGGCGGCCGACGAATTCCAGGTCCCGATCTTCGGCGAGTTGTCGCACGAAGGCCGCGTCGGCAGCGGACTCCTCGCGGATGGCATGGTCGAGATGGGCCACCATCAGCCGCCACCGCCGGGGCCGGGCCAGGCGGTCCATCGCCGCCAGCAGTGCCACGCTGTCACACCCACCGGAGACGGCCAGCACGATCGCGTCGCCTGCGCGCAGGGCCATCGGCTCCAGTGCAATGCGAAGCTGATCCGGTACGTCAGCGGGTTGTTCGGCCGATCGGTTTGGCACGCCCGTCTCCTTGCCTGTTGCCTGTAGTCCGAGCGTAACTATACTATCAGACCGGTTCTTTCGGAAGGTATCCATGCGAGCTGCACCAAAACCGCGTCACACGCTGGCCGGGCTGATCTTCATCGCCGTGGCGATGTTCAGCGGAGTGTTGGCGTTCTCGGACGAGCGTTTCAGCGACCCGCAGGTCCGCCTGGCGTCGGTGGCGCTGCGCCACCGGGACTCGGACGTGCTGCAGCACGATACCATCTACGGCAAGGACAGCCGCCTGTGGAGATACCACTCCCCGGCGGTGGTCTCACTGGTGGAACTGGCACTGGTACCGACCGAGTACCGCGATCCGATCCTGCCCTTCCGTGTCTGGTTGCCCATCCTGGTGCTGGTCCAGTTGGGCGGGATGTACGTGCTGCTATACCGTCAATGTCGCAGCTGGTCGGTGGCTGCGTTCGTAGCCGTGATGAGCACGACGATCACCCAGACGATAGGCATGGCGTTCTGGGGCGTCGGCTCGCTCGGGTCGGTCGTACCGCAGACCTTCCTGCACGCGATGTTCCCGCTGATCGTCTGGACGTACCTGCGCTACGAGAACCGCTGGCAACTGGTGCTGGTGTTCGCCGCGGTAGGCCTGGGTTCGATGATCCATCTCTGGACGGCGATGAACATCACGCTGGTGCTGACGATCGCCTATCTCGGCAGGAAGATGTTCCGGCCGGTCGCGTGGCTCAAAGCCGGGGGATGCGTGCTGGCGGCGCTGGTCGCGGGCCTGCCGTACCTGCTGTACTATGTCGGTTTGCGGACGGCGATCCACAGCGGGGAACTGCCCTCGATGGCCCTGGCACAGAAGGCGCTGCAGTTCAGCCACCTGTCGGTACTCTATCCGGAGATGCTGGGCGATCTGCTGTACCTGCTGCTGATGTCGCTGGTGCTGATCGTGCCATCGGTAACGGTGCTGCTTCGGGCAGAGCGTTTCAAGGCCCGGGATCTGGATTTCTGGGTGTGGTTGATCGCCGGCGGACTGTTCGTCGGTCTGGTGCTGCACGGTATATCCCAGGCCCTCGGGGAAATCTGGGACAAGGCCCCGCCGATCATCGACTTCGCCTCGGCCATCAGCCTGGTCATGCTTCCGCTGTACGTGATTCTCGCCCAGGCCCTGACGGACCTGTTCCGCATCATCCGAACGCACCGGGTATGGGTCCACTGGGCATGCGTGGTGCTGATCACCGTCTGGATGCTCCCGTCGGACAACCTGCGACTGGTCCGCTATTCCCTGCTGGACACAGCCACCATGTTCATGGACGAACCCGAAAAGCCTCAAAGCGTCCAGCGGCACCACCGGCAGGCCAACGAACACCGGGCCCTGATCGACGCGGCGGTCTGGGCACGCCACAACACACACCCGGACAGCATCTTTCTGACCGAATCGCAGACCTTCCGCCTCTACTCACACCGCGCCCTGGCCGCCAGCAGAGAAGACCTGCCGTACATCTATTACCTCGCCCCGGGCCGACTCCGCCCCTGGCTCAACCGCGTCAAGACGCAGGCCTCGTTCATCTACCCGGCCAGCCAGGTCCGCATGGAACGCCTGACAGGACTGACCGCCCTGCTGGCCGCCGAGAACCCGCGGGTCCCCAGATGGTACGTGCTGCTGGAACGAGAGGGCCTTTCGGACAGCATCGGCCAGTCCGACCCGGTCTACACCAACGGGTACTACGCGATCTACCTCGTCCAGCGGCAACCGCCTGCCGCCGACCCGGACACCCAGCCGGTTTCGACGGCCCCGACGACCGCGCCGGATTCGATTCCCGTGTTCCCGTCGGAAGGCGCCCTCTTCCGGGCGGATGAAGGTTATTTTGGATTTTCTGCTAAAGTCATGAAGTCCGCAGCGCCGATCACGATCAATGGACCGGAGTAGCCCGGTTCAGCAGTCCGTCTTGGCACAGGTCAACCGGCTTCTGTCGTCGCACCGCAAGGACGCGGGAGGTGGCGTGCAGCACCAACCGGTGGATCTCTCGACGGGCCCGCAGGTCACGGATGGCCTCAACAGGGAGCGGAAGAATGTGCCCATACCTGGACGAATCCGACACGCGCTGTGCAGCGCACCTGACGCTGTCGAACGTGCAATCGGCCTATGAACACTGCGTCAACCGGTTCTGGAACTGCCCCGTATATTGCCAGATCTCCTGCGAGAAAGGACCGGCGGTTGCCGCCGAAACCTCAGCAGAATACCTCGCTGCCTCATAGGCAGAAACGCTTCCTCGCCGGCTTCCTGAATTACCTCCAGGCAGAGTGCGGGCTCAGCGTCAACACCCGCAAAGCCTACCGGGGCGACCTGCTGCGATTCTTCGAGTTCCACAACGAACAGCGGAATCTCGATCCGGCGGAGATGACGGCCTGGCATATCGAGGATTTCATGCTGCATCTCAAGCGGGAGCGGTTTTCGGTGGCGACGATCTGTCGCAACGTGGCCGCCATCCGAATGTTCTGCCGGTTCCTCGTAATCGAGCGGGTGCTGCGGCGCGACATCTCCGCGTCCATCGATTCGCCGAAGAACTGGCACCGCCTGCCGACGGTCCTCGACCCGGAAACCGTGCGGAAGCTTCTGGATGCACCCAACGCCGAGAGCGACCCCTACCCCCTCCGCGACACCGCCCTGATGACCCTCCTGTACGCGGCCGGCACGCGGGCCAGTGAGATGGCGGGACTGCGGCTGGACGATGTCAATTTCCGCCTGGGCGTGATCCGCGTGACCGGCAAGGGCAAGAAGGAGCGGGTGATACCCGTGGCGGCCGGGGCGTTGAAAACGCTTCAGAGCTACCTCGCCGGCGAGCGCGCGAAGCTGGCGAGGGTGGAAGGCGTCGAAGAGGTGTTCCTCAATCATTTCGGCCGGCGGATCAACCGCGGGACGGTGTTCAACATCGTCCGCAAGTACGCCCGCCGGGCCGGGCTGGGCAAATCCGTCACCCCGCACACGCTGCGACACTGTTTTGCCACGCACCTGCTGAGCCGGGGAGCCGACCTGAGGAGCGTGCAGGAAATGCTCGGCCATTCGAACATCGCCACCACGCAGATCTACACCCACATCGACGCGGATCGGCTCAAATCGATCCATAAACGGTTCCATCCGCGCGGGTAGCGACGGCGCGCGGAGTTCGCTTCGGGTGAAATACGTCGGTTGGATCAGAAAATACATCCCCCGGACGGGTACTTTCGCTGCAATGACTGCCGCTACCGGCCTGGCCGGTCCCCTCCTCCTTTCCATTGCTTTACACTTCAAGCACCTCGTGGTCCAGACGTTCGGGAACGAAGTTGTTGACCGCGGCAATGTACCCGCGAATGGCCTCATCCAGCCGCTGCTGGGCCTCTTCCCGGGTCTCGCCTGTGCTCACGCATCCTGGAAGCGTGGGGCACTTGGCCGTGTAGCCACCAAACTCGTTCCTGACCAGTCGAATGCAAACCTTCATGGTGGTATCCCTGACTCATGCTCGGATCGCGGAGCGCGCACGACAACGCGTGGCTGAAAATGCCGAAAACGAAAAAAAAAGGGCACAACGCCTCCATCCATGGAGAAGACAGGCCGTCCCTGGGGTCACGCTGATTGGACCCTTGCTCGCTGTATACTAGGCGTCTGATCGGGGAATCTCAACACGGGGCGACGGTCGGACATGCGCAGATGGGGCCTCTGACCCGAAGTCCCTGCCGTAAACCGCGAATCACCAACAGGTAGCCCGTCGCCCGACCCCGAAAAATCGCTCAGGCCTGACGAATTTTACAGATGTGCCAGTTGGTCAGCGCGACAAACGAGGCGCCTCGCAACGGACGCCAGCCGATTGCTGTGGGCACGTGAAGAGATGATAGCCCCACCAGCCACTTCATATCCAGCGGTTAACGCAACTTTCACCGAAGACCAGCCGAAGGATAACCTCCCCCACAAGCGAATCTCACCGAAGTCGGGAAAGGTCAAAACCTTCCGGAAGCGAGTCGACGTAGACCGTCACGTCCAGGTACTGCACGCCCCAGCGGCGGGCGGTGTGGTGCGATAGGTAGAACAGGTCCAGCCGGTTGCCCTTGATCTTCCCGCCGCGATCGTAGACCGGAACGGGCGCTCCGCCGTTGTAACCTGGGATGCTGATCCGCGTGCCGAACGGCAGCAGACGCGTATCGGCCGCGACGAACTTGGACCCGTGGGCATAAATGTTTTTGCCGGAGGCGGTTATGCCGTCAGCGTGACGGCCACAGCAGCGCCGGCATGGGCAATAGCCGGTCACCCGCATGCGGAGGGTGACGGTTTTCGGTGCCGAATAGGCGACCTGGGGCGACCGGGGCCGGGTCGGTTCGGGAGCCTGACCCAGCAGGCGAGCGCCCTTCAGCACGGCGGCGGCGACTTGACCATCGACAATCTCTGGATCATCAAAGACTTGCACTTCCTGCAAGTCACCCAGGTGCAGGATATCATCCGCATCGGTGGTGGTTTCATGGGTGACAGCGGAGAGACTCATCCCGCGCACCAGCGAATCGCCGGTACCGGTTGGTTGGGTGTAGGCGGAGCTTGACGAAGCGTAGATCAGCACACCCACGCTTACAAGCACCGCCAGTACGACCATAAAGCGTCTGGCAGATCTGGACACGCCCGAATCCTCTTTGTGGCCCTGTCGAGGTTCTTTTGCCTCGTTCCTCCGCCATTCCGTCGAGCCGGAGGGGGCTACATCGTGACCCGAGCATCCCTGCCCAGTTACACACACTTGCACACGCGGGTGTCCGCCCGTTACGCCGGACCCCGTAAGGTGCGGAATTGTAACCGGACGCACACGCATGTCAACCGGATTCCGCACCACGGCCGTGCCGGGGAGTACCTCAGCACAAGATACTGCAACCCGGCCGACTCAATGAAGGTTACCATGAAACGCTCAAAACGGGGAATTTTTTGGGAAAATTTCACCGTGTCGACTGGCCGAGTGTCCTGTATACTATGCGGGTGTTGCAGGTAGAGTTGTATCCCGGTGCACTGCAACACGAGAGGAAGTATTCCACACCCAATCCATTAAGGAATGGTGATGGCCCGAGCAACCTTGTCATTTTTGCTGGTGGCCTTTCTGGCTGGGACCGCCTTGGCCGATCGGATCGTTCTTGCCGACGGACGCACCTTTACGGGAACCGTGAAGGTGGCCGACGGCGTGGTTCGCATCGAGATGGCCTACGGGACCTTCGAATTCCCCCGCAGCAAAGTGACCCGCATCGAGCTCGGCGACACCCCCGAAACCGAACTGGCCAAGAAGCTGGTCGATGTCTCCGAAGACGACGCTGCCGGAATGGCTGCCGTCGCCCAGTGGGCCGAGCAGAACGACCTGCCCCGCCAGGCCCGCGAACTGTATCTGCAGGTGCTCGAGGTCGAACCGTCCAACGAGATCGCCCGCCAGGCCCTCGGCTACGTCCACATCGACGACAAGTGGCTCCCGTTCGACAAGGCCCTGCAACTTGCCCGCAGCAAGCTCGAAGGCGGACACCACGCCCGGATGTCCGAAACCGTCCTGCCCGCCCTTCGCGCAGCTGCCGACACCGAAGCGCGGATCGTGGCTGTGCGGGAACTGGGCGCCCTGAACGACCTCCGCGGCGGGAAGTTCGCCGAGGCCCGAAGGACGTTCCAGTCGCTGGCTGAGTCCCAGAAAGGCCCACGGGCCTTCCGCTATGAAACGCTGTCCGGGATCCTCAAGGAAAACCCCAACGGCCTGTACGTGCTGACTGAAGCCTACCCGCCCACGGCGGGCCTGCTGGATTCCAAACAGGTGTCTCTCAAGGCCGGGCCTGCCTCGCTGACAAACCCGGACGTGGTCCGGGCCGCGCTCCGCGACGAAGCAAAGAAGCAGATCCAGGCCGGCAGGAAGCTCATGGACGCCGCCCGCGACGCGGACAAGAAGGACGAACACGACGCCGCCAAGGCCAAATACTACCAGGCCGAGCAGGCGTTCGACCGGGCCGACACGCTGGTCGAGAACATCTCCCGCAGCTACCGCGTGGAGATCGTCCGGCGCCGCATCGCGTCCATCCGCCGGGATGTGGAGAGCAACTCCAGCCGGTTCGACGAGGAAATGGTCAAGCTCGGCCAGAAGAACCTCTCCAACAATGAATACAAGACGCTCGTGGCCCGGCTGATCCGCCGCCTGGACCGTGTGCGTGACGATTTGAACCGCATTATCGAGGTATCCGAGCCCTACCCGCGGGACCTGGTTCTGGAGGTCAAGTGGGCGGAACTGGACTTGAAGAAGATCGAGGCGATGAGGGAAGTCCTCCATTCGGAATTGCATGGCAAGAGCTGAGCGAACAACTGCAGGTCTGTGGATGCTGACAGGGTCGCTGCTTCTGGTTGCGATGACGGGCTCCTCGTCTTCCGATCAGGACGTCTCGGCGTCGCATGCCGGCGTGCAGCGGGCTCTGAAAGCCCTGGAACGGAGCGACTTCGCCGAAGCAGAGACCCAGGCGCTCGCTGCCGCCACGCACCCGACCGATCCGGACCCGCAGGCATGGTTGATCGTCGCCAGCGCCCGCAAATCCCAGAAGCAGCATGCCGGGGCGATCCGGGCCTACCGGCTGTTCCTGGCCAGCGCTGCCGACAACAATCACCGTCAGTTCGTCCTCAAGCAGATCGCCGCCTGTCAGCAGGAGCAGAACCCGCCCAGACCCGTGAAAGCACCGGGCAAGAGACTCACCCCCAAGCAGCTCAAAGAGCTGTCCGAGGTCGACAAGGGCACGCTGTTCAGCGAGTCGTCCGAACATTTCATCGTGCGGGCCCGGAATGACCAAGTCGCCAAGCTCGTCGCGGCAGAGGCAGAGAACGCCCTGAATCGCATCTGCAACGCCATCCTGGCCGGGCAGGAATACGGCCACAGCGTGGACATCTTCGTCTGGGCCGATCGCGACGAATACAGGAAGCATGCTACCGACGCCCCGGAATGGGCCGGCGGGAACTACAGCATCACTCGCAAGCACGGCGTGCTGACCCGGCGTATTGACCTGACCCAGCTGGACGCCAACGGCAATTTCGCCGTCAAGATGCTCGACCGCATTCTACCCCACGAACTGTGCCACCTGGTCGTCGATGAGTTCTTCGGGGACGCCCCAAGCCCGCTGTTCCTCAATGAAGGCCTGGCGATGCTTGCCGAAGCCGAGCCGGACAACGACCGTATCGCCGTGGCCGGGACCGCCCTGGCCGGCGACGGAAAGATGCCCCTGGACCAGCTGCTGATCTCCGAGCGGTACAACGTCAAGAGCCCCGCGGTCTTCTACGCCGAGAGCTACAGCTTCACCGAATATATCCACTCGCGCCTGAACCCGGAGCAGTTCCGGTCCTTCCTGCTGCACCTGAAGGAAGGCAATACCGTGGTCCAGGCCCTCCAGCGGGCGATGTACCTTGCAGACGACGGCAAGTTCCAGACCCGCCTGGCCGCGGCATGGGAAGAGCACGCCATTACGCAGGCCCAGCTGATTCGCGCCCTTCGCGGCGAGCGGGTGATGCTGGGCAAATAAGACACACCCCTCCGCTCTCTCCACGTATCACTTCGGCCCTGTTGCCCCCTTTGTAGCCGCCGTGCCGGACGCTATACTTTACGAGCTCAGTCATTTCTCTTCGCTCCACAACGCATACATGAAAGAGCTGCCATGTACACTTCCGGTGCGTCAAAATCGGTCCCGCAGGGATTCACCCTGATCGAATTGCTCGTGGTCATCGCCATCATCGGTCTGCTGGCGACGATGCTCATCCCGTCGCTGGTCAGCGTGCAGGAACAGGGATATCGCGTGGTCTGCCGGACGAATCACAGGGGCCTGATGACCGCGCTGCACATGTACACTACCGAGGGCGTCGGCAGGATGCCGTTCGTCAACTCCAACAAGATGGAGAAGGGCAACACGAACAACGGGGACGCCTTCGAGATGCCCGGATGGCTCTACCAATACCATTCCGATGATCCGGGCAAAGAGGAGATCGAACTGGAGGAAGGACTGCTTTGGATGTACATTGGGGAGAAGCGAGGTTATCGCTGCCCTGCCGATAAGTCGCCGTATAATATGGGGCCGATCCACAAGATCTCCAGCTATCTGATGAACCGGGCGTATAACGGCGGGGGCAAAAGCGTCTGGCCGGCGTACAAGGCCCATCGGTTCAAGCCCGATGCCGTGGTTTTCTGGGAGGTCAACGAGTACAAGAGCGGAGGCTACTGGAATGACGGGACCAACACGCCCGGACAGGGCATTACCAGAAGGCACGGTAGCGGCGCGACCCTCAGCACCGTCGGAGGCGAGGCCGTCTGGGTTTCCTTCGCCGAGTACGAGCAGATGCTGGAAACCCGCCCCGGACCGCTTTACTGCGTGCCGGATGAGCCCGACGGCTGGTAGACACCGCGCCGCCCGGCGGCCGGTCCGGGTGCTGCTCGCTGCAGGGGTGGGCCTGCTGTTGCTGCTGATTCCGGCCGGGTGCGGCCCGCAGAAGCTATCTGCCCGGGAAGCGCGGCGGTTCAGCTCCTTCCTCCGTCGGCACGTGCCCGACGGGTATGCAATCATGCGAACCAGTCGGTCTCCCGCCGACCCGGCCTCCGCCACGGAAACCCGACCCGCCGAGGCGGACCCACCGGTGAGCACCGACGAAGATCAGCCACTTTACGGCTGGGAAATCTCGCGTGCGGGGGACCGGCCGCTACTGACGCTCCGGCTGACCCCGCTGGAAACGTGGGGGGAGACCGTCAGCCTGTTCGCCTGGAACGACTGGATCGTGCAGGTCAACACCAAGCCTGCCGGGACGTCAGCCGACGAATTGATCGACTCGCTGATCGTCTCAGCCATCCGCGACGATGAGGTCCGAACGCTGAAGGAAGTCGAGCGAGACATCGACAGGGAACGGTCGACATGGACCTTTGGCGTTGGTTTCGGCTACGGCGTGCATCCATACCATTACGGCCACGGGTACCGCCACTGGCATGGACATCCCTGACCGAAGCTCGAAGTTCGAATATCGAAATCAGGAAGAGGTACCCGTTTAGCCGGATGCGAGGGATGCAGTCGGTCTGTTGATCGACGCCCACAGATGCCGGCCGTTGGAAGATCGATCAACCCGCAGTCGCCCCTCCGGGGCTCTGCCGACAGAAGTCGGCGAGATTTCGGACGTTCGCTCGACCACGGTCTGGCGACCGTGGCTACTTTCTCGGGCCCCTCCGGGGCGAACGGCAGGAAGGATCCGTCAAAAAAGTCCCGTAGGGACGCTTGCCAGTAGCCACGCGGCGCAAGCCCGTGGTAAGAAG
>JBKHHU010000047.1:0-20168 GCA_046539045.1 Phycisphaerae bacterium
CGATCAGCGGCACGTACGAAGGCTTCTATGAAGATCGAGGCCCCCGGAGCGGCACCTTCGAAGGCAGCATCACCCGATCGCAAAAGCCTGCGCCCTAGCAGCCGGTCGCCCCTCGGGGGGAACGGCAGAAGCGAAGTCCTCGCGCAAGAAAACGGGGCGACGGCCACGTGTTTCGCGTGGTGGGTCTCCCGCCTCCGGCAGGCAAGCCCGACCCGTATCTGTTTAGTCTGGCTGTTGCTTTGCAGCCTGAAAGGCTGACGCTGGAAAAAGATCGCCCAACAATATCCATGCTGCTGTTGTTGTGTTCAGGCGCAAGGAACAGGCCGCCGGTTGCCCGGCAGCCTGCCTCCTCCTTTCCCATCCTGTCTTGTTTAGCGGCGTTTGCGTCGGAGCAGCACCGGCAGGCCCAGGCTCAGCAGGGCCAGCGTCGCCGGTTCCGGAATCAGCGACAACTGCGAGTTGGGAATGACCTCGCCGTCGCCGTTCTGGAACTCAACTTCGCCGCCCCCGCTGCCACCACTGTATTCGCTGTTCCAGTAGATGATCTCGATCGGTACCAGCCCGGCACTGGCGAAGCTCTCGGTCGTGGACACGGTCTCGGGTCCGTGGGTTCCGCCGTTGTCGATCACCTGCACGCCGTCGATATAGAGGAAGCTCCCGTCGTCGCTTTGCAGCTGCAGCGTGACATCAATATCCGGATCCGACGTGTCTTCGTCCATTGATCCGAGGATCTCCAGATAGCCGCTGAAACGGAAGACGGCATTCCGCATGTTGGCAAAGTCGCTGGTGACGTCGGTGGCGTTCCCGTCCAGGAACTCCAGCAGAGTGGTGTCGGCTTCGCTGCCGCTGGTCGCGTAATCGATGGCGGTGGCAGTGAACGTGGAATCCGCGGAGCGCGAACCGATAATCGTCTCCGCTTGGCTCAGCGTTTCGATGATGTTCTCCTCGCCCTCGGGTTGGTTCCACGCCTCGCCGTACAGCCCGTTGGGAGCGGGAGCAGCGAGTACTGCGGTCGCCGACAGCAGCAGGAGTGCAGATGCAACAGTCGCACTGATCAGTTTCATAATACGGCCTCCCTGTAGTTGTTTTCGATCTCCGGAAAGGCAGAAATGATAGTTCCTTCCCAACCGCGATATTCTAGGGGTCCCCGGACCGGCAGCCAATCGGGAGTTTACCGTAGCGCGTGTGCCCGGCCCGGGCAGTTCGGGTTAGCCGGCCATAAGACCATGAGCTTTCGGCCTGCCTCCAAGTCGCCACTCCGCCTCCGTTTCAATCCTTTTCCTTGTCCTTGATCTTCTTGGCTTTGCAGAGCTTGCCCTTCTTCTTGTGCACCGCTCCGCATTTCTTGCAGAGATAGTTTCCAGGTTTCTCTTTCGCTTTCTTTTTGCCTTTCAGGCAGCCCATCGGAGGGTCCTTTCTCTCGCGGAAGACACTTGTATACTAGGCAGGATTGTCGGAGGTTTTCCAATCCGCCTGGCGCAACAGGCAACGACCGGGCAGGTTGCCCTCCGAAGACCGCCATGGCAAGTCGCACCTCGGACGCTACAATGCAGATGCGTCGTTTCATGTCTGTAGAAATATTGCGAAGGAGCTGTCATGTTACGCAAGCATTTGGGAATCGTGACGTTGGTGCTGGCCGTGCTTTGCTCGGCGACTTGGGCCGAGATGAATAAGGTCCAGCGGCCGTTCATTCTCTGGACTGCCGAAGATATCCGGCAGAT
Source organism: Phycisphaerae bacterium (assembly GCA_046539045.1). Taxonomy (GTDB): domain Bacteria; phylum Planctomycetota; class Phycisphaerae; order SM23-33; family SM23-33; genus JBKHHU01. The sequence continues at coordinate 1,722 of JBKHHU010000047.1, forward strand.
CAGGAAGACCATCGAGAACGAAGACTGGGCGAAGAAAGCGTGGAAAGACCTGCAAGCCCACAGGAACGGCAAGGTCGAGCCGTTCCGCAACCTGCTCAAGTACGCCGTCTTCGGGGACAAGGACGCCGGGCTGGCCGAGAAGAAGGAACTGATGCGGATGGTCAACTCGCCCGCTCCGCAGGGCATGGCCCAGTGGATCAACTGCATCCGCTACGACCAGCTGCACGAGCTGCTGAGCGAGGAAGAGAAGGCCAAGTGCGAGAAGGTCTTCCGGGAATACATCGATCTGGCGATCCACAAGCGGGACATCCTCGATCCGAAGATTTTCAACGACTCCCGCAACTTCTCCCGGTACGACGCCCGCAAGTACACCCGCAGCAACTGGCTGCCGAATATCATCTGGCCGCGGAAGGTCTCGGCCAACCTGATGGCGGTGGCGCTGGCCGATGAGGATCTGATCCGTGAGACGTGGAAGGCGTACGGGTCGATGAAGTGGTACTTCGATCACTACCTGTCGGACAAGGGGTTCTACCAGGAGGAGTTCAGCAAGATGGGCTCCACGCCGGGGGCGATGCTGATGTACTGTCGGGGCCTGGACCGGCTGGGCCTTGACGAGATGGGTTACGGCTACACCGGCGGGACGGACAAGGAAAGCGGAATCGGCGCGACGATGAAGGGGCACATCGAGACGCTGATGGATCTGGGCTACCCGCGACTCGAGATCCACAGCTCCCGGCCTCAGTTTCCGATGGTGACGATGGGCGATCTGCGTCAGGGCGGGTCGAGTCGGACGTTCAACCTCCCTTCGGCGGCGTTCCAGCACAGCATCGTAATGGGCTATATCGACAAGGAGCATGGCGGGGACGCCCGATGGGCGGCCCACGGCGCGTGGGGCGGGACGATCCGTGGCAAGCACCCGCAGTGGGACGGGTACAGCAACTTCACGCCGAAGATGATGCACCCGCTGTGGTTTGAGATCTGCCACAAGCGGTGGCCGAAATCCGGGTTCGGGTACTTTCTGGCCCAGATGCGGGCACCCGATGAGAAACAGTACATTCCGTCGCTCTATTTCGGGCTCGAACCGATCGATCCGGACAAGGTGAAAGCCCCGCCTGCACCTTCGGCGGTCTGGCCGGAACGGGGAGTCGTTATGCTCCGGGCAGAGGAGAGTCCGAAGTACTGGACCTCGCCGAAACCGGCGGTCTCGATGCGGACGGCCACGCCGTACGCCCACAGCGTCCGCGACAGCCTGGCGATCATGGGCTTCTATGCGATGAACCGGCCGATCCTTCTGAACCGGCAGGTCACGCCCGGGTACGCCAAAGGCTGGTCGCGCAGCGCGCAGAGTCACAACACCATCGTCGTCGACGACGCCGAACCGGCGTTCACCACCGACGTATCCACCCGCAGCCACTTCAGCAAGAAGTGGAAGTTCGCCTCCACCTCCAGCAGCAAGATCTATGAAGGTGTGGACCTGTCCCGCACGCTGGTGCTGACCGATGACTACCTGCTGGACATCGTCGACGGCAAGTCCGAGAAACCGCGGAGCTGGACGCTGTTCATCCATGCCCTCGGCCGGGCCAAACCGGAAGACGAAACCCGGTGGAGCAAGACCGAACTTCCCGGAAAGCTGACGAAGTTGGCGGAGTCTCGCAAGATGGACCCCGACGCGGACGCCTGGAGCCTGACAATCCTGCAGGATTTAGCTCTGGACGACCCGTCGAAGGCCAAGATGCCAGCAGAGTGGTACAAGCGGAAGGTCGGCGACCGGATCACCATGCTCGGCCAGGAAGGGACGGAGGTCTACACCGCCCGGACGCCGCGCCACGTCCGCAGCTACCGCAACGAGGAGGGCAAGAAGATCACCGAGGAGTACCCCAGTGAAGTCGGCGGGGTCACTCTGGCGGTACGCCGGGAAGGCAAATCCACGCGGTATGTGACGCTGCACCAGCCCTTCGGGAACGGCAAGGCGAAGAAGTTGCGTGTCCAGGAGGTGGTGAAGAACGGTACCGCCGTGCTGTACAACATCCGCACCCAACCCTTGGAGGTGTCCGATCTGATCGCAGTTGATCTGGCTGGCACACCCGGCAAGCAGACGCTGTCTGAAGACGGGGAGAGCCTTACCTTTGACGGGTTCGTTCTGATGCGGATGGAAGACAAGACCCTCACGGCAGAGGGCGGCCTGTTGAGCTTGAAAACTCGCGTCCCTTCGGGAACGAAGCTGATCGTGAACGGCAAGCAGGTGGAGACGCAGCAAGACGAGGATGATATGCTCCACTGGTCGAAGAAGTAGAACCGAGGCCCGGAGCGAAAGGACGTCTGCCTGAAACGGTGTGATTACATCATCGCGTGTTTGATGCTGACGATGCTTGTCGGCTGTGCGCCCTCCAATGAGGACTGGTATGCCGTGCACGTCGACGGCAGGCCGGCTGGCCGCATGGTGGTTCGGCATGCCGACCAGGGGCGTCAGGAGTCGAGCCTGGAGGCCGAACTGAATTTCTCCAGCCTGGTTGGCGCTTCGATGTATCGGCACTGGGTGGACTATGAAAGTCACCACCGCGCCGGACGGCCGAGCCGGTTCAAGTGGAGCACCGGCACGAATTCCCGCGTCCAAAGCTGCTCCGGATCGTTCCCGTCTGCGGGCAATTTCATCGGGTACATCATCGGCTTGCAGAGATCAGCCCCTGTCGACGCCTCGACGGAAAACGAGCCCGCGATGCGGAAGGTCACGCTGGAGTTCGAGCCGGGCAGCCTGCGACTCGGCGGGCCGTTGGGGGACATCCCGCTTCAGATCGACCCGCCGGAGCAGTGGACGCGGGCGGCGATGCTGGTGCTGAATTCTGAATCGCTGCAAGCCGATGTGCTGCTCCTGCGGCGGACATCCGATCGGATGGTTGAGCTGCCCGACCGATCGATGCGTCTCTGGCGGATAGAGATTTGCCGGCAGGAGGCCGCCGACGCACCGCCGCTGGTTGCCTGGTACGGCCGGCAGGGCACACTCCGCAAAGCCCGATTGCCCGGCCATCCGGCGGACGTGGAGTTGCTGAACTGCTCGCGGCACACCGCGTTGCGCAGAGCGCCGCAGGTACGGACGGTCTCCGGGCATCGGGTGGTCAGTCCGCAGCGGCTGGAGGACGTTGAGCAGGCGGCAGAGGCCCGGTTCGTGCTGGAGGCGACGGAGGGCAGCGTCGCATCTCTGCATCTGGTGGACGATGCGGTGCAGGAGACCCGCTGGAAGGAGGAAGCGGTCGGGCTGATCGTGCGTCGGCGGAAGCATATCGCTGCCGGGGCGCTTCCGTATGACGGCAGGAACCTTCGTCTGCTGGCGGCGATGAAGCCGACCGACTACCTGCAGAGCGAAGATCCCTCCATCGTGAAGCTGACGCGGCAGGCCGTCGGCGACGCCGGCGATGCCGGGACTGCAGCCAGGCGCATCGAGCAGTTCGTCCACGAGTACATTCGCGACAAGCGCTCCAACTGGGGCTACTCCAAGGCTGCCGAGGTCGCCCGAACCCGCAGCGGAGACTGCTCGGAACACGCGGTGCTGGCTGCGGCGATGTGCCGGTCTGCGGGCATTCCTGCCCAGGTGGTCGGCGGGCTGATCTACCTTGACCGTCAGGACCCGGATCTGAACCGGCACTACGAATTTGGCTTGCACGCGTGGGTGCGGGCCTGGGTGGCCGGGCGATGGGTGCACCTGGACCCGATGCTCGGGAAGTTCACCGTGGCGAGAATCGCCATCTCCACCGGCGACGGCAGCGCTGTGGCGTCCGACCCGTTCGTGGCGGATCTTGCTGCCACCCTCGGACGATTCCGCGTCGCGGAAGTTACCTTGTCTAAATGAGTGGCAATCGGCCGGGCCGGCTGCTAGTCTGACCGTAGATCAATTCCAACCCGCACGCCGGGTAGCGCCGGCTGGCAACTGCAGGGAAAGGGGAAGTCATGCCGAAAAACTCGACGCAGGCCAAGGCCGCCATTCACTCCATCCGCATCGGCATCCGGGCCTTGCTCACCGTCAGCATCGTGTTGTATCTGCTGCTCGGGCTGGTCTGTGCAGTCACTTCCTCCAATCGCGACACGGAAGGTTTGCAGTTCCACGCCGCGGTTGGGGTAGTTCTCGGCCACCTGGTGTGGGTTATCGTCGCCTCAGTGATCGGCACCGGGTTGTGCGCGATCGCGATCGCCATTCACGGCAGGCCGGAGAAGCGGATTCTGGCGGCGAAAGCCGACATGTTGGGCGAAATAGACCGCGAGGCGGAGCAGTCCTGAAGCATGCGATCGCGTTACGGGCGGAACCTTGTGACGTTCAGTTCCTTGACCGCCCGGAAGTGCTTGTCGTTGCCGGTCAGAAGCGAGTCGTCCGCCTCCACGGCCGTCGCGGCGATCAGGGCATCAGCCATCGTCATGGAGGCCCCCAGAGCATATTCCTCCACATAAATGGAAGCGCGATACCCGACGTTTTCCGTTAGCGGCAGCATTCGGAACTGCAGTTGGGTCAGGAAGCTTTTGATCTCACGCAACTCGTTCTTGTTCCTGGCGCCCTGAAGCAGTTCCATGTATGTCACGACCGAGACCTGGCGGTGGTCGCACCGATCGACCGCCTGCCCGGCGGGGGCGTGCCCTCGCAGAACCCAGATCAGAACGTCGGTATCAAAGATCACCGAACCGCCCCTTCCGCAGTTCTCGCACCTGATCGGCGGGGTCACCCAGATCCTCTCGGTCTTCCCACATGCCGAAGGCGGAATGGTTATGGGTTTTGATGCATTGCTGGTTCTGTGCGACGGGTTTCATGACGGCGGCAACCTTCCCGCGATAGAGAACAGTGACTTCTTCGTTGCGTTGGATCGCTTCGAAAATCGCCTTGGAATTCTTCCTGAAATCGACGACAGACGCTCTCATGGTAGTGGCTCCTGCATGTACACATCAAGTGTACATCTGGAAGGGAGTGGAGGCAACAGAATTCCGCACATAACTGCCGCGGATGACTGAGGCTTCAAATGGAAAGGTGGGGGTTCATTCTTTCGCCAAGGCGGATTGGGTGCGGCGTTTGCGGGGGCCGGTGGGCAGGTCGATGACGAAGACGGTCCCCTCACCGGGTTGGCTCTGAAGGTTTACGGTGGCGCCCAGACGCTCCGCGGCGTATTTGACGATCGCCAGGCCGAGACCGGTTCCGCGCTTCCTGCCGCCGGTGCGGGATTGATCCACCTGGAAGAACCGCTCAAACACCCGGTTCTGCATCTCCACGGGAATCCCGCAGCCGGTGTCGCGGACGGTAATCCGCACAGTAGAGCCCAGATGTTGCAGCACGCACTGGATGTCTCCGCCCTCGGGCGTGAACTTGGCCGCGTTGTCCAGCAGGTTCTGGAGAATCAGCTCCAGCAATCGCCGGTCGGAGTGGAACTCCTGCTGCTCGCCCTTGACCACCACCGAGAAGCTGATGCCCTTTTCCTCGGCTCTTGCTTCGGAATGCGACCGGGCCCACTGGGCCAGTCCGGGCAGGCCAATCTGCTCGATGGCGAGTGTGCTCTTGGCCTGCTCGATCAGGTGCAGGTCCAGAAGATCGTTGGTGAGATTCTCGAGCCGATCCAAGTGACGGCTGAGGATGCTCACGCATTTCTCGTACGCTTCGCGGTCGGCAGGGTCGATGGCCTGTAGGCTTTCGGTGGCCGCCCTGAGGGTCGCCAGCGGGGTGCGGAGTTCATGTGAGGTATTGGCGACGAATTCGGCTTTGATGGTCGCCATCCGGGCGATATCGGTGATGTCGCGGACGACCAGCAGCGAATGGATGCCGGTTTTGCCCGCTCCGCCGAGCCGGGCGGCGTGCAGATCGAGCACGAGCGTTCCGGCGTTGCTGTGGACGTTGAACTGGGCGCTGAAGGTTTCCTCGCCGGCAAGGGCTTTCAGTGCCTGGGTCACTTCGGGCAGACGCACCACCGACTGGATGTGTTTGCCGGTCGCCTCGGACTCCCCGTCCATCACCAGCACTTTCCGGGCAGCTTCGTTCATGAGGACGATGTTCTGTTCGGCATCGAGCGCGACGACGCCTTCCCGGAGATTGGCTACGACCGTATTCAGGTTCTCTCGCTGATCGGCGATCATGTCGATCTGCTCGGCGAGGTTCTCCCGCATTTCGTTCAGCGCGATGGCCAGTTGAGCGAGTTCTTCGCTGCCTGAAATGGGTGCACGGGCCGTCAGGTCTCCGGCAGCGACTCTCCGGGCGGTTCGGGTGATCTGCCGGAGCGGGCGGGACCAGATCCAGCTGACCAGCAGCCCGAGCCCGCCGGCGACGGTCACGCCCACCACTGCAGCCCACAGCAGGGCGCTCCAGATGTAGCTTCTGCCTTCCACAATAGCCCGGACCGGCATGGCCACGCGCACCACGCCGACGATCTGCCCGTTCTGGCGGATGGGCAGGGCCATGTAACGGAAAGGGATGTTCAGTGTCTCGCTGGTGCGGGTGTCGAGCCCGAGATCTCCGCGGGCAACGGCCTGTCTGATTTCCGGCCTGCCGGATTCGGGTCCGTGAGGATCCATCTCGCGGGGTCGGGCCTCGCTGTCGCCCAGGACCTTCCCGTTGACATCCCCGCCGATGGCGACGACGGTCACGCGGGCAGGGATCTGTCCGTCCAGTTCCTTCAGATAGGCGTCGATGCGGGCAGGAGGCATCTCGCTCCACTGCCGCTGGAACTGCTGCTGAAGGAGGGTGAGCATATGCTGCTGGTGGAGTTGGTCCTTCTGGTGATATTCGGCATCGAGATAGGAATACGAAACGGCGATGGTCACCGCCACCATCGTCAGCACCAGAAGCAGGCTGCCTACGACCAGTTTGAAGAAGAAGCTACGTCGTTTCATATCCGTCGACCGCCAGTTGATAGCCCACGCCCCGCACCGTGCGGATGTATTTGCGTGCACCACCGAGTTTACGGCGCAGGGCGGTCAGGTGCACGTCAATCGTGCGATCGGTGACGACAGCATCAACGCCCATGGCCTTGGTGATCAGTTGATCGCGGGTGAGAACCCGACCCTTGGCGGCAACGATGGCGACCAGCAGCCGAAATTCGGTCAACGTCAGAGAGACCGGCTCACCGTCGACGTCGACCTGATGCGTCGTACGGTTGATATGGATCGGACCGGCGGAGAGCATGTCCTTCTCGGCGGGGCTGTTTTCACTGCGTCGCAGCACAGCCGCCACGCGGGCGCTGAGGACGGACATGCTGAACGGCTTGGTCACGTAGTCGTCGGCGCCCAGATGCAGGCCCACCACAATGTCGCTCTCCTCGCTGCGGGCGGTCATGAACACGACCGGTACATGAGCGGTATGCGGATCGTTGCGGATTTCCTTGAGCACTTCCGTTCCGGGCAAACCGGGCAGCATGATGTCCACCAGCGCCAGATCCGGCGGGTTGGACTGGATTTTCTCCAAGCCCGCCGCACCGTCATAGGCGAGATCCACTTCGTAGTGCTCCCGTCGGAGCTGCATGGCGACCAGGTCGGCCATGTCCCGCTCGTCTTCAATGATGATGATCCGTTTCTTAGCCATGGGCCTGATTTTACGATGGGTGCTCCCATCAGACAATACGGGGAAATCGATCGGGAATACAACCTCATGCAATCTTAACAAACCGCAATCACGATCTTAGCGGTTTGTGGAGACAATCTTAACAGACAGGTGCGGAGTTTGCTCCGCCAGGCAATTTGTGACGAATCCAGTGGCGACATCCGGGTCTTGATTGGAGTTGCTGCTGACCGGTTGAAAGTAGATGCATCGGTCGTTTGGAACCGGATTAATGAGTTCTTAGTAATGGCTTCGCACTGGCTTGACTGCCCCGCGGTACAACGCAGGCCGACCTTCGGGAAGGGCCCGGGGCAATTGTTGCAAACGACTGTATAAGGAGACGTGCAATGGCACGCAAATGGACTCTGACCGTATTGGTATTCGCTATCGCCGCGACCGGGCTGACCGGACAGGCGCTGGCGGCAGAGAAGGAACTGGAGATCGAAGGTTCGACGACCGTCGGCCCGATCGCCGACTCGTTCGCCGAATACTTCAAGAAGACCTACCCAGACGTCAAGATCACGGTCAAGAAGACCGGGTCCGGCGATGGTGCCGCCGCCCTCGTGGACAACCGCTGCGATATCGCCACGATGAGCCGCTTCATGAAGGAGAAGGAATTCAAGTCGGCCATCGAGAAGGGCATCATGCCGGTCGCCCACGCGGTCGCGATGGACGGTGTCTGCGTTGTAGTGCATCCGTCGAACCCCATCAAGGCGCTGACCAGCGACCAGATTCGCGACATGTACATGGGCAAGACCACCAACTGGAAGCAACTCGGCGGCCCGGACAGGGAAATCGTGGTCATCAGCCGCGACACCTCCTCCGGTACCTACGAGACGTTCCACAAGCTGCTGATGAAGAAGCAGAAGATGAAATCCGGCACCGAGTATGTCAACTCCAACCCGCAGGCCCACGCCCGCGTCAAGACCACCGAAGGCGCCATCGCCTACGTCGGTCTGGGCTTTGTGGACAGGAGCGTCAAGGCCCTGAAGGTTGACGGCGTGATGCCCAGCCGCCGAACGATCGCTTCGGGCAAGTACGCGCTCAGCCGTCCGCTGTTCATGTTCACCAAGGGCTACCCGACTCTCGGCAGCCTGATCCACGAATTCGTGACCTTCCATCTGAAGGAAAGGGGTCAGGAAATCGTCGAAGCCAAGGGTTTCGTCCCGGTCACCGACTATTAATCGATCCGACCGATCGGTCTGACACAGTCTGCCCGCCGGCGGGGAGGCGGCCCTGGCAAGGGTTCGTCTCCCCGCCGAAAGGCGGACGGTTTCAAGCAAAACAGTTAAGGCCCAACAGATTCTGAATCGGGCAACGAGGTAGTTTCGTGCAGCTGGAAACTCCAGAAAAAGTTGATCAGCAGCAAGCCATCGGCGGCCACATCAACAGGCCGCTTCTTCTGACTCCGGAGCAGGATATCTTCGGGTATGTCTTCGGGCTGGTCGGGCAGGGGCTGTTGCTGATGGTGACGCTCACCTCGGTCGTGGCGGTGTTGCTGATTCTCGCCTTCATCGTGATTGAGTCGGTGCCTTTCATCCGCGACCACGGACTTATCGAGATGCTCGGCTCGACGCAATGGTATCCCCAGAGGAACCCCGGGGCCGAGTTCGGCGCGCTGGCCATTATCATCGGTTCGCTTTACGTGACGCTCGGGGCGTTGATGATCGCCGTGCCGATCGGTCTTCTGGCGGCGGTGTTCCTGAGCGACATCGTCTCCTTCCGCTGGCGGCAGGTATTCAAGCCGATCATCGAGATCATGGCCGCCATTCCTTCCGTCGCCTATGGTTTCTTCGCGGTGCTGGTGCTGGCTCCCTGGTTGCAGAAGAATCTGGGGATCAGCACGGGCACCAACGCGCTGAACGCCTCGATCATGCTGTCGATCATGGCGATTCCGACCATCGTCAGCATTGCCGAAGATGCGATTTCGTCGGTCGGCAGGGACATGAGGGAGGGGGCTTACTCGCTGGGGGCCAGCCGGGCTGAGACGATGATAAAGGTTGTCATCCCGGCGGGGCATAGCGGGGTCATCGCGGCGATCATCCTGGGAATGATGCGAGCCATCGGCGAAACGATGGTGGTCTGGATGGCATCCGGCAACGCCGCTCAGGTGCCGTCGCCCTGGTGGGACATTACCCAGTCGATCCGGACCATGACGGCGACGATCGCCGGCGAGATGGGCGAAACGGCCAAGAACTCCGATCACTATCACTCCCTGTTTGCGATCGGTCTGATCCTCCTGGTGATGACGTTCGGAATGAACCTCGCCAGTGAGTACTTCCTTGCGCGTGCCAAACGCATCAGCACCGGAGGTGGAAAGTGAGAAAGCATATTCGCAGGTTCCTGAATCACCTCTTCACAGGTCTGTCCGGGTTCTCGGCTGTGCTGATGGGTCTGGCGCTGCTGATCATCCTTGGGCCGATTGTCTTCAAAGGTGCCACGGCGGTTTTCTTCCGAGGAACCGTTGAGTTCCGGGAAATGCAGCTGAACGAGTTCGACACGGGCGACAAGTCCGAGGTAGACGCCGAGCTGGCCGAGGCCATGGAGGCGCGTGCCGAGGTCTACGCGATCATTGACCGGTTCAAACGCGGGATGAACGCGTACGAGCTCGAGAGGGACATCAAGCGGCTTTACCGGGCCTACAAGGACGAACTGGAACAGCAGGTCTACAACAACCAGATCACGACCGAGCGCGAAGACGAGCTGAAAGACATCACGAAGGATCTCCGCAATCTTCTCCGCGATGCGTACGAGACGCAGGATCGGGAGGAGGCGCTGGGATATTTGAACGAGGTCCTGGAGCATCCCAGCCGCTCCGATTTTGACGGCAGCCTGGGCGAAAAGTTCTTCACCGAGGCAGAAGACTACAAAAAAATCGTCCAAACGGTCGACCTGGCCAAGCGAGACAAGTACACCGCCGAACTGGAGGAAGTGCGGGATCTGGTCCAGAAGATTTTGGGACCCCGTCCGGGGGAGAGGACGCCGGAGATCGCGCAGTTCCGCTACGGCGTGCCTCGTTGGGACATGGCCGAGAAATACCGTCACCAACTGGTGTACAAGGAAGTCTGGGTTTCTCAGGAGGATCCGAGCAAACCCCGCATCCGCACGGAGGTTCCGCGGGCGGAGATCTTCGAAGGCACACGGATGGCGGATCTGTTCTCGATGTTCGAGAACAACATGGACGCGATGCTGCGTCCGGAGTTCACGTTCTACTGGCGGTACTTCGCGCAGGAATCGACGGCGGGGCACTACTTCGGCGGGGTGCTGCCCGAGATTATCGGGACGCTGCTGATTACGGCATTGTCGATGGTATTCGCCATGCCGGTAGGCATCATCACCGCCGCGTACATGATCGAGTGCACGCGAGAGAACCTGCTGCTGCGGATTATCCGGACATGCATCAACACGCTGGCAGGCGTGCCGAGCATCGTCTTCGGTCTGTTCGGTCTGGCGTTCTTCGTGATCTTCCTGCTGCCGCGGCTGAATCTGACCAAGGGCTCCAGCATTCTCGCCGGGTCGCTGACTCTGGCGGTTCTGGTGCTGCCGGTGATCATCCGCGCCAGCGAGGAAGCCATCCGCGCAGTTCCGCAATCGTACAGGGAAGCCTCGCTTTCGCTGGGCGCAAGCAAGGTTCGGACCTTCCTGACCGTGACGTTCCCCTCGGCCTTGCCGGGCATCCTGACGGGGTTCATCCTCAGCATGTCCCGCGCCGCGGGGGAGACCGCCCCGATCATGTTCACGGCGGCAGTGGCCTATGGCGGGATTCCCGACGGCATCCTCGACAAGACCCCGACGCTTTCATACGGCAGCTACTCCATCGCCGTCGGTGACAACCTTGCCAAGCAGGTGCCGCACAACCAGTTCGGCATGATCATGGTGCTGGTGATGATGGTTCTTCTGCTGAACGCTATGGCGATCGTCGTTCGATCCGTATTGTCCAAGAGACTTCGAGGAGGCGCATGATGAGTCCTCCCAAAGACCCCGGAGACCGTGATATGACCCCGCTGGTGGATGAACAAACCAAAACCCATACCCCCGAGGCGGCCGAAGTGAAACCTGCCGAAGAACGCATCAGCATGAACACCGAATTGCCGGCTGCCTCGGAACTCAGCGACGCGTCCGAGCAGGGCGACGCGATCATCGAATCTCGCGAGTTCTGCCTGTACTATGGCGAAAAAGCGGGCGTCAAGAACATCAACATGGAGATCTACGCCCAGGCGGTGACGGCCATCATCGGACCCAGCGGCTGCGGGAAAAGCACGTTCCTGCGGAGCATCAACCGCATGAACGACCTGGTCCCCAGCGCCCGTGCCGAGGGCAGTCTGATGGTCAACGGCGTGGACGTCTACGACAAACGGATCAACCTGGTGAATCTCCGTCAGGAAGTGGGGATGGTTTTCCAGCGGCCCAACCCGTTTCCCAAGAGTATCTACGACAACATCGCTTTCGGGCCGCGTCTGCAGGGTGTTCGTAAGCGGGGAGCGCTGGACGAGATCGTCGAGCGGTGTCTTCGTGACGCAGCTCTCTGGAACGAAGTGAAGGACGAGCTGAAGAAGTCCGCCCTGGCCCTGTCCGGCGGTCAGCAGCAGCGTTTGTGCATCGCCCGGGCACTGGCCACCGAGCCGACGGTCCTGCTCATGGACGAACCGTGTTCGGCGCTGGACCCGGTCGCCACCGGTCACATCGAAGAGCTGATTATTCGCCTGAAAAACCAGTACACCATCGTCATCGTTACGCACAACATGCAGCAGGCCGCCCGCGTCAGTGACCGCACCGCTTTCTTCTGCATGGGCGACCTGATCGAGTACGGGCTGACCCGCGATCTGTTCACCCGCCCGAAGGAAAAGCAGACCGAAGATTACATTACCGGCCGATTTGGCTAAGGACATCGCCGGACTTCTGCCGAAAAATCCCTGTAACAGAATCAGAATCGGAGCCATTGGGATGTCGGAGCTTCAAAATCGTCTGGAAAAACTGTTGTTGCGCCTGGACTACATGGGAATGCGCGTCGAGCAGGCCGTTGCCGACGCGATCCACGCCATCGAAGCGCGCAATGAAGCTGACGGGACTCGCGTCAGCAAGCAGGATTCCGCCATCGATCGCGAGGAAGTGGAGATCGAGCAGGAGAGCATCCGCCTGCTTGCGCTGTACCAGCCCGCCGCCATCGACCTGCGGAAGATCTGCACGATTATCAAGGTCAACAACGACCTGGAGCGGATTGCCGATCTCGCTGCGGCCATGGGGCGACAGGTGGTCCATATGGTCCAGACCGAAGTGGACCCGGAGGATTACCCCAACTTCGGCCGGCTTGTCCGCGTCACGCAGAATGTCTTGGGCAAGACGGTTCGCATGCTGAACACCGTGGACTCCAACACCGCGATGGCCGTCATCCGGGCCGACGTATTCATCGACGACGAGTACAAGATGCTCGTCCAGTCCGTTCTCGAAGAGGAAGGGCAGCGCATCGGCGGAGCCGACAGCGCCCTGACCATCATCAACCTGGGCAAAGCACTCGAAAGGATTGGAGATTTGTGCACCAACATTGCCGAGGACATCGTCTTTCTCCGAACCGGCGACATCGTGCGTCATACCGATGTCACGCATAAAGCCTGAACGCCGGTTCTTATCTGCCAATTGACCCGCCCTTAGTACAGGCTTCACAGTAGGTGTGCATACTTCCGGGCGTGGCAAGTGCGTCTTCAGCGGCTGAGAGTCAGCCATCTTCAAGGAACCTGTCTGACTGAACACAGAAGGAGTGTGTAATGCGAAAATGCCTTACATCAATTATCGGGCTGGCGTTGCTGACTATGGCGACGACGGTCCAGGCCGGGACCGACTCGGTCGAAGATCTCAAGCAGACTGTAAACCAGTTGCAGAATCGGATCGCCGAACTGGAAACCAAGCAGGATCAGGCAATGCGTCGGGAGATTCACCGTGACGAGGTTGTCGCGCTGATCAAGGAACTGAACGCCGACGCTGCCGCTCACAGCGGTATGCCCTCCTGGCTGGAAGACCTGAAGTTCTTCGGAGACCTGCGTCTGCGGTACGAAAACACGTGCTACGGACCGCGTGCCAAGGAACGCCATCGTGCACGTTATCGCCTGCGGTTCGGTATCAAGAAGTACTGGCTGGACAAGGAACTGGAAGTGGGCTTCCGGATCGCCAGCGGTAGCAGCGACGGACCCACCAGCACCAATCAGACCATGGGCGACGGCTTCGCGACAGACGAGCTCTGGATCGATCGCGCCTACGCGAAGTACAAACCCAAGGCGGTCGAAGGCCTGATGCTCATCGGCGGTAAGATGGGCAACCCGCTGGTCAGCACCAGCATGGTCTGGGACAGCGACGTGAACCCCGAAGGGTTCTTCGGTAGCTACACCCACAAGTTCGATGACAACGTCGAAGCGTTCGTCGGTGCCGGGTACTTCATCGCCAACGAAAGCCAGCCTGAGCACGATACCATTCTGATGGCCTACCAGGGCGGCGTGAATGCGAAGATCGGCGACGTTGCCCTCACCGCGGCCGCCACGTGGTACGACTGGGATCACTACGTCAACAGCGTTGGCGGCGTGGATTTTGACAAGATGCAGGCGCTGAACCTGACCCTCAAGGCCAAGACGAAGATCGCCGGTCTCGGCGTCGGCGGCTACGTTGACTTCATCAAGAACTTGGGCAGCGAAAACGAGCCGGCCCCGTTCGAAGGCGAAGACACCGGTTACGCTGCCGGTATCAAGCTGGGCGGCAACAAGAAGAAGGGCGACTGGTCGCTGGGCTACGAGTACAAGCACATCGAAGCCAACGCCACCGCCAACGATTTCGACGATTCCGACTTCGGCGGAACCAACCGCAAGGGTCACGCCTGGAAGGGCAAGTACAGCCTGACCGACGACGTCAGCGTCGGCGGTGCCGTGTTCTGGACCGAAGACATCAAAGGTCCCGATGCCGGCGATCGCGATGTGATCACCCAGATCGACCTGGTCTGGAAGTTCTAACCCGACGCAGCAACCACAGGAACCTGAAGATGCATCCGAACGGGCCGTCCGCGACTCATTCCGCGGGCGGCCCGTTTCATTAACCATGAAAGCAAACGATATGTCTGACCGCATCATCTGGAAAATCCGTTCCGTCAAATCCTACCCCGAGGCCCACAACCACCTGCTGGTCGGGCAGGTCATCGAACGAGACAATGCCTGCATCAAGGTTTTCGGACGTTCGTTCCACTTCGGCAAACTCGTCCACCGCAAGCGGGAAGTCGTCATGGGCCGCCTCGCCACGCGCATCATTCCGTGGTCGCGAGTGGAGATCATCAATGAACTGCCTGCCGGGTTCGATTTCCAGTCCGCGCGCCTGATCGAGGATGAACAGGGCAAGGTCGTCTTCTCCGACGGGGAAAACGCCTGCAACATCGCCTCGGCACAATCCCGGCCGTATTGATCTGCCATGCCGGTTTCAGGTGGTCTGCTGTCGTGTCCGGGGTCTAGAATGCATACAGAAAACATTTGCCTCTGGTCGCGCGGCCGGTTTCTCGTTCGTGCCGTGACGACACGTAACCGCTCCGTTTGGCCCGTAGAGGAGACGACAATGAACCTTGTATCACGACAGATGGTTGTCGATGCCGGCGTGGATATCGACCAACTCTTGCACCTGCTGGTAACCAACGCAGCTGCGGAACTGACAACGTATTTCTATTACACGGCCCTGAGGGTGAATCTCATCGGATCGGAAGGCGAGGCGCTGAAAGAGATTGCCGAAGATGCCCGCATTGAAGACCGCAACCACTTCGAGGCGCTGTTCCCGCGGATCTATGAACTCGGTGGTAAGCTGCCGAACAACATGAACGAGTTCCACGACTGTTCCGCCTGTCCACCGGCCCGCCTTCCGGATGATCCCACCGATATCCAGGCGGTGGTGAAGGTTCTTTTGGAAGCCGAACAGTGCGCGGTCAAAGGCTATACGGAAATCTGCAACGTGACTGCGGGCAAAGACCATCGGACCTACTCCCTGGCTCTTGCCATCCTGAATGAGGAAATCGAGCACGAAGCCTGGTTCGCCGAATTCCTTGCCCATGGTCCTTCGGCCCACTTTCGCCGGCGCAGAGTTGGAGAATCGCCGTTCGTCTCGAAATTCCTTCATATCGAGTGACTTTTCGCTACGCTTCCATACTTGGTCGGCTTGGGCAGCTTCTGCTCGCTTCGCCGGTTTGCCCTTCCACATGGCGATTCCGGGCAGCATAATGGCAGTTCATTGCCATAGCTTGTAGCAACGGAAAGGCTGCCCATGGACAATGCGGATTTCGGACTTGTCGGTTCAAGCCGGTTTGACGATCTTGCCGGCAGGTCCGCTATCGTGACCGGCACCAGCAAAGGCATCGGCTGCGCGATTGCTCGGGTACTCGCCGGTCAGGGAATGAAACTCGTGCTCACCGCCCGCAGTGTTGGTCGGGGCAGGGCATTTGCCGACTCACTGACCGAGCAGGGGGCCGAGACGGTTTTCGTGCCCGCCGACCTGATGAAGCGAGAGGACTGCCGGAAGGTATTCGATGCTGCCGTCGATGCCTTCGGTCGCGTCGACCTGCTGGTCAATAACGCTGCCGCCAACAGGTCCGGAACGCTGCTGGATACCGACGAGGACCTGTACGCCAAGGTCGTCGAGGGCAACATCCGCATGGTGTTTGTTTTGTCGCAACTGGTTGCCGCCCATCAGGCTGCCAACGGGGGAGGCAACATCGTCCACATCTCATCGGTCGGCGCTGCCGCCCACGGCCATCGGGGCATGTGCGGATACGACGCCTCCAACGGGGCCATCGAATCGTTGACCCGGACCATGGCACTCGAGCTGGCCGAGAAGAACATCCGCGTCAACGCCGTCGCGCCCGGGGCCATCGCCAAAGACAATCCCACAGACCGCCAGAAAGCGTTCTACGAGAAGACCGATAAGCTCATCCCTGCCGGTCGGCACGGCACCGGAGAGGAGATCGGGTGGGCGGTGGCCTTCCTCGCCTCGGATATCGCCGCCTATATCACCGCTCAGACCCTCACCGTTGACGGCGGACTCACCGCCCAGATCAGCCCGCCCGGAATGTTCGTCTGAGACGGAGTGTCTTCGATGTCTTCCCTGAAAATCACCAACGTCCGCACCTTTATCACCCAGCCGGGAACGCAGCGGCTGATCGTCGTCCGTGTCGAGACGTCCGAGCCCGGGCTCTACGGTCTCGGTTGTGCGACGTTCACCCAGCGACACCTTGCCGTCAAGCAGACGCTGGACAGCCACATCGGCCCGTACGTGATCGGCAAGGACCCCGCCGATATCCAGGACCTCTGGCTGGGGATGATGCACAACGGGTACTGGCGGAACGGTCCGGTGCTCAACAATGCCGTCAGCGGGATCGACATGGCCCTATGGGATATCAAGGGCAAGCTGGCGGGCATGCCCTGCTATCAGCTCTGGGGTGGGAAAACGCGTCCCGCGGCGGCTGTCTATACACACGCCAACGGCAGGACGCTGGAGGGTCTGGAAGAGAATGTGCGAGAGCGCTTGGCCGAGGGCTACCGCTACATCCGCTGCCAGCTCAACGGGTACTCGACCGGCAAGGACCCGCTCCACCGGCCGGACGACGCGCCGGCAGGGCAATACTTCGATCCGCGCAAGAAGCTGCGGGAAATTCCTGAGATGTTCCGCTACCTGCGGAAGCAGCTCGGCGACGAGGTGGAACTGTGCTATGACGTTCACGAGCGGCTGGCCCCCTCTGACGCGGTGCAACTGGCAGGCGATCTCCAGCCGTACCGCCTGTTCTTTCTGGAAGACCCGCTCGCCCCGGAGGACAGCGACTGGCTGCGTCGCATCCGCGCCACCAGCACCACACCGATCGCGATGGGTGAGCTGTTCAACAACCCGCGGGAGATCACGCCTCTAATCGCCGATCGCCTGATCGACTTCATCCGCGTTCACATCTCGCAGATCGGTGGGACCACGCCCGCGCTGAAGCTTGCTCGCCTGTGCGAAGCGTTCGGCGTGCGAACCGCCTGGCACGGGCCGCCGGACCTGTCAATGATCGGCATGGCCGCCCAGTTGCATCTCGACCTGGCCGGCCCGAACTTCGGCATCCAGGAATGGACCCGCCGCAGCCAAGCCGAGCGAGACGTGTTCCCGAACGCACCGGAAGTCCGGGACGGCTACGCGTACCTGAACGACGCGCCCGGATTGGGTGTGGATTTCGACGAATCCGCCGCAGCCAAACATCCGTGCACCGACGCCAACCCGACTTGGACCGAAACCCGAGGCCCCGACGGCGGGCGCCTCCGGCCGTGACGTGGAACCAGCCTGTGGCTACAGTTTCCGAGCGTCCAGATGCAGGGCCTCAAGGCCCTCCGTCGTCATCTTGCCGCCCGCGGAGATGGTCGCCGAACTCAGCCGCCACGTCATATTGCTTGTTGAGGTACCGGAAAGCGTGACCGCTCATGGATCATCCACCTGGAACAGGAAATTGAGGAGCGACCGAACCGGTCACTCCATGGGAAGGTCGTCGTCATTCGTCAATTCGGGCGGCCGATAAGCCAGGCAGTCGGCCGGCTTGAGTCCGAGGGTGTGAAGCATTTGTCCGGGTCGTTCCGGCTGGCTCGTCCGGTCGGAGAGATACGCCGACTCGATCACCGATTGGGTCAGTATGTTCTCGCGGGCCGAACACTCGTAGATTTTCGCATCCGCCAGCACGGCCTGTACGAACGACTCAGCCTGCCGCCGGAATGTTTCGATGGGAGGCAGGTCGTTGTGCAGACGGTCCAGCACGTTACCGTCCGGATCGCGGAGCAGGCAAAGGTCCGGATTCGCCGTCACCGACCCGCCCCGGCCGTGAAGCACCAGCCCTTCGCTCACCGGCCCGCTGCTGCGAGGGG
>JBKHHU010000203.1:0-5867 GCA_046539045.1 Phycisphaerae bacterium
CCCCTTGTCAAATAAGAACTTACAACCGAAATTCACCGTCTTGTCGAAGTCAGGATCGCGGTGGCGTGTCCTGTTGGGGGCATCAACCGCGCGACTGCCGTCGCGGGCTCACGGGCGGGCGGCCACTTGCTTTCAGGTTGGCGGGTCTCCTTTGCCCTGCGGTTGGCGGGTCTCCTGACCCGCCAACGATACGCGGCCTACGCAATGGCAACGATGCAAGGTGGTGGGTCGGGAGACCCACCACCCGGGTACCAGAACAAAACTCTCTGTCTCTCTGTTCCTCTGTGTGTAAATCAACCCCACCCTCAGCGTCTCTGCGTCTCTGCGGCCATCGGCGACGGACTCGCCGGCGAGATAAAAAAGAACCCGGATCGCTCGGCAGGACGATCCGGGTTCGTCGAAAGGTTGACTCTAATGCGGCGTTACTTCTTCATCGGTTTGTAGACGGGCAGGTCGCCGGTGAAGTCGACAACGAAGCCGTCCTTGCCGTCGGTGACGGTCAGCACGCCGTCGGACTGTTTGACGTACGGGCCCTGGTAGACGGCCTTGATGTGGTCCGGCCGGGCCTTGCCGTCGATGTGAACCTTCGCCATCGACTTGCCCTGCTGGTAGACGGCTTTGAGCTTGCGTCCGGCGGTGGTGGTGACGGTCACGCCGTCGTCGATCTCCTCGACGCTGTCCTTGTAGTTCGCGCAGAAGGCCTGCAGCGTGGGGAAGTCCTTGACGGGGCCGGTCTGCACGACGAACCCGTTTTCCCGGCCGGTAATCTTGATCATCGGCTTGGGCTTGTACTTGGGTTCCTGGCCGGCTTCGGCAAGCTTCTCGTTGGCCCGCTTCTGCTTATCCGTCAACGGAATGGACGCGATCTCGCCCTTGCCCAGCGGGCGGACGGCGATGTAGGCCTTGCCGACCTCCATGGCGAACCAGTCGCCGACTTTGACCGGTTTGACGCCGTCGGGGATGGAGAAGAACGTGTGCTGCATCTTGGCTTCCTTGGGAATCCGCGTCAGGCAGACGTACGTCCCGTCGGCCTGGGCGGACTGGTCGTACTTGCCCTTGCCGTCGTGCATCTTCCCGCCGGTCGGATGTCCGCCGGTCATGATGATCCCACTGGCAGGATCACGGGCGACGATCATGAATTCGGTGATCTGCCCGCCCCAGCCGTTCCAGAGGCTGCCCATCGTCAGCGCGTCGCTGAGGTAGACCGTCTCGGTGAACTGGTACGGCTCGGGTTTCCTGCCCCAGCCGAACCAGTAGCTCGGCTTGGTGTTGATCTGCTCGGCGGGCAGCTTGGGCAGGTTGCGCGTGGCGATGTTGTAGAGGACCTTGTTCGGCCGGTAGGAACTGGTGATGGCGTGGAAGGCATGCCGCGCGTTGCGGGCTTTGTCTTCGCTGATCTTGACCTGGTCCCACCAGAGCCCGCCGATGTGGTCGGTGAACTTGTTGAAGGAGTCTTTGGCGAACCCGCGCTGGTTGGGCCCGCAGAACACGCCGTTGGTGTACTTCAGGGCGTATCCGGCTGAGTACCAGTCCAGGGCCGCCTTGGCCAGCAGGCGCATTTCGGCGTCCTTGCTGAAGTCATATACGTTCAGCATGCCGTTGATGTCGAAGGCGAGGTATGTGCTGGAGTCCCACTCGCCCTGCCCGGCTGCGTAGAGGCCCTTGACGTACTCGCGGAGGGTCTTCTTCATCTTCTTGAGCACGGCGTCCTTGTTCATCCGACCGATCATGCCGTCGTTGGCGACATAGTACGGCATGACCGCGGCCGAGGCGTACCACATGATCTTGTGATTCTCGGTGCCGGAGCCGCTGTGGTAGGCGGTGTAGTTTTTGGCCTTGTCGGACATCTTCTGGTAGGTCTCGTCGGTCAGGGCATCGCGGAAGATCGGCAGGAAGCGTGCCCAGTTGACCGCGGCAAAGTGGTAGTGCTCCTTGTAGGTGCGGTCATCGTTGAGCATCTTGATGGCGTCCTCGGCTTTGGGGTTCTTCATCAGCTTGGCCATGCTGGGGCCGAACATGTACTTGGCCGGGTCGCCCCCGCGGAAGTACCCGCGACGCCACTTGCCGAGTTCCTCCTTGGCCATGGCGTCGATGATGGTCTGGGCTCGCTTCTGGAAGCCCTTCTCGTCGGGGTAGGTTTTCGGGCTGGATGCCGGGGCTGCCTCCGCACCGGGATGGGAGCGATCCTCAGGTTTGGGGATGTCCCACTCCGCGGCAGCATGGGCGGCAGCGATCAGCAGTACAGACAGCGTGAACAGGCAAAATGTACGTTTCATGGTGTTCTCCTGGAACTGCTTGGTTCGACGTGGTTACTTCGTGTTGCTTTCGGTGAATTTGGGCGTGTCGCCGGTGACGTCGATTACCAGCGTCCGCTCTCCATCGGACACTCGAAGCACGCCGGAGTTAAGCTCCTGTTTGACGTACGGGCTCTCGAATACCGGCCAGTTCTCGTACGAGACGGCCTTGCCGTTGGTGCGGATCTCCGGCTTGCCGCCCGGTCCGCCGGTGTGCTTGAGCGTAAGCGTGTCGCCGAGAAGGCTGGTCATGCCGACCGTCCGGTCGGTCTCGTTGAAGTCGGACAGGTCCAGCTTGACCTTCTCCAGCACGGCCTGCTGGAAGGCCGAGAGGGAATTGTATTCCGGCTTCTGGGCGACCTGGATGGCCCAGCCGGTGAGTTTGCCGGGCGAGACCAGCCACTCGTTGGTGTCCGACTCGACCGTCTGCGTCTCTTTCTTCTTGTTGTTGTACCGCTGGATTTCCCGGACCGCGGCCTTGCCGTTCAACGGTCTGGCGGCGACGAACGTCTTGTTCACCTGCCAGAAATACCAGCCGCCCTTCTCGCTGGGCCTGTTGCCCTTCGGGAAACCCAGAATGCTGCGGTGTTTGGTTCGCTGATCTTCCTCGGTGTTGACGTAGCAGACATTCAACGCGGCAGAGCGCTTCTGGTGGTACTGGTCGTAGGGAGTGCGACCTTCCAATGGGTAGTGACCGTGATAGCCGTTGGTCGCGCCGAACACGCCGAGGGAGTTTTTGTCCAGTGCCAGCAGCTTGAACATGGTGGTCTGGGGGAGAATGGTCCCACTGGTGCGGACGCCCTTTTCCGGGTGGTACAGCGTGCCCATGGCGTACTGGTCGGCCTGGTAGAGGTACTCCTGGATGTAATTGCCCTGCGGTCCGGAGTAGATCGGCTTGGACCCGCGGGCCTCGTACGGCAGCTTGACCTGCTTCCGGCCGAGGCGGCGGATCGCCCGGAACGGCCGGTAGTCGGACATCGCCAGAACGTGGGCTGGGTAGCGATTGACTTCCACCTTGTCCCTGTCCATCCACACACCGCGGACGCTGTCATCCCACCACAGCCAGCACATCCAGTCGGTGTGGGTGCCGACCTGCGAGTAGTTCATCCCTTTCGTGCCCGGAAATCCGGGCTTTTCGTCGATGGTTCCGACGGCCTGCCGGGCGAACCCGCGGGACTCCGGACCCAGTTGGGCGCCGTGGAAGTACTTGCGGGCCAAGGCCGTGGCGTACCACTCCAGCGCGGCGCGGCTGAGCTTCTTCATGTACGGGTCATCGGTGTAGTCGTAGACGTTCGCCCAACTGGCGGCAGAGAAGCCCACGTACGTGGAGCTGTCGTATTCGCCCTGGCCGATCGTGTACAGCCGCTTGACCTGATCGGTCAGCCAGGTCCGCAGCTCCTTCATGTGCTGCTCGCGTGACATGCCTTTGTAGGGGCCGTCGATGTGCTCGGCCAGGACATAGCCGCTGGCCTTGTGCATCATTTTATGGTTCTCGGTGCCTCCGCGGCGGGTGATCTTGGCGAAGTTCCGCATGTCGTACTCGTTGGATTCCAGCACATCCTCGGGCAGCTTGCCCCGGCCCATGAGGTAGAGTCGGGCCCGCTGGAAAACGGCGAAGTGGTACAGACCGCGATCGCCCTTCTTCTTGTCCACCTCCATCAGGAAGCGGTAGAGCTTCAGCGCTTCGGCGTCGTTGGGGTCTTCGTGCAGGCGGGCCAGCACGACCGGCATGGCGTACTTGTGCGGATCGCCCCCGGCGTTCTGGAAGTACGGGTTGCTGTTGAACCAGTCCAGCAACTGCTCCGGACTGCGGGCGGCGGTCTGCTCGATCACGAAATCCGCGCGTTTCTCGAACCGCTGCTCGTAACCGGGGTTGCCGCCCTGACAACCGGTGGAAATGAGAAGACTCGCGGCGAGCACCAGAAAAAGCGACCCGGCCGCAAAGGACCCATGCAGATTCCCTCGCATGACAACGTTCCTTTCTACTTGAACAACAGGATGTGGAAGACGACGGCCGGGTTCCGCCCGGGAACGACCGGCCGATGGATTTTACGCATTAACGCCCCCGAATGGTAGCCCCGTGCCGAATTCAATTGCCGTCCCTGAGCCCCGGACGGCAGTCCGGGTGGTTGGCGGGTCTCCCCGACCCGCCAACGGGGCCGGCGCACCATCCGGCTGGTGCGTCGGGAGACACACCAGCCTCGACTGCGCGCAAAAAGCGGCGAACAGGGAACGACATCCCCGTTCGCCGCTGAACTTCTGTTAACTGCGAACTACATCTCCTGGATCGTATCGACCTTGATATCGACCTCGTCGCGGTTGGCGATACGTTTGACCTGTCCGTCTTCCATCCAGACGATCTTGTCCGAGACGTCCAGCATCTTGTGGTCGTGGGTCGAGCAGATGACCGTCACGCCGCGTTCCTGGTTCATCTCCTTCATCAGTTCGATGATCTCCGCACCGGTGTGAAGGTCCAGGTTCGCCGTAGGTTCGTCTGCCAGGATGATGGCCGGGTTATTGGCGAAGGCGCGGGCGATGGCCACGCGCTGCTGCTGCCCGCCGGACAGTTCCTTGGGTGTGTGCAGGATGCGGTCGCCGAGCCCGACGCGTTCCAGAATGTTCACCGCACGGTCCTGGGCCTCATCGCCCGGGACGCCGGCGAACAGCATCGGGAGCGTCACGTTCTCCAGCGCCGTCATCACCTTGATAATGTTGTAGCTCTGGAAGATGTAGCCGATCTTGCGGCACCGCAGCCACGCCAGTTCGTTGGCGTCCAACTGGGCAACGTCGATCTCGTCGATGAAGACGCTCCCTGCCGTCGGCTTGATCAACCCGCCGACGCAGTTGAACAGCGTGGTCTTACCCGAACCCGACGGGCCCATGATCGAGAAATACTTGCCGGACTGGATCGCCAGCGAGACGTTATCCAGCGCGTGGATTTTCTCCTCGCCCATCTCGTAGACCTTGGAGACGTTGCGGGTCATGACCGTGCAGTCCACCTGGGTTTCCAGCTGGCTGAACCAGTCGACCTGTCCGTTTCCGCCGGTCTGCTGTGGAGTTGTGGTCTCGGTAGATTCGCTCATTTTTCACCTCGCATCGCTTCGACCGGGGGCATCTTGGACGCAATCCACGCCGGAACGCTGGCGCCGAGGGTCGTCAGCAGCATGCCCACGCCCCAGACCAGCGGAAGCTTCAGGTAGAACGCGTCGAACCCGCCCATCGCGAAGACGTTGCTGCCGTAGTCAGCCAGACCCAGAATCAGCGAAATGATCGCCCCGACCACGCCACCGACCAGCCCACCGACCAAGCCCAGAAGCGCCGCTTCCACCAGCACGCTGAACAGAACCAGTGTGTCCAGCCCGCCGAGGCATTTGATCGTCCCGATCTCGCGGTACCGCTGGGCAACGCTCATCAGCATCGCGTTGAGCACACCGGCGGCACTGACCACCAGCGACAGCACCAGCATCAGGTACCAGCTCTGCAGGTCGGTCGCAGCCGCCTCGTCCGGCATGTCGGCCGCCTTGCCGGCAGGTGTCGTCAGCAGGTACATCATGAAGGCCGTGGCGGTGCAGA
>JBKHHU010000204.1:0-5817 GCA_046539045.1 Phycisphaerae bacterium
AATGCTCGGAGCGGGACTGCGGAAACTCGACGATTACCGCAAGAATCGCGGCTGATCTCAACCGTCCCAGCGGACGTCGATCAGCTGCAGTTCGGCGTTGGTCCTGCCGCGGAAGGTGTTCAGTACCGGCTCGGCCACCACGTCCACCTTCTTGATGCCCACCAACCGGTCGGCCAGGTCCCCCATACCGAAACCGACCGCCCGCATCCGCTGCCCGGCCTGACCGAGCACCATCGTAGCCGTCTTCCCGCTTCTGCCGATACGCCGCGGGGGAGCGATGATCTCCAGGCCGCGCATCGCCACTCGCGGGTGCGGGTTGCCCTGCCCGCACGGCTGGAACCGGGAAAGATGCTCGACCACAACGTAGCTCAGTTCCTCGAGGTTCGTCTCGACGTCCACGTCGATGCTCGGGGCGATCTGCTCATCCGACACGTGCTGCCGCGCGTGGGCTTCCATCGCTTTGGTAAACGCCTCGACGCTCTGGACAGCGACCCGAAGCCCGCCGGCCATCGCGTGTCCGCCGAAGCTCAGCAGGTGCTCGCCGCAGGCCTGCAGCGCATCGCGCATGTGGAAGCCTTCCACGCTTCTCGCAGAGCCCTGGCCCGTCCCGTCGCCGTTGATCGCAATTATGACCGCCGGCTTTCCGAAGCGGTCGACCAGGCGTGAAGCGCAAATGCCCACGACCCCAGCGTGCCAGCCTTGCTCCGCCAGCACGATCACCCGGGCGTCGTCTCCGTCCAGGCCCCTCTCCTCGACCAGTTCGATCGCACGGGCCGTGATCTCCCGCTCCACCTTCTGCCGCTCGGTGTTCTGCTGCGAGAGATATCCAGCTATCTTCGCTGCCTTCTCTGCCGGGGCATCGGTCAGCAGCTCCACCGCCAGCTGGGCGTGGCCCATCCTGCCGCACGCGTTCAGACGCGGTGCCAATCGGAAGCCTACGTGAAATGCGTCCAGCGTCTCGCCCACCAGGTTGGCCGAGGCAAGCAGCGCCTGCAGGCCGTCGTGTTTCGCCTGGGGAAGACCCCGCAGGCCGAAGACCGCCAGCGAGCGGTTCTCCCCCACCAACGGAACGACGTCGGCGATTGTCCCCAGCGCGGCCAGACAGGTGGCGTTCAGCAGGAATTCCTTCATCCGGTCGTCGACGCGTTTGGTTCCGCAGACCTCCCGGGCGACCTGCCATGCCACCTTGAACGCCACGCCCGCCCCGCACATGTGAGGGTTCGGGTAGAGTTCGCCGGGCAGATCCGGATGCACAATGGCCTCGGCCGGTGGGAGGGCCTGCCCTACTGCATGATGGTCGGTGATGATGACGTCAACGCCCTTCTCCACGGTCTTCCGTACCGGTTGAACGGCAGTCACGCCGCAGTCGACGGTGACCATCAGGTCCATACCCTCGGCGATGAGCTTGTCGACCGCCTCGTCGTTCACGCCGTAGCCTTCATCAAGCCGGTGCGGGACGTAGAAGCTTACGTCACCGTCGACCATCTTCAGGCACGCGTGCAGAATCGCCACCGAGGTCATCCCATCCACGTCGTAGTCACCGTAGATGACGATTTTCTCGTTCTGCTCGACAGCCCGGGCAATGCGCTTGGCTGCCTTGACGCAGCCGGGAAGCTGCTCGGGGTCGTGCAGGTCATTGAGTTTGGGGCTGAGGAACCCGCGCGCGGCGTCGGCGTCGGAGATGCCGCGATTGACCAGAGCCTGGGCGACTACGCGAGATGTACGGATCTGCCGGGCAAGCTGCTCGGCAGACTCATCGGCAGGCGGGATATTCCAGTTCAGCGTTTTCGGCGTCCATGCGCGGGGCACGTTTTCCTCTCCTGGGGCAGAATCCGTTGCTTCGCAGAGATTATACACCATATCGGTCGATTCTCCATGCCATTGGGGGATTGCCCGCTCTTTCCGCGCGGGCAGCCATAGAATGATCTGTGAAGACCTACTGAAAGGCTTCGGTATGAGATGGCTGTTCCTGTCGAGTCTGTTTGTTCTAGTGGCTGTCGGCTGCGATGGTAAGAAGCAGACGACCGTGTCAGAGCCCACGTCAGAACCGGTACAACTGCGAGAGGGCATTGCGCTGCGGGCCCAGGCGGTGGACCCGATCGGAGTGGGGGAAAAAGTTCCCGACGCGACTGTTCGGACACCGGACGGGAAGAGAGTTTCTCTCAGATCACAGGTGTCCCAACAACCTTCGGTCATCGTTTTCCATCGCGGCGGGTGGTGCATCTACTGTAACCGGCACCTGGCGGCACTGCAGGAGATCGAGGAGGATCTGCGACGGCTTGGCTGTCAGCTTCTGGCCATCAGCCCGGACAGACCGGCCGAGTTGCGGAAGACGCAGACAAAGCAGCGGACGAAGTTTCCCCTGTACTCCGACAGCGACCTTGACGCGATCAGCGCCTTTCGTCCGGGGTTTGTGGTGGACCGGAAGACGCGGGATGCCTATCGCGGCTACGGGATCGACCTGCAGTCGGCATCGGGCGAAGATCACCATGTTGTTCCGGTTCCGGGTCGAGCGACCGATGAATCTTTATTGGATGCTTGCCAGAGACTGCAGATCGTGGAAAATAGAGGTAACCTTCTGAACTGGCGGCGCCGGAGTTCACGCAGTGTGCGTGGAGCGCCAATCTGCAATTTTTGCCAAATTCTTAGCAGTTCGCGCTTGACTTGCCCGGGTGTTCTGTTAATATTTTAACACCTAAGCCAGGCGATCGGCTGCGGGAGAAAAGCGTATGACGAAGGGGCGTCGAAAGAAACCTGCCGAAGTCGTACTGTCCAAACGGGAGAGGCAGGTAATGGATGTCGTGTACGAGTTGGGTGAGGCCACAGCGGGAGAGGTAATGGAACGCTTGCCGAACCCACCGAGCTACTCCGCTGTCCGCACAACGATGCGGATTCTGGAGGAGAAGGGTCACCTCGTCCACGGGAAACGCGGAAACAAGTATCTGTACAAACCGACCCGCAATCGACGGGCGGCGGGCATGTCGGCCATCCGCCGGGTTGTCCGGACGTTTTTCGACAACTCAGCCAGCCAGGCGGTGGCGGCATTGCTGGATGCCTCGGAGGAAGAGTTGACCGATGAGGAAGTCCAGCGCCTGTCGAAGATGATCGAAGAGGCCAAGGAACAGGACCGCTGAGCAGCGGGGGGCCGCTATGAACGCCGAGAACGTGTGGGAAGGCTTGCTGCTCCTGCTGGACATGGGCATCAAGAGCGTCATGATCTTCGCGGCAGCGTGGATCGGCACGGCGGTTCTGTCCCGGGCCTCGGCGGCGACCCGCCACTTCGTGTGGGCGGTGGCGATGCTCGCGGCGGTGTTCATGCCGGTATTGTCGGCACTGGTGCCCCAAACGCACCTGCCGCTGTTTGACCACCGCGAGGCTGCACCAACATTAGCGGCTGAAACGGGCGGGGCTTCGGGGGACCCCGCTCTCCAGCCGACGCCGGAGGACCTTCGGCCCGCTCAGGCCGAACCACTGGGGACCGCTTCGGCGACACCGCCGGTCGCGTGGTCCTGGTGGGTGTTGATGCTGTGGGGGATCGGGTTGGGAGTCGTGGCTGCTCGAATCGCCTTCGGTCTGTGGGGTGTCGGCGCTTTGCACCGCCGCTCCCAAGCCGTCGATGACGATGCGATGCTGGCTGAGCTGAAACGCCTGAGCGAACGGGCCGGGCTCGACAGCCCGGTGCAACTGGTCGGGCTCTCCCACGCGGTCGTTCCGGTAACCTGGGGCTTTCTCAAACCGCGCATCCTCCTTCCTACCGAAGCCCAGCGATGGAACAGCGACGAGCGCCAAATGGTGCTGCTGCACGAACTGGCCCACATCCGCCGGTTCGACTGGCCGGTGCTCATGCTCGGCCGGGTGGCCTGCGCCATGTACTGGTTCAACCCGCTGGTGTGGATCGCTTTCCGGAAGCTCCGGGCCGAGGCCGAAGCCGCCTGCGACGACTGGGTGCTGCTGACCGGCTCCCGGGCCTCGCGATACGCCGACCATCTGCTGGATATCGCCAGACGCTACCGCCTGCGGACCAGCTCCGCCGCAGCCACCGTGCCCATGGCCAGCGGAAAGCTCCACATCCGCCTGCAGTCCATTCTGCAGAAGACCCGCAACCGCAGTTCCCTGACCCGGACCGCAGCCGCCCTTACGCTTCTGCTCTGCGGGCTGGCGATCCTCCCCATCGCCTCGATCACCGCCAATCCGAAGGCGACCCCCGAGGGCGAATCGGGCTCCCCCACCGCCGAAATGCCCCCTGCCGCCCTGCGATCCATTGCCGGTCTGCGAATCTCCGCCGACAAACTGCAGCAGCACGTCGCCGACCGGCAACGCACCGGAGCGATGATGCTGTGCGATGAGATCGCCGATCACTGCAGCCGCCTCGTGCACATCGTCCCTGCCACGGCCCTTGCCGACCAGGCCCGGGCCATCCGCGCCACCGCAGCGGAAGTCTACGACGCGTGCCGCAACAGCCGGTTCCCGCAGGCGCGGGGGCTGCTGGCCGATCTGCAGGCCCGCGTGAACCGCTTGCCCAAGTCTGAAACGGAAGTTACTGCGGCACACCCGCAGGAGTTCCCCGTCGAGTCCCTCCAGCGGATGCGGCGGGCCATCGCCCTGGCCACCAGCCTTCAGCCGGAAGTGGAGGCCATTCTCGACGATCTGGAAGCCGGCCGGAGAGACACCGCACTCCAGAAGGCCCGGAAGCTGAGGGATGAACTGCGAGTCCACGCGGCCAACACAGCCGGCTCGTCTTCGACGCAGTTGCTGGGGGACGTGCTGCAGGATATCGAGAAGGCCCTGCAGGCGCTGGAAAACGACCGGACGCAGGCGGCAATCGAGCATCTGAGGCGGGCCGCCCGGAAATCCTCCACGTCCGGCTACTGACGCCCCGTCCGTTTTCATTGCGAAAAATGAGCCGCAGGCGGACAGGGATGGGCGGCCCTGCCGCACTGCAGCTCGGTTCGCCACGGATACCGAACGGTTTCGACCCGCCCAAGCCGGGAAGGATGCCCGGCGGGGCTACTTTCCGTCGGCACAGGCAAGCATGGCGGCGCGCCCCCTCGCCAGACCAATCAACGCGCCGAACGCCTCCCTCAGCCTCTCACCTTCCCCCGTCCCTCCGAGTCGGTAGTATTCTGCCATCGCGCGGTCCGGAGCCCAGCCGTCGTTGACCACCCGATAGGCGGCGATCAGGAATCCTGCGCGGTCCGCGCTGTTCTCCGTCACCAGCAGGACCGCCCCCTCGGCCGAGCGCATGCGGCGGACAAATGCGGCCATCTCCTCACTCGACGGCACGCGCGCGTCTCGCCCCGTTTCTGTCTCAGCCTCGGCCGGCGCAGCGGACACGTGGATCAGCATGCGGATGTTCCGGCTTTCCAGAGCCTCCGGAGGCAGCTCTGCCTGCGTCCGGATTCGGTAGAGAACCCCCGGCTCGATTTCCTCCATCGCCGGTCCGTCGGCCCACGAGGACACACCAGAGGTAGCCGCCCCAGCGATGCACACCAGGGCGATCAGGGCGATCTTGAGACTCCGTCTGTGCAGGATCCGCTTCATACCAGCAGATTCTAAAGGCAGACCGTCAAGCCCCCGTCAGCACTTGATTAGGACTCCGTGAATTTGTCTGGGGCAAGAGAGAAGTCCCGTAGAGACGATCGCCAGTAGCCACGCGGCGCAAGCCCGGAGACCCGCCAACCGGGGAACAAGGGCATTCATCTTTCGCGTGGTGGGTCTCCCGACCCACCACGTTGCACGACGGCCATTGCGGACATGTCGGTTCTGTTGGCGGGTCATGTTTCGCGTGGTGGGTCTCCCGACCCACCACGTTGCACG
>JBKHHU010000205.1:0-5759 GCA_046539045.1 Phycisphaerae bacterium
CGCCCGCTCGATCTGCTCATCGGCAGCGGCCTGCCGGGGACCGGACACGACGTTGCCGATAACCACCCCGCCGGCAGCACTGATCACCATCACCCCCACGGCGATCAGCAGGCTTTTGAGCGAGATCAGCCCGCCCTTTTCGCTGTCGTCGTCCATAAACTGATTGAAATCAGAGTCTTCAGCCATCAAGTAGCCTCCATGACAATTAGTACAATGTTCGCGGTGGACGGGTCAATTCCTCGCCGCTTGCTCCACTGTCCGCCGGTCCCGCGGCCCCAGGAGGAGATATCCTGCAGTTCGCCGAGCCCTTTGTTGGCAGCGTAATTGCGGATTGCTTCCTCGGCAGCTCGCGCCCGTCGGGCGGAGACCGCCCACTGGTTCTGCTCGCTTCCCTGGTCTCCGGTCAACCCGACGACCCGTAATCTTATCGGCTGACCGGGGCGGGCACCTGTGAGTTCGTCCATAAATTCCTCAAGGCGTCGGCGCCCGTCTTCTGCCAGCACCTGCCCGTCATCGGAGAAATCCAGATCAAACGGCTGAATGGTCGTCTCGTTCGGCACGTCATCGGCCTTGACCTGCATCATTTCCCGCAACTGCTGGAATGCATTGCGGATTTTGCGGTCTTCAGCATCGATAATGCGCTCGGGTTCGGCCTGCGGATCTTCTTTCATCGGGTGCCGCTTCTGCCGATGCCCGAACTCCACCGGGTCATCCTGCCCGAACAGCGTATCGCGGACATTGATCCAGTTGATTGCCCGACGGAAGGTGGCCTGGCCTTCGTAGAACATCTTCGGTTGCTGCTCCACCGCGAACGACTGCAGCATCACGAAGAACGCCAGCAACAGCGTCACCATGTCGCTGAACGACACAATCCAGGCCGGCGGCCCCTGGTTGTCATCGTCAGGAGGAGTAACATTGGGTTTGTCTTCGCTCATTCGTAGGCACTCTCAGCCAGCAGCGTAATCTGCAACACCCGTCGCCCGCCGAAGCGGCCGCCTTCCTGCAGCGAGGAGTCCGACAGCCCGAACATCTGAACAGGGAGTCCCGAGTGCTTGACGAAAAACTCGCGGACGCGCCACGACCGGCGGAGGGCGCGATCGGCTTCCATCTGGCTGCCATGGTCGCCGTCGGTTTCCCGGACGATGACTTTGCAGGGCAGCAGCTTCAGGAATTTCGCCACCATCTGCAGGGCCTCTCGTCCCTCGCGTGTCAGGGCGTGGCCTTTGCCGTAGAACATCTGCTCGGAAGGAATCGTCAGCACACGGCGGTCTTTGTAGGCGTCCATGCTGACGATCTCGGGCAATACCTCAGGACGGTCGATGGCCTTCAATTCCTCGTCGGTGGGCATCTCGCTGCCATAGCGGGTATGGTCAACCATGTGCGGAACTTCCTCGACCGGGCTGTCCAGCGGCTCCTGCTCGGTCGGAAGAATGGTCGGAAACTTCTGCCTGTCCCAGATGCCTTCCAGCGGGGCCAGACTCTTCCGCTCGAACGACGAGAAGCTCAGCAGCATCACGAAGAAACACAGCAACAAGGTCATGCAGTCGCTGAACGTGACGAGCCAGTCGCCCGTTGTGGATGCTTCTTCCTCTTTGCTCTGTGCCCGTCGTTTTGCCATGGTTCGGTAATTCGTTTGCTCGCGGTTCCGTCTGCCGTCAGCGACGCGTCGGCCGCCATGTTGCCCTTCTCACTGTCCGGGCAGCGCTACTTCTTTGGTGCCACGGCGCCCATTGCCCAACCTGGTCCAACGCCGGCGGTGAGCGAATCGAGTCCTGTTTCGCCAACGCCCATCGCGCACCTATGGCCTAAGCACTACCACCTGCAGCACTACTGCCTACCCACTCCCAACACCTACACCGTCGGCTTGAACTCTTCACGGTTCTTGACTGAAACGAACGCCTGCATCTTTTCCCGGACTGCGGTGGGGCTTTCCCCTCGGGTGATTCCGAGCAGGCCCTCGACGATCATCTCCCGAATCAGCGATTCCTTCTTGGAACGGATACCGAGTTTGCCGGCCAGCGGAATGAAAATCAGGTTCGCCAGCAACGCTCCGTAGAACGTCGTGATCAACGCGGTGGCCATGCCTTCACCGATCTTGCTCGGGTCGCTCAAGTCGGCCAGCATCTGCACCAGACCGATAAGGGTACCGATCATCCCGAACGCCGGGGCAGAGGCCCCCATGAATTCGAGGATCTTCTTGCCCGTCGAATGCCGCTCCTGGAGGTACTGGATTTCCAGGTACAGTTGCTTCTCGATGACGTTTTCTTCCTGTCCGTCGATGACCATCCGCAGGCCCATGACCAGGAACGGATCTCGGGCCTCGGGAATCTGTTTTTCGAGGGCCAGGGCCCCGTCGCGCCGGTTGATGGCAGCGTAATTGACCATCTGCTGGATCAGTTCGTTTTCACCGGGCAGCTGACAGAAGATCGTCTTCCGGATAATCGAGAAGATCCGCAGCACAGTGGGTGCGGGAAAGTGGATCAGCGTGGAGGCAGCCATCCCCCCGACCACGACCAGCATGGACGGAACGTGCAGGAACATACCACCCCCGGCAGTACCGCCCATGATGGCGATGATGACCAGGGCGAACCCGCATACGATTCCGATAATTGTGGCAAGGTCCAAGGGTTATCCTTCCTCTTGAATCCTCTTCATGATCTCGAAGAGTTTGTCGGCGACGGCTTTGTCTTTCATCTCCGCCAGCAGTTTTCCCGCGTTGCGTTCGCTCATGAACCGGAGGATCTTGGCGGCATCTTCGGCTCGTCCGTTACCGACCATGTTCTCGACGATCTCACAGGCTGCCGCCGAATCCATCTTGTCGTAGATGCTGGCCTGGTGCTGCAGTTGGGCCCGTTCGCTCTTTAGGATCACGACACGGCGTTTCTCCAGGTCGGCGATGGCTTCCTTGACGCGGGTCATCGGAGCGGTGAGTTCGAGACGGAGCTTGTCCAGCTCGCGGGCCTGCTCTGTCAGTTGCTCGCGGGCAATATCCAACTGCTTTTCCCGCTCGGCGAGTTTCCGCTCGCGGTCCTCATACTGCTGGCGGCGTTTCTTCAGATCGGCGATGAGTTGATCGAGCTTCTCTTCTTTCGGGCGCAGGTCCCCCAGGCCGCCTTCGCTGCCCATCTTGGCCAGCACGCTGGCCTTCGGCTCCACGTTCGACGTCTGATCGGACCGGCTCATCCGGTTCCACAACCACGTGGCGCCCAATGCGATGCCGAAGCTCATCAGCGTCAGCGACCCGAGCATGATTATGCGTTTCATATTGCTTCTCCAGGAGAAGGCTGTGCGACTGGTTTATCCGGTTCTGCCGTCGGCGAGGCTTCTGGCGAAGCCCATCACGGCGCTTTCGTCCTGCAACTTCTGGTCTTCCAGGCGCACCTGCCGCAGGTATTCGTCGTGCGCCTTTCCGCGAAGTTTCTCG
Source organism: Phycisphaerae bacterium (assembly GCA_046539045.1). Taxonomy (GTDB): domain Bacteria; phylum Planctomycetota; class Phycisphaerae; order SM23-33; family SM23-33; genus JBKHHU01. The sequence continues at coordinate 3,425 of JBKHHU010000205.1, forward strand.
AGCATCTGGCGATACATTCGGATCTCGAGCAGTTTTTCCGCGGCCTGTTGCTTTTCCCGCTGCAGGACTTCGACGGTTTCCTGCAGGTTCCGCTTCTCCGCCTCGTAGCGGGCGATGCTGTTGACGGCTACGTCGTGAATGGCCATCCGCCGCATCAGTCCCTGGCGGGACAAGGCGGTAAGAATGCCCGCCTTCATCGCCTCGGCCGCCTCTATTTCGCGATAGACCGCTGCGATGCGTCCGGCTATCGCCTGCACTTGGGCTTTCTGGGCGTCTTCCCGCCGAAGCGTCACGTCCAGCAATCTCTGCAATGACCAGCGGAACCTTCTCATCTACCCATCTCCTCGAACTGAACCTGCGGAGGCATCATTTGCCCTCCACTCTGTTCATTCGGAGTCAACTGCTCCCAGGGACGGGTAATTTCGTCAAGTTTTTCCAGTGTCGTGCGATAGTCGCTCGCCTGACCGATCGGCTGGATCAGGAAACCGCGGATGCGGTCGATCAACTGCACCGCCAGGTCGATCTTCGGATTGGCCCCCTCTGCCAGGGCGCCGATGTTGATCAGGTCCTCGGCGTCGCGGTAGGTGGAGTAAATCGCCCGGAACCGCTGGGCGGCTCGCTTGTGCTGCGGACCGGCCACCGTGTTCATCAGACGACTGACGCTCTGGAGGATGTCGATGGCCGGGTAGTACCCCTGCTCTGCCAGTTTCCTGCTGAGCACCACGTGCCCGTCCAGGAGCGAGCGAACCTGGTCGGCGACGGGATCGTTCATGTCGTCGCCTTCGACGAGAATCGTGTAAATTCCGGTAATGCTGCCCCGATCGGTGCAGCCGAGACGCTCGGTGAGCTTCGGGAGCATGCTGAAGACGCTGGGGCAATAGCCCTTGGTGGTCGGCGGCTCGCCGGCAGCGAGGCCGATTTCCCGCTGGGCCATGGCGAATCGCGTCAGCGAGTCCATCATGAACAGCACATTCTTTCCGCTGTCGCGGAAGTACTCTGCCACGGCGGTGGCGGTAAACGCCACGCGAACCCGCTGGACGGGCGAGGTGTCGCTGGTAGCGACCACCACGACACTGCGTGCCAGGCCCTCCGGCCCGAGCGATTCTTCCATGAACTCGCGGACTTCGCGTCCTCGCTCGCCGACCAACGCCAGCACGTTGACATCGGCATCGCTGACCCGGGCGATCTCGCCAAGCAGCGTACTTTTGCCCACGCCCGACCCGGCGAAGATACCGATTCGCTGACCCTTGCCGATGGTCAACAGGCCGTCAACGGCACGAATGCCGAACGGCAGGGGCTCCCGGATCCGGGTGCGACTCATCGGGGTCGGGCAGTTGGTCTCGAGCGGGACGGTGCTGTCGCATTCGAGCGGGCCGTGATCGTCGATGGGCCGTCCGAGCGCGTCCAGCACGCGCCCGAGCATGCTCGGGCCGACGGACAGACCGCGGAGTGCGCTTCCAGCCAGGACGACATCGTTCGGGGCGATGCCCTCAATGCCTTCCAGCGGCATGAGCAGGCGGTTCTGAGCCTGGAAACCGACCACCTGGGCCGGCACGCGACGGCCGTCGGCCAGGCGGATCTGGCACATCTCGCCCATGCCGACCGGCGGGCCCTTGGACTCGACAGTCATGCCCGCGACGCGCACCACGAGCCCGCGCGACGGCGACAGGTCGAGCTTCTTCAGGCGGCTATGGTATTTATCCAGGTTCAGTACCATGTTCTATTCCGATCCGCCGAGCCCTTCGGCAGCGACGGAGAGTTTGGCGTCAAGAGTCGATTCGACCACGCCTCCTGACCACTCCAGGCGGCACTCGGCCGGAGCGACCGACGGGTCGGCAACGAACTGCAGATTTCCCAAGGGAGACTGATCCTCAGTGGCCAGCGAACAGGCTTCCAGGTCCGCCGGATGGAGGCGGACAACGACACCCTGGGCGTCCGGGATGCGGCCGAGCGCCTCGTTGACGATCGGGTCGATGTCGTAGTCTTTGACGTTCACCGCCTGGTTGAGCACGGCCCGTGCAATGGCGATCGACAGGTCCAGGATCTGCGATTCGGCTTCGGTGACGATCTGCCGCTGGGTCTGCTGCAGTTCGGCGGTGGCGGTCTGCAGAGCCTGCAGCGCCCGGGCGATTTTGCCCTGCTCCTGACGGACGATCTGCTCGGCCTTGGCGCCGATCTCCGCGGCGATCTGCTGCTGCATCTGCTCCAGTTCGGCAGCGCTCTGCGGGAGGTGCGGCTCGTCCGGGTCGTTAACTTCCGAGACGCTGACCGCCGCCAGCGGTGCGGGAAGTCGGATTGTTACGCTCTGTGGCATCGGTTGGCTCGTTCGGTGAGT
>JBKHHU010000206.1:0-5701 GCA_046539045.1 Phycisphaerae bacterium
TCCCGGGCGCGACAGTGTGAGATTTGGAGTTTCGCTGTTTGGTCCTTGTTTGAGAGTTGTCGTTTGAGATTTGCTATTTGCCTGTCGCCTTGCGAATGCGGAAGTAAAAACACAAACTGCAAAAAGCAAATGGCAAACAAGCTCCAAAGCACAAATGACAAGTTCCAAAACACCCTCCCGGGCGCGACAGTGTGAGATTTGGAGTTTCGCTGTTTGGTCCTTGTTTGAGATTTGGAACTAAAAACACAAACTGCAAAAAGCAAATGGCAAACAAGTTCCAAACTGCAAATGACAAGTTCCAAAGCAGCCTCCCGGGCGCGACAGTTTGAGATTTGCAGTTTCGCCATTTGGTCCTTGTTTGAGATTTGTCGTTTGAGATTGGCTATCTGAGTTGTGTTGTTTTACACCGGACGGTTTGTGGTTTTCGCCTTCCGGCGAAGAACGAAGGAGATACAACGGTGAAGCTGGCAGTCGGATTCATACGAAAAGTTCCGCCGTACTTCCTGGTGGCGGTGGTGGTGGCTGTGTTGGGCACGTCGGTGGTATTTGCCCAGCAGGGTGCCGCGCCGGACCAGACCGGCGACGTGGTCAAGAAAACCAGCGAGACTTCCATCCTGCAGCTGTTCATGCGGGGCGGCTGGTTCATGGTCCCCATCGTGCTGCTGAGCATCGGCGGGCTGGTTCTGATCGTCGAACGCCTCATCGCGCTGCAGCGCTCGCGGATCATCCCGCCGGGTTTCCTGCAGCAACTGATGCAGGTGTTCAATCGCGAGAACCCCGACCGCCGGGCCGGGCTGGAGATGTGCCACAAAAACGGCTCGCCGGTGGCCAACGTTGCCGCTGCGGGCATCCGCAAGATGCACAAGGGCGACGAAGCGGTCGAGAAGGCCATCGAAGACGCCGGGGCCAACGAGATCTCCCGCCTCCGTCGCAACCTCCGCATGCTCTACGGCGTCGCGGGCGTGGCGCCGATGCTCGGGCTGGTCGGGACCGTCTGGGGCATGATCCAGGCCTTCCAGATGGCGTCGGAAGTCGGGCTCGGGAAGGTCAACTCGCTGGCGGAGGGCATCTACACCGCGCTGGTCACGACCTTCGCCGGCCTGCTGGTGGCCATCCCGGTCCTCGCGTTCTACTACTACTTCCAGGGCAAGATCGAACGTATCGTCCACGAGATCAACGACGCGTCGGTCGCGTTCATCGAGAGCATCACCGATGTGCCGTCGCTGGCGACAAGTCCCGTAACCCCTCCGCCGACAGCCCCCGTGGCGACGAACGCAAAGGGGCCGGGAGATAAATGACGAAGTACGAAGTACAAATGCGGCAGTAACGGCAAACGGCAGAGGACAAACTACAAACAGCAAAAAGCAAATGGCAAACAAGTTCCAAAACTCAAATGACAAGTTCCAAATCAGCCTCCCGGGCAGGCAGTTTGAGATTTAGAGTTTTGCCGTTTGGTCCTTCTTTGAAAATTGTCGTTTGAGATTTGCTATTTGCCGCTGGATTTGCCATTTGCCCGTTTTGCCCGTTGCGACCATAGGCGGAAACGCTCTTGCAATAGCGGAGTGACAATAGATGTTGATTCAAGACAGAGAAACCGAAGGCGAAGAATCGATCAACCTCATGCCGTTGATCGACATGGTCTTCCTGCTGCTGATTTTCTTCCTGGTCGCGACGACCTTCGCCCAGCAGGAACGCGACCTGGCTGTGCAACTGCCCGGCACCAGCGCGCCCGAGCCGCTCAGCGCGCCGCCCAAGCAGCTCATCGTCAACATCCATCCCGACGGCTCGCTGGTCATCAACGGAACCAGCAAGACCTTTGAGCAGCTTTCGGACCTGCTGACCACCGTTGCCCAGGAAGACACCGAACGACAGGTGCTCGTCCGGGCCGACGGCGAAAGCAAACACAAGTACTTCGCGGAAGTCGTCGCGCTCTGCCGGGAACGCGGCATCAACCCCGTCAACGTCGGCTACCTGTTCCAGGAGTCCGCACGCGCCGGAGTCGAGTAGTCTCAGGGTTACCATCACATGGCCGAGACGCAAAACAGACAGAGCCGGTCGCTTTCCTGGTTGATCGCCGCGGTCGCAGCGATGCTGGCCATTGTCGCGGTGGCGGCGGGGTCGTGGTATTTTCTCGGCCGGCGGACGGTCTGGACCGATGGCGACGGGATTCGTCGGGCCGACTCCGCTGCCCGCGTCCGCCAGGTGCTCTGGGCGAACCCGGAATCGCTGCCGGAGCAGATCAACACCATCCGGCAGGAGTACGAGCCGTGCCTCAGCGCCGACGGCAAGGAACTCTACTTCGTCCGAGGCCTGCCGAAGGAAAGCGCCGACATCTACGTTTCCTACAAGGTCGACGGGAAGTGGACGCCGGCAGAACCGCTGATCGATATCCGGTCCCCCGCCGATGAACTCGGGCCGCGACTGACCGCCGACGGACAGGTGCTGGTGTTCTATTCCAATCGCGAAGGCGGTTTCGGCGGATACGACATCTACGCCTCCCGCCGCACCGGAAGCGGCTGGGGCGAACCGGTCAACCTCGGCCCCGCGGTCAACACCGAGTTCAACGAATACTCCCCGTGCCCGACTCCGGACGGGCGGCTGATCTTCGCGACCAATCGCAAAGCTGCCGCCAAGCTCGCCGACGGCAAGTGGCGGGCCACCATCCGACAGGGCGACCCGGGCGATTACGACCTGTTCATTGCAGATCCCGCCTCCGACGCCGCCCAGAGCCAGCCGGTGGTTACGGAAGATGGCCGGTCGGTCACCACCCGGCCGCTGCAGTTGCAGGCGGCCGAAGAGCTGCAGGGCGTCAACAGCCCGTACCACGAAGGTGCGTGCAGCCTCACCGAGGACGGTGAGTTTCTCTACTTTGCCAGCAATCGTCCAGGCGGGTTCGGGCAATTCGACCTCTATCGCTGCCGCCTTGACGGCAATACCGCCAAACGCCTGCACAATCTCGGCCCGGAGATCAACTCCGCCGCCAACGAAGCCGATCCGCACCTGGCGATGGGCGGATTCCTGCTGTACTTCAGTTCCGACCGATCCGACGGGCAGCAATACGACCTGTACAAGGCCCGCTCCAAGGAGGTCTACGCGGTCACCGACCGGCGCGACATGCCGCTGGGCTGGGGCTGGTGGGCCCTGCTGATCGCCTTGGCCCTGCTCGTGCCGCTGCTGATGTTCATGCGCGGGATCGGCTACAAGCACCTGAGCACGATCCAGAAATGTCTGGCGATCTCGCTGCTGGTGCACATCCTCCTGACCATCCTGCTGGGACTCTATAGCGTCTCGACGGATATCTACGAGTATGTCGCCCGGGAAAGCGGAATGGAAACCGCGGTGAACCTGGAAATCTCCCGCGAGGTCGAAGTCAAGCTACAGGCCCGCGAGCAGGTCAGCGAGCTGCCCGTCGCAGATGCCACCCTCACCGACGTGCAGCGAACGCCCTCGCCGTCGACACCCAAAGCCACCGCTCCGCCGCTGGAACAGAACGTCCCGCCGAGTCAGATCAACCCCTCGCCGATCCGGCTGGAGGCCAAGGCCCCGCAGGAACCGGCGCCCGAACCACCGCAGGAACGACTCGAGCTGCCCAAACCGGAACTGGTCCGCCAGGAGCCCGATATCGAATTCACCAACCGCCAGAAGGTCAAACCCACCGAAGCGGCAGAGCCGTCGATGGAGCCGGAGCTGGAATCGGAAATCGTCAAGACCGAGGTCGAAACCGGAACGCCCATCCGCAAACCGGAGAAGGTCGAAATCGCCGCGGCGCCCACCGAGGCGATGAGCACGTCGATGGTCCGGGAGGTGGAAACTACCGAAACCACCGCCGATGCGCCGGAGAAGCTCTCGCCGACCATCGAGGTCCGCGTCGCTCCGGAAGTGGAAGTAAGCGGGCCGTCGCCCAAGGCAACGAAGGTCGCAGCCACCCAGCCGGCAGGGCCGTACGTTACCGAGTCCGATGCCGAACTGGCCAGGACGGAAACCGCCACCAGCGTCGAGCACGATTCGGACCTGACGACCAACCCTGTCGCCCTGCCGACCACGCATGTGATCGAGGGCAGCAGCGTGGCTGTGCGGGACACGGAAACCAGCGAGATCGAAACCGAACACGTGCCGGTGGCGGTGAACCTGCAGGACGCCGCTGCGGACATCACCATCACGCCCCCGTCGGTCCCTGCCGCCAAGGTCGACAGTGAGCAGACCGAGCAGGTGGGCATCCCCGAGCAGCCGACCGAGGAACTCACGCGATCGGAATACGCAGCGGGCCCCGCACGGGAATCGCTCGAGCCGGTGTCCACCGAGCGTCTTCCCAACACGGAGGCGGAGGTCACTGAGTCACTGGCCCACGCGTCGGCGCCGAACGTCGCCGACGTGGAGGTGGAGGCCGTGGCGCCCATCGCGCCGCTCATTGGTCCCGGCGGAACCCTCGATGCCGGCCGCTTGGCGAGCCCGGAGTCGTTCCATCAGCGCAGTTACCAGCAGCGTCAGCGCCTGGTGGAGGAAATGGGCGGCTCGAAGGAATCCGAAGCTGCCGTCGCGCGGGCCCTGGTGTTCCTCTCGCGTCACCAGGAGAAAGACGGCCGGTGGACCAACATTGACGATCACGGCCGGCGTCGCCGCTGGCACCGAAACAAAAAGCAGGACAATGCCGTCACCGGCCTGGCGCTGCTGACATTCCTCGCCTCCGACCACACACCGACCAACCCCGGACCCTACCAGGAGACCGCAAAGAAGGGCGTCGATTACCTGCTCAAGACGCACAAGGGCAACGGCGATCTCCGCGGTGGGGGCGACATGTACGACCAGGGCATCGCGACCTTGGCGCTTTCCGAGGCGGCCATCATGACCGGTGAGGAGAAATACAAGAAAGTCGCCCTGCAGGGGGCGAAGTTCATCCTCAAGGCCCAGAACCAGATGCTCGGCGGGTGGCGATACCAGCCCAACGAGCGCAGTTGCGATACGTCGGTTCTCGGCTGGCAGGCGATGGCTCTGCACAGCTGCAAGCGGCTTGGTTTTAAACTGCCCGAGCGGAATCGCAAGCTCGCGCTGAAGTGGCTCAACAGCGTCAGCCGCTCCGAGCACAAGATGCTGGCGGGGTACACCAACCCGTCGGCGACGCCTGCAATGACGGCAGAGGCAGCTTTCAGTCGCATGCTGCTCGGGCAGGAACTCTCCCGCGAGCAGGCCGGCGAAGCCGGCGAATTCATCCTGCGCAACCAGAAGCTCAAGGGTCAGGACAACTACTACTTCTACTACTACGCGTCCATGGCGATGATGCAGATGCAGGGCAGGCGCTGGGACAAGTGGAACACGAGGATGCGGGATTACCTCGTCGCGGCCCAACAGAAGTCCGGCAAAATGGCCGGCAGTTGGGACGACAACAGCAAGTGGGGCAACCGCGGCGGGAGAGTCTATTCCACCGCCCTGAGCACGCTTACCCTCGAGGTCTACTACCGCTACCTGCCGATGTACAAGAAGAACGAGGGGCAGAAGAAGTAGCCGCCGGGAGCTGATCTCTATGTTGAGCGCGAGCGATCTGCTCCGGTCTGCTGTATAATTCTCGCGTTGCAGGCGTTAGAGCGAGTGACAAAACTCTTTTCCGGTTCAGCCGGCTGCAAACGCTCCTGCCTGCGTCCGGCTGCTTCAGCAATGCTACGGCATTGCCTGCATCGCCGTCCTTGTCCGGAACGCTTTCGCCGAC
>JBKHHU010000207.1:0-5696 GCA_046539045.1 Phycisphaerae bacterium
AATCTGTGACATCTGTGTAATCTGTGGACCCAAGCCGTTAGCCGTGTAGAGCGGCGGGATCCCCCATCAGGCGCCAGCCAAAACAATCTGTGACATCTGTGTAATCTGTGGACCCAAGCCGTTAGCCGTGTAGAGCGGCGGGATCCCCCCATCAGGCGCCAGCCCACTAATTCGTGCCAATTCGTGTAATTCGTGGACAAAAGCCGTCCCCGGCCCGAAAATGGTTGGTTCCTCGACTTTTGTCCGGAGTACCTGAATGACAGAGACGTTTCACGTAAAGGAATACCCCAGCGGGCTGACGCTTCTGGGCATGCCCATGCCGCTGGTTTCGTCGGCGGCGTTTACCATCGCCCTTCCCGGCGGGGCTGCGTATGACCCCGAGCCCGCCTTGGGTGCGGGCAACGTGGGCATCGAATGGCTCTTCCGAGGGGCCGGGGATATGGACACCCGCGCCCTCAACGACGCCCTGGAAGCTCTCGGCTGCGATCACGGCGAGAGCGTCCGGTCGACGCACCTGGTTCTCTCGGCTGTGCAACTGGGGCGAAACCTTCCGAAGGTTCTGGAGATCTACGCCGACATCCTCCGCCGGCCGAGGCTGGAAGATCAGACATTCCAGCCGTCGCGACAACTGGCCCTGCAGGACGTGCTCGGGCTGGAGGACGAACCGGCCCGCAAGGCGAACATCCTGCTGCGGGAGAAGTTCTATCCGTCTCCGCTCGGCCGGTGCGTATTCGGGCACGAGCAGACCCTCCGCGCGATGACGGCAGAGCCGATCCGGGCGCATCTGAACCGCTGCCTGAGTCCCAACGGAGCGATTGTTTCGGTGGCGGGGAATTTCGAGTGGGACACGCTGGTCGGGCACGTCGACGAGTTGCTGGGCGACTGGACCAAACCGGCGCTGCCGCCGCTGGAAATCACCCCGCCGGAAAACGGCGTCAACCACCTCGAGAAGGACTCCGCCCAATCGCACATCGCGATGGGTCACGCGACGGTCCCGCTCGGGCACGAGCACTACTATTCGGCCCGACTGGCGGAGACAGTGCTGAGCGGTGGGATGGCCAGCCGGTTGTTCACGGAAGTTCGCGAGAAGCGCGGCCTGGCGTACAGCGTCGGGAGCAGCTACCACTGCGTGAAGGACCACGCGGGCATTTTCACCTACGTCGGGACCCGCCCGGAGCTGACGCAGGAAACCTTCGACGTGACCACCGGCGAGATCCGCCGCCTGGCAGAGGGCATCGACGGGGAGGAAATGCAGCGGGCTCGCGTGCAGCTCAAGAGCGGGCTGGTGATGCAGGGCGAGTCGACACGCTCACGGGCCGGCAGCATGGCCAGCGACTGGTACCTGCTCGGTCAGGTGCGGACCCTGGAGCAGATCGCCCGGGCCACGCAGGAAGTGACGATCGATCAGGTAATGGACTATCTCCGCCAGATGCCCGCGACCGACTTCACCGTACTGGTGATCGGCCCGGAAGGCGTCAGCGTCGACGGAGCGAACGGATAGACATGGAATTCAAACACACCACACTGGATAACGGACTGACAATCGCCGCGGAGGTCAACCCGCAGGCGCAGTCGATGGCGGTTGGGTTTTTCGCCCGCACCGGAAGCAGGGACGAGACACCGGAAGTTTCCGGCGTGTCGCACTTCCTCGAGCACATGATGTTCAAGGGCACCGAGCGGCGGACCGCGTTCGACGTCAACCGGGAATTCGACGAGCTGGGCGCCAACTACAACGCCTTCACTTCCGAGGAGAACACCGTCTACTACGCCGCGGTGCTTCCGGAGTTCCAGGCCCAGCTGATGGACCTGATGGGCGACATGCTCCGCCCGAGCCTGCGGCAGGACGATTTCGACATCGAGAAGAATGTCATTCTCGAGGAGATCGCCCTCTATGAAGATCAGCCGCAATTCCGCGTCTACGACTGGCTCATGAGCCAGTACTTCCACGACCACCCGCTGGGGAATATGATCCTCGGGACGAAAGAGTCGATCGAGACGATGAAGCGCGACGACATGCAGGCGTATTTCGACCGCCGCTATTCACCGACCAACGTGACGCTGGTGGCGGTGGGGAATGTCGACTTCGACGCGCTGGTCGAGCAGGCCCGGACGCATTGCGGCCGCTGGGTGCCGTTGGAAGCGCCCCGGCATGTCGAGCCGGCCAACGGGGCGACCAACTCGCTGGTGGTACACGACCCGTCGCTGGTGCGGGAGACCGTGGCCATGATGTCAGCCGCCCCGTCCGCCCAGGATGAGGCGCGGTACGCTGCCACGCTGGCGTCGGTGATCGTCGGCGACGTCTCCGGCAGCCGGCTTTATTACGCACTGGTCGACCCGGCCGTCGCCGACGAGGCGGTCATGAGCTACAGTCCGATGGACGGTGCGGGAACGTTCATGACGTTCCTGTCCGGCGAGCCGGGGCGGTCGGCTGAGATCCTGCAGATCGCGCGGGACGTGATCGGGAAATTCCTGGAAGAGGGCCCCACCGAGACGGAGTTGCAGGCGGCGAAGAACAAGATCGCCACCGCCGCGACCGCCAAGGGCGAGCTGCCGATGGGCAGGCTGACGTCGGTCGGGTTCGACTGGGTCTACCGCCAGGCGTACGTCCCGCTGATGGAACAGATCGAGACGCTCTTCACCGCCACGACTGGGGAGGTACTGGACGTGGCGCGGACGTATGACATGCAACGCTGTGCGACGCTGGCACTAGGCCCGGCCGAGACGATCGAATAAGTACGGTCGGTAATACTTTCGCGCACGGTTGGTGGGTCTCCCGACCCACCAACTCCGCACGATCAACGCTACGCAGTTGATGGCGGGTCAGGAGACCCGCCATCCGGATAATTCGCGCACGATGAACGACAGCCGGAACAACACCATGGAACTGCAAGGAAAACGCGTGACAGTCGTCGGGCTCGGGCGCTTCGGTGGAGGCGTGGGAGTCACGCGATGGCTCTGCCGGCAGGGGGCGATTGTCACCGTCTCGGATGCTGCCGACGCGGCGGCGTTGAAGGACTCCGTCGCCCAACTCGACGGCTTCGACGTGACGCTGCATCTCGGCCGGCACGACGAGCGGGACTTCACCGACGCGGACCTGCTGGTGGTCAACCCCGCCGTGCCGAAGGAGAGCCCGCTGATCGGCCGGGCTGAGCAAGCCGGCGTGCCGCGAACCAGCGAGATCAACCTGTTCATCGAGCGGTGCAACGCGCCGATCGCGGGCATCACCGGCTCGGTCGGCAAGAGCACCACCACCGCGATGGCCGGGGCGATCCTCGCAACGCAGCGGACCACCCACGTCGGCGGGAATATCGGCAGGAGCCTCCTGGAGACACTGCCCGAGATCCGCGAAGACCACGTGGTCGTGCTCGAGCTGTCGAGCTTCCAGTTGGAGGACCTGCCGCTGATCGCCACCAGCCCGCACGTGGCCCTGGTGACGAACCTGACGCCCAACCACCTCGACCGCCACGGAACCATGGACGCCTACGCCGCAGCCAAGAGGAACATCTTCGCCTTCCAGGGGCCTGATGACGTGCTGATCCTCAACCGGGACGATGAACCTACCCGAGGCTGGGCCGATGACGCCCCGGGCAGGGTCGAATTCTTCGGCAGCGACCAGGAGCCCTTCGAGCTGGCCGTCCCGGGCGAGCACAACCAGCTCAACGCGCGGGCAGCCTGGGCGATCGCCAGACAGTTCAACGTCCCCCGCCAGCGGGCGGCAGAAGCGCTGAAGAGCTTTACCGGCCTGCCGCATCGGCTCTCACTGGTGGCCGAGAAGGACGGCGTGCGGTACTTCAACGACTCCAAGTGCACCACACCGGGCGGGGCGATGGTCGCTGCCGGCGCGTTCAAGCCCCGCCGGGCGATCCTGATCGTCGGCGGGTATGACAAGAACGTCAGCTTCGCGGAGATGGGACGCTTCCTGGCTGAGCGTGCCAAGGGCGTGATCGCGCTGGGCGCCACTGCCGGCCAGATCGCAGCGGCTGTGGATGATGCACGGGCCGAGGACATCCCCGTTCTCATGCGGGCGACGACGCTGGAGCAGGCGGTCACGCTCGCTGCCGACCTTGCCGACGCGGGCGACGCGGTGCTCCTGAGCCCCGCCTGCGCCTCCTACGACATGTTCGTCAACTACGAACAACGCGGCGACGAATTCGTGCGACTGGTCCGGCAACTCAAGTAACCGTCGGCAATGCGGCGGGTTATTAACCACGGAGGGCACAGAGGACACAGAGTTTTCTCTGGTTTCTCTTAAGTCACGAAGATAGACCAAGGCCACAAAGATCACGAAGAACGGCTTGGGTTTCTGCTTCCGCTTTCGGAGCGGCACGCCCCGGTTGATCGCGCTGCTCCACAGACAGAAAACTAGGAATCCTTTGTGGTCTTCGTGGTCTTCGAGTTCTTAGTGACGAAAGAAGAGACCGGTAAAAACTCTCGGTGTCCTCTGTGCCCTGTGGTTGGCCGGAACCTACTCTTTCAGCACCATGTCGATGCAGATGACCGCGCCCATGATCAGCGGGCGGACGGGATCGTTTTCGGGGACCGACGGGTCGATGCTCAGGACGTAGTTGTCTGCCGAGGTGAACAGCTCCTTGCCGAGCCCCGCCCATTGTTTGGTCACCTTCGCCAGCGACCTGCCGTCGGGAGTGTTGAACGAAAACTCCCAACTCGTCCACTTGCCCTTGAGCATGCACATCGGCTGATCGTTGGTATCCAGCACGTTGAAGGCACCACCGAGGCTGAAGAACTTCTGCTTGAATCCGCCCAGCGGCTGCTGGTTCTCATCGATCACCGCCACCCGCGAACGGAACAGCGTGATGCCCCTGCCGACCTGCAGAATGGGCTGGCCGTCCGGTGTGGTCAGTTCCACGTTGAACGGAGTCATCGGTTTGTACTTCGTGAACCGGAAGAACTTGGTGAACATCCCGAGCCTCGGTTCGCGGCAGTGGATGAGAGTTTCCTGGGTTTCCGGGTCGAGGATGTCGTAGTTGTTGGCGGCTTTGAACATCCCGATGTGTTCCTTCACGAAGAAGGTGTTCCTGTTGAGTACCGGGTGCATGCTGGTGTCTCCCGCTTCTAACGATATGGACAGTCCCGCCGAACCGATCCGGCGGATTTCTCCACTTGCGATCATTGAACCACAGAGGGCACCGAGATCACAGAGGCTTTCTGTTGCTCTTCGCTTTAAATCACGAAGACCGCGAAGGCCACGAAGATCACAAAGAACGGCTTGGTTTTTCTGCTTCCGCTTTCGAAACGACGCGACCCGACTGGTCGCGATGCTCCGCAGTCAGAAGAACCACAGAACCTTCGAGGCCTTCGTGGTCTTCGAGTTCTTTGTGACTTAAACAGAAACCCGTAAGACCCTCTGTGTTCTCTGTGACCTCCGTGGTTTTATCAAACTTCTGAACCACGGAGGACACTGAGATCACGGAGATCTTCAGGTAGTCATCTATTAAGCACGAAGATAAACCAAGGCCACGAAGATCACTAAGAACGGCTTGGTCTCCTGCTTCCGCTTTCGGAGCGCCGCGACCCGGCTGGTCGCGATGCTCCGCAGTCAGAGAACCAGAAATCCTTCGCGGCCTTCGTGGTCTTCGAGTTCTTTGTGACTTAAGAGAAACCAGAAAAAACTCTGTGTCCTCTGTGCCCTCGGTGGTTTGCTACACCTTCAGCGTCGCCTGCCGGCCGAGGGCCTC
>JBKHHU010000208.1:0-5668 GCA_046539045.1 Phycisphaerae bacterium
AGGAAACCCGGGGAAAACGGGGCGACGGCCACACGTTTCGCGTGGTGGGTCTTTTAGCCTCCGGCAGGCAAGCCCGACCCGTATCTGTTTAGTCTGGCTGTTGCTTTCCAGCCTGAAAGGCTGACACGTTGCAGCGAAGGGTCAGGCGCGGTCGTTCCGCGACTGACCCTGGGAAAAGTTCGGCCAACAGTATCCATGCTGCTGTTGTTGTTCGCAGGCTGAAAGTCTGCCACGACCGCTCAAACGCTGAGCCGATGACTGCATTCGTGGCAGCCCTACAGGCTGCAAGAGACAAAACAGCAACAGGAAAAGCCTCCTTACACCAGGGCGTCGCGGACTCGCCTTGTCCTTTGTAGTTTGTACTTTCTACTTTGTCCTTTGTACTTTGCCCTTCTCTGTCTCTCTGCCTCTCTGTGTGAGCATCAACAGCCCGTCCATCCTTGTCTCGCGTGGTGGGTCTCCTGCCAACCAGGAAAGAGGCCATCGCCCGGTGAACGCATCTGCCGCCCCTGCCCGGGCTGAGGAAAAGGGACACCCGAATCCTGCTCCGGGTTCATCCGTCGATTATTCGTTGTATATTGCTATTGGCAACATGAACCCACAGGATCCGACAAGCCCCCGCCGGCATAGCAGGGCCAAAAACGTCGGATTTTGTGAACTTACATCACTAACCGCTCTTCTCCGATTGTGTCCTGATACAAAATCTGTAGGGATTTTTCGGAGTTTCAGTGGAAAGCGATCCCATTCGCCCGCAAATCCGAATAGGTGAAAACCCTCAATTCAGCGCTCACAGGTAGATACCCCTGACCGATCAGCGGCGATTGCCCGACCCAAGATATTGGGTGCGTTGGCCACTCCCCCCCAACCGGGGCTTAGAGCGAGAATACCCCGCCATTTCTAACGTTTTACCAAACCCTGAATACTCCTAACCTGCCGACCGACTCTACATTTATTGCCCCACGGCTTTGAGGGTTCAGCCCTGTTGAAGAAAACTCAAAACCGGCCCATCATGTGTGCGTCGAGTCGGGACAGTTCGCGACCCATCTTAGTTCCCGGCCGGACAACACGAAGCCTGTCGCCAAACGGGAGAAGAAAGAAGCCATTAAGGAGCCGCCAATGCCCGCCACGACTGCCATGAAGCCGGATACGAGAAACCTCGTTGAAGACCACGTGCCTATGGCCCGTCAAATCGCTGCCCGCCTCAAGCGGCGTTACATGTGGGTCAACCGGGACGATCTGTACAGCTACGCCCTGCTCGGCCTGACGCTCACCGCCAGACTCTACGACCCCGAGCGCGGCGTGCCGTTTCCCCAGTTCGCCGCACGCAAGGCATTGTTTATGGCCGTTGACGAAATGCGGAAGGACGGGATCGTTCGCCGCAGCAACGTGAAGAAGCTCCCGCACCACATTTCGCTCAATGAACCGGTCACCGACGACGGCAACACCGAGCTGGACCTGGCCGACTATCGCATCGATCAGCAGTTGGAGCAGATGGAAGCCAAAGACCTCTGCCGTGCCCTGCTGAAGCGACTCCGCAGCAACGACCGGCGGCTGATGATGATGTACTACGGCGACCACATGACGTTCCGCGAGATCGCCGAGGTGATGGACATCAGCGAGAGCAGCGTCTGCCTGCGGCACAAGGCCCTGCTTGACAAGCTCAAGAAGATGGCCAGGACGCGACACATCGGCGGATAACCTCCGCACCCTCTCTCTACACGACATACGCAGGAACCAAAGGAGCAGGAAATGTGTTACACCGATTCCCTTTACGCAACAGACGTCACGGACCGCCTCACACCGGAGGAAGCTGCCGGAATCGCGACAATGCTCAGCCGTTCGATCGGAAGCGACCCCGCCCAGGCCGCCCGGGCGCACGACACCGACCACTTCGGCGAGATGAACTCACAGGACATCCGGGACTTCTTCAGCGAGCACGCCCACGACGAGGTCCGCATGGTCGGTCGGTCTGAGGGGATGCAGAGCGTGATGCGGACGATCCGCCTGGTCGCCCAAAGCAACTGCAATCCGATTCTCATCCTCGGCCAGACCGGCACGGGCAAGGAACTGGCCGCCCAGACGATCCACGCATGGCGGACCGGCAACGTCGAGCCGTTCGTGGCAGTCAACTGCGCCGCCCTGACCGCCAACCTGCTGGAGAGCGAGTTGTTCGGGCACGTTCGCGGTTCGTTTACCGGGGCAGCGAAAGACAAGGTCGGGCTGTTCGAAGCTGCGGGCAAGGGCACGATCTTTCTGGACGAGATCTCCGAGATGCCGCTGGAACTGCAGGCCAAGCTGCTCCGCGTGCTGCAGGAGCACACCTTCCGGCGCGTGGGAGACACCACCGACCGACGCTGCGAAGCGACCATCGTCGCCAGCAGCAACCGCGACCTGCTGAAGGAAGCCCACGAAGGCACCTTCCGCAAAGACCTCTACTACCGACTGGCCGTGCTGCCGATCAAGCTGCCGGCGCTGGGCTCGCCGGCGCGACGGGAGGATGTCCCCGTGCTGGCGCAGTTCTTCGTCGAGCACAGCCCGCTCAATCCCGACGGCAGGGTCCGCGGACTCACCGGAGAGGCCCTCCGCAAGCTGTGCAACCACGACTGGCCCGGGAATGTACGCGAGTTGAAGAACGTGATCGACCGGGCGATGATCCTCGAACCGACGCGCCTGATCACCCCGGTCAGCCTGGTCATCGAGTGTCACAGGTCCGACCCCCAGACGCCGGCCGTACGGCAGCGACCGGCCGGGCCCGTCGCTCCGTCAACACCGGAGCGGAAGACGGATCCGGGAGATTTCTCGCTCGAGACGGCCGAGAAGCAGTTCATCGTCCGGGCACTTCAGGAAACCGGCTGGCAACGAACCCGCGCCGCCGACCTGCTGGGCATTACCCGCGCGACGCTGCACAACAAGATCAAACGCTATGAAATCACCCCACCGGACAAGAAGTAACCCGCCACTGAACAATCCTCCTCCTTCCAAAAAGGCCGGCATCGCCCACCAGCGAGCCGGTCTTTTTCGTGCCTGGGCAGCTTGAACATGCTGATCCACAACGGAGCAGACGGTGATCACGGAGGGTTCATACTGTTGTCTTTTTGAATCACGAAGATACGGAAGGCCACGAAGAGCACGAAGGAAGACGTTTTCGTCTCCGCAACGCTGCAGCGCGTCCACTCAGCGAAATCCGCTGATTCACCATCGGACACCCCATTAGCCGCGAACACCGCGAACAACACGAACGCAAAAAGCCCCAATTCCCCGTTCGCGATGTTTGTGCAGTTCGTGGCCACAAAACCCCCACTGAACAGAACCACCACCAAAGCCCCCGCGCTCTGGACACCAGGCGGTGAGGGTGGTAGCATCTTGCCTTCAAGCATAATCCCAAGAGGAAGGAACTACACCATGGTGATTTTCAGCGCGTTTGCCGACGAGATCGATCCGGACCTGACCATTCAGATGGACGTCTGCGAAGCCAACGGCGTCAAGTGCATCGACATCCGCGGCGTGGACGGCAAGAACGTCTCCACGTTCAGCGTCGAGCAGGCCAGAGAGTACAGGAAACGCCTCGACGATCGCGGCTTCCAGGTTCCCTGCATCGGCTCGCCGCTCGGGAAGATCAAGATGGACGACGACTTCCAGCCGCATCTGGACATGACCAGGCACTGCTGCGAGATGGCCCACGTGTTCGGCACGAAGCGCATCCGCATGTTCAGCTTCTATCCCTCCGCGGGCAAGACCATCCAAGACGAGCGCGACGGCGTGATGGACCGGCTGAATCAAATGCTCGAGATCGCCGAAGCCAACGGCTGCGAGTTCTTCCACGAGAACGAGAAAGCCATCTACGGTGCCAAGCCCGACGGCGTGAAGGACATCATCAACACGCTCGGGCACGATCGCATCAAGGGCATCTTCGACCCGGCCAACTACGTCGAAGAAAAGGTCGCCCCGTACGATGACGGCTGGACGCAGGGACTGGCGGAACTGACGGACTACTTCCACATCAAGGACAAGCAGCCGGGCGCGTCGGCCTGCTGCCCCGCCGGGAAGGGCGCCGGTCAGTATGAGCAGATCTTCGCCGACCTGAAAGCACGCGACTGGGAAGGCTACATGACGCTCGAACCGCACCTGGCCAAGGCAGAGCAGTTCAAGGGTTACACCGGCCCGGAACTGTTCGCCACCGCCGTCAACGCTCTCAAGCAGCAGTGCGAGCAGGCCGGGATCGAATACAAGAAGTACCAGTAAGCTCGGCCGCCGCCGAACAGTCGAGACAACCAGTCCAGGCAGCACGGGTGCTCCGGCCGCACCCGTGCTTGCCCAGTTGCCCGCTGTCTTCACAGCCCCGCGTCATGCGAAATCCGCACTTTCACTGCCGATGACAACCCCGGTCGCCGCTCCAGATTGCCTTCCTGCCCGCAAACTGGGGGAAACTTCCCAGCCGATTTGTGACCTTTGACAGAGAATTCCGAGGTTCAACCCGAAAGTTACCGGAGTTCTATTGGGATCTGGCCGACAATAGCTACTGTTACGAGAATCAAACCCAGAATAGTGAGACCGAGTAGCTATTTTTACACTTTTGAGTTAGGATTGCCCGACCTCGCGTCTATAATGCGATGGATCTGGAAGGTAGATCGCATTTCGAAATCTCCTTGTCCGGTTCCGCTGAACAGTGTTGGGCAAGGAAGATTCGCCGCAAGGCAGGCACGGCAAGGCGGCCGTGCTCCGTGGCCAAAGGAAGGCTTTCCCCGGATCATATCCATCGGGGTCTGAAAATCATGGCAGATATACACGACGCGTCTTATCAGTCGGAATACACCACTCAGAACGACGCAGCGGATTCAGTGTCCCTGATGCTTGTCGGCGGAAGGAAAATCGTCTGTCAGGCACTGGAGTCGATGTTCTCCCAGCAGCAGATCTCCGTCCTGCAGGTCTTCGCCGATGAACAGGAACTCGCCGAGCATCTCGAGCACAACGACTGCGATGCCGACGTCATCCTCCTGGTCCTGTCCGGTGGGCCCTTCGCGACGTTCCACCGCATCCGCGAAACGCTCCAGCAGATGCAGGAAGAATTCCCGCTGGTCGTCCTCAGCGACCAAGCCAGCCGCGGACAGGTCTACGCCGCCCTCCGCACCGGTGCCAAGGCCTACGTCAACCTCGACGACAACCCGGACGAACTGTTCAAGGCGATTCGCATGGCCGCCACGAACAGGGTCTATCTCGCCCCGGACGCCGCCGAACTGCTGGTCAACGACATCTCCACCAGCTACGACGCCACCGGCAAGACCAAGCTGCCCAGCATCGAGCTGTCCAAACGCGAGATCGAGATCGTCCAGCTGTTGTGCGAAGGCCTGAGCAGCAAGGAAATCGCCCGCCGCCTTCACATCAGCTCCAAGACCGTCGAGAACCATCGCTACAACATCTATCGCAAGTGCGAGGTCGACGGAATCGCCGGGCTCATGCGCCACGCGATCCAGCAGGGACTGATCACGATCTGACGGCCGCGGGTTCTGCACTACCGCCCCTGCCGCGACGCAGTGCCACTTCTCATCTACCCCCATTTCGGAAGGGTGCACCATCGGCCGGGCACCATCGGCACCCGCCGGCGCTGCGGAGACCTGCGGAAAGCTACGGAAAACTACGAAAAAAACCACAATCCCTGCGGCACATAACA
>JBKHHU010000209.1:0-5665 GCA_046539045.1 Phycisphaerae bacterium
CAGGAGACCCGCCAACCGCTGTGCGATGTTTACCTGTTCCGCGTGGTGGGTCTCCTGACCTGCCACGCGGAACCGTGTTGCTTACGCCTGTGGCTCAAAAGGCTCGCTTCAGGTGTTTGATTTCCGGTTTCTCTCCGTTTCGGATCACGATGGATACGATGTCGTAGCGGGTGTTGTAATCGGAGGTGTCGCGAGTGGCCAGGTAGTGTCCTGCCGCCTTTCGGACGCGGCGGGCTTTTTTGTAATCGACGGCAGACTCGGGCGTGGTGTACTTGTCGGTCGAGCGGGTCTTGACCTCCACAAAACAAATCGTCCCGGACCCGGGCTCCTTGCGGGAGTTCGGTTCCAGGACGATCAGGTCAATCTCGCCGCCGGAGCAGCGGTAATTTGTGGCGAGGATCTTGCAGCCGCTTCGTTTCAGCAGTTTCCGCGCGAGCCGTTCGCCCCGCTCGCCGAGCGGTCTGGGCTTGCGTCGAAACGGCCACACGGCCACGGAACCTACTTCTTGGTGCGGGTGCGGGTGACTTCCTTGAGACGCGTCTTCTTGCCGACGCGATCGCGGAGGTAGTACAGCTTGGCCCGGCGGGTCCGGCCCTTGCGGACAATTTCGACACTGTCAACGCGGGGGCTGTGGATCGGGAAGACGCGCTCGACGCCTTGATTGGCGACGATGCGGCGGACGGTGAAGGTCTCGTGGATTCCGGCACCCTTCATCCCCAGGACGGTCCCGGTGAACGCCTGCAGACGTTCCTTCTCGCCTTCGACGATCTTGACCCACACCTTGACGGTGTCGCCGACCTCGAACTTGGGCTTCTCTTTTTTGATGCTGCCTTCGACGGCTTTGTTGAGCAGTTCCATACTCACGGCAATTCTCCTGCTGCGTTTCGCTGACTTCTTTCGACAGCGATGGGTTGTTTCTCTGTACGTCGGTATCGCTATTTGCTTGGCGGCTGGTCTTCCTGCGGGTTCTGTGCCTGCAGGTATCGCTCCCAGACGTCGGGGCGGCGTCGTTTGGTCCGTTGTTCTGCCTGCTTCTGTCTCCAGTCGGCGATCTTCGCGTGATCGCCACTGAGCAGGATGTCCGGGACCTCCATGCCGCGGAACTCGCGGGGCCGGGTGTACTGCGGGTACTCCAGCAGCCCCATCATGAACGATTCTTCGTGGGTCGACTCATCCTTCCCGAGTGCCCCGGGAAGCAGGCGGACGATCGCGTCGGTCAGCGCCATGGCTGGGATTTCGCCTCCGGAGAGGACAAAATCGCCCAGGCTGATCTCCCGATCGGCCAGGCCGGTGCGAATCCGCTCGTCGAACCCTTCGTAATGTCCTGCCACCAGGATCAGTCGCTGCTTCTGTTTCAGCTCGAGGACCGTATCCTGCGTCAGCGGCTCGCCTTGCGGGCAAAGCAGAATCACTTCACCGTCCGGCTGGGCCTGCGAGCGGACATGCTCGACCGCGTCGAAAATCGGCCGGCACATCAGTACCATGCCCGGTCCGCCCCCGTAGGGGTTGTCGTCGACGGTTCCGTACCGATCCAATGCGAAATCGCGGATATTGGTGACATCGAGGTCGACCAACCCGCGATTGATCGCCCGCCCGACAATGCTGGTGCCCCGGAAGTTGTCAAACAGGTCCGGAAACAGCGTCAGAATGTCGATGCGCAGCGACATGAAGGCCTCCACCTGCCGTCCGAATCAGACGGAAAGGGGTTACTCCGCCTTGGTCTCTTCGCTGGACTCGGACTTGGATTCCGCGGTTTCCTCGGCCTTGGGCTCCTCAGCCTTTTCTTCGGCTTGGGGGGCCTGCTCGGCTTTGGGCTCTTCCTTCGGCTCTTCGGCCTTGGGTTCGGGCGCCTTGACCGGTTCGGGCTTGGCCTGCGGCTGTTCCGCGGGTTCCTTGTAGTTCTTGATGAGGTTCGCGACGGTTTCGCTGGTCTGCGCGCCGACGCCAAGCCAGTAGTTCACCCGTTCCATGTCCAGTTTCACCTGAACACTCTTGGAATTGGGGTCATACCAGCCCAGCTCTTCAATCATGCGCCCGTTGCGGGGGCTGCGCACGTCCATCGCACCTACTCTAAAGAAACTACGGTGCGTACGACCCATTCGTTTCAGTCTGATCTTGACTGCCACTACGTTCTCTCCAGTTACGCGTTCGGGCGACCAACGTCGTCCGAAACAGGCATACTGCTTCTGTCACAATGCGAGAATCGGGTATTCTAACAGCAGAACTCGTTCTTGCAAGCCGTTTTTGCCCCCGTAGAAAGCCATTTTTCAGGCGACAGCCTCCGGGTTTTCCTCTCCGGGTGCGTCAAGGCCCTTGCATCCGCCCTCCGGCGCCTGTACCTATTCTATCCAGATCCTTTGTCCGGACAACCCGGGAGCAGAGAAATGAGCAGGCCCAACATCGTCTACGTCCACGCTCACGACGCCGGAAGGTACATCTCGCCCTATGGGTACGACATGCCCACACCCAACATGCAGAAGCTCGCTGAGCAGGGGGTTACCTTCCGCAAGGCGTTCTGTGCGGGCCCGACGTGCTCGGCTTCCCGGGCGGGTTTGGTGACCGGCCGGTGGGCTCACAGCAGCGGGATGATCGGCCTGGCCCATCGGGGCTTCCGCCTGAACGATTACAAACAGCACATCGCCCATACCTTAAAAAACGCCGGTTACTACACCGAGCTGATCGGTTTCCAGCACGTCGGGCAGGACCGCTCAATTCTCGGTTACGATAGATACGACCGGCCGGAGCATGGCGACCGTTACTGGGGCGTTATCCCCCGCGTCCGCGAGTTCTTCTCCCAGCGATACACGCCGGACAAGCCGTTTTTTCTGTCCATCGGGGTGACGGACCCGCACCGGGACTGGGTGGAGGATTCCGCCCATGCCGACCCGCGGTACGTCATGCCGCCGGCGCCGCTTCCGGATACGCCCGAAACCCGCGCCGACTATGCGGGCCTGAAGAATCGGATGAAGCAGTTTGACCTGAGCGTCGGCACACTGATGGAGTGCCTGGCCGAGAACGGCCTGGAGGAAAACACGCTGGTCATCTGCACGACCGATCACGGCCTGGCGTTCCCGCAGATGAAGTGCAACCTGACCGATCACGGAATCGGCGTGCTCCTGCTGATGCGCGGACCCGGCGTGTTCACCGGTGGGAAGGTGCTGGACGGGATAGTCTCGCAGATCGACATCTTCCCGACGCTGTGTGAGTGGCTCGATATCGACCGGCCGGACTGGCTGCAGGGGGTGAGCTTCCTGCCGATGGCGCGCGGAGCTGCCGGGAGCGTCCGCAAGGAACTGTTCGCCGACGTGACCTACCACGCCGCCTACGAGCCGATGCGGTGCGTCCGCACCCGGCGATACAAATACATCCGCCGGTTCGACCAGCGGGAGACGCCGGTTCTGCCCAACTGCGACGACAGCCCCACCAAGACCCTGTTCATGGCAGCCGGCTGGGACCAGCGCACACCGGCGATGGAGCAGCTATACGACCTGACGCTCGATCCGGTGGAGGTGAATAACTTGATTGACGACCCGGCGTATGCCGATGTGGTCAAAGACCTCCGCTCCCGCCTGGACCGGCACATGCAGGAGACCGGCGACCCGCTGCTGAACGGCCCGGTCCCCGCGCCGAAGGGCGCCCAGGTCAACGACGTAGACGGTCTGTCGCCGCAGGAGCCGTGCATCACCATCGAATAGGCACTCGCGCAAGGATGCGCCGCAATGGACCTTTATCTTTCGTTCATCATCACGTTTTTCCTGATCCTGTTCACCGCTGCCGGGATCTACCGGCTGTGGTCGGGCATGGTCAAGCCCAGGTACGTCGACTGGGCCCTCCTGCCGGGCACGCTGGTGGCTGAGATGGCCTACATCCTCGGCACGCTGATTACCGGCGGGGAGGTTCGGCGGGCCAAGCTGCTGACCGACGGCGAGTCGGAGGGCTCCGGGGAAGCCGAGACAGGCACCGGCAGGTTCCGCGTGCTGGGGCTGATTGTCGCTTCGCTGCTGTCGCTGGTCGCGTGCGGCGGGGCGATCGTGCTCTGTCATTACCTGCTGGGCACCGGCGTGATCGAGACGTTCATCGGCGGGTTTCTCGGGATCATCGACACTGCCGAGATGCCGCGCGAGCTTCCGGGCAGCTGGGACGGCTTCTGGGAGTATCTCGAAGCGCAGCTGGACCTGCTGCGACGCATGACCGAAGCGTGGACGAAGTTCGACTGGGCCGACTGGCGGACGCCGCTGTTCGTGTACCTCGTCGCCTGCCTGTCGGTTCGGCTGGCTCCGGCCCGGCGGGACATGCGGTGGTACCTGCTGGCTGTGGTGTTGATCGCCGGTGTGATCGGCCTGCTGGGGGCGATCTTCCAGAGCTTCGACGCGCTGAACGATCTCTGGCCGCTGCTGACCTACATCTGGGCGAACCTGCTGTTCCTGCTGACGGTGACGCTGCTGATCCGGGCCGTCGTCGCCCTGGTGCGCATGCTGATGGGCAAGTGAGTCGGCAGAGACCGCCGGTGGGGTTCCACACAGAGACCCAGAGCAACAGAGAACGGCGTTCTTCTGGGAGGGGTGGGAGTCGCCTCAGGCGAGTCCGGACTGCCCCGTACCGCTGTCGATTCGTTCCCCTCGCGACCAAAACGTCTTTGGTGCATTTCGCGTGATTTGCTATCCTGCGGGGACCGTTTTTCCCCCAGGAAGTGATGGACGATGACCGAAACCGATACCCATAGCGAATCAGCGAACCTCCCCCCGCTGTGCCAGCCGTTTAACATCATGTGCAAGCCCAAGTGCGGTGTGTGCAATCTCGATTGCGAGTACTGCTACTACACCATGAAGCCTGAGGAGCTGTACCCGGGCGAGGAAGGCTTCACGATGTCGGAGGAGCTGCTGGAGGAATACGTCAAGCAGTACACCGAAGCCCAGCCGCAACGGTGCGACTTTGGCTGGCAGGGCGGCGAGCCGACCCTCATCGGCCTGGACTTCTTCAGGAAGGCCGTCGAGCTGCAGGAGAAGTACAAGAAGCCCGGGCAGGTGATCACCAACGCCCTGCAGACCAACGGGACGCTGCTGGACGACGAGTGGTGCGACTTCCTGGCCGAGCACGAGTTCCTGGTCGGCATCAGCATCGACGGCCCGGCCCAGTGGCACGACGCGTTCCGCAAGGACCACGCGGGCAAGGGCAGCTACCATCGCGCGTGGGCGGGGCTGGAGCGCCTGAAAGAACGCGGCGTGGAATTCAATGTGCTCGTCACGCTCAACAGCGTCAACGCGCCGCACGCCGGGGACATCTACCGCTACTTCACCAATCGCGGGATCAACTATCTCCAGTTCATCCCCATTCTCGAACGCACGCCGGACGGCAAGCCGACGGATTTTTCCTGCACCCCCGAACAGTTCGGCCGGTTCATGCTCGACGTGTTCGAGATCTGGGCCGCCCGCGACGTCGGACGCGTCAGCGAGCGGTACATCGACGCGATCATCCACCAGATCATCTACAACACCAGTGCGATGTGCTGCTTCGCCGAACGCTGTGCCAACGCTCATATTCTGGAATTCAACGGCGATCTGTACGTCTGCGACCACTTCGTCTTCAAGCACTGGAAGATCGGGAACATCACCGAGAAACCGCTGGCTGAGCTGGTTCGCGATGAGAAGCTGGAGGAATTCGCCGA
>JBKHHU010000048.1:0-19542 GCA_046539045.1 Phycisphaerae bacterium
CGGTTATTGGCTTGAACCCCGCTTCGATTATAGCCGAACCTTGGTTCCAGACAACCACTCACGGTGACAACCGGTCCCTGCGGGATGGGATCTTGCCGAGAGTATTGAAAGCGCATAACAGCGGGCGGCCCGTAGCGGGCCGCCCGTGCGTAAGCTGATACAGATCCGAAAGCGGTTACTTCCTGCGACGACGCAGCAGTGCCAGCCCACCACCGAGGCCAAGAAGGGCCATCGTCGCCGGTTCGGGCACGACCGTCACAGCCTGGATGTCGAAGCGACGGTTGGTGTCGCCCTGAACTTCCTGAGCGGTGAAGGTGATGATCAGGTCCTGGTCCTCATCAGCGGTGAAGTCGATGCTCAGCACGTTGTTGGTCTTGGCACCGATGTTGATGCCGTCGGTAAAGAGCGGTGCTTCGTCGGATTCCCAGACTTCGCCGTCCACGCTCAACTGTGCGCCCATGATCCAACTCAGACGCCGGGTACCGAAGTAGACATCAGCGCTGCCGCTGCCGGCCTCGACCGGAACGACGATGGACAGGATTCCAAGGTCGTAGTCCGGATCGGAGAGCCAGTCGCCCAGCGAATCGGCGTAATCGGTATCGATTGGATCATTTTCATCGTCACCGTTGCGGATCACGTCCTGAAAGCCATCTCCGCTCTGCCAACCGAGCGGGTTCTGCATGCGGAGGGTGTCGGGGTTGGTCTTGGTGCCGCTGGTTTCGACCGCACCATCGGACCAGGTAAAGTACTGGGGCGTCTCATGGTTGGTGCCGATCATAATCGGATCCACCGGAACCGGGTTTCCGTACTGATTCCCGCCACCGCCGGACTGGCTGCCGGAGATGCCGATCATCGGCCCGCCGGCTTTCCATTCGGTCGGCTCATAAATGCCGTCGTCGTTGGAGTCGACGGCATCGGCGAATATCGCCCATGCATACGGACCCGCCGCGGTGACATCCACCGGACTGCCCGTATCACCGGCGTCTCCCGAGAGCACGTAACTACCGTCAACCATTCCCGCAGTTGCCGAAGCTGTGGCCAACGCGGCCACGGCCAGGAACACAACAAAGTTTCGTAAATTCATCATAGCGACCTCCTCACAAGATCTAAAAGGGTTGATGAGCTGCGTGGATCCGTGGCGGTCGGAACTAAGAAATGTGAGCAAACGAATGAGCAAACGAGCGACCGCCCCACGCTCAGTCCAATTATAGAGACCGGTCACGACGCAGAAGTATCCCGAAAAGCGAAATGTAGTATACGATTTTACGAAGGGTGAGCCGCGGAGGTGCAGGGGCTTTGGTGTCGAGATGCTTCACCCTGCACAGAAACTGCTGTGCCCGGGCCCCCCCCCTGCCGGGGGCTGAAGGAATCGTCAAGCACCCTCGCAAGCTCGGGCTAGTCACGTACGGCTAACCAACCACGAAGAGCACAGAGGGTTTTGCATGGTGTTTTCTTGAATCACGAAGATCGCTAAGACCACGAAGAGCTCCAAGAACGGCTTCTTCTTGTGTTTCCATTCAGGGGCGCGACGGCCTCGACCGCGCCTGGTAGCCCAAGCGAAAGACAACCAGAAAACCTTCGTGGTCTTCGTGGCCTTTGAGTCCTTTGTGACTTAAAAAAACTCTGTGCCCTCTGTGCCCTCCGTGGTTAACCGTATCTGTTTGGCAGTGATGCAGGAGATGCTCGGGTTCTCTGGCGCGAGCTTTTCCTGACTTCCGCATTGGGACACCCGGGGGTTGATCAGTAGAGCAGATCGTAGAGGGCCTGCTGTTCGGGGTCCATTTGGAGTAGTTTCCGGTAATCTTGCGGATCGTTGGGCAGGCGGAAGGTCATTTCGTACATCGTCTGGGTCAGTTCGGCCGCACGCTTGGGGCTCATCGTCATTCCTGCTTGTCCCAACCGTCGTTCCAACTCCTTGTAGATCGTGTACGCCACGAATGCCACAAGCACATGCGCCTCGATCCGTCGACGTCGGTAGTGGTACATCGGCCGGATCCGCAGATCCGTCTTGGAGATTCGGAACGCTCGCTCAATCTGCCACAGTTGCCCATAGTTCTCGATCACGGCATCCGGCGATAGCTTTGTATTGGTCAGGTATCCCTTCAACCCGTCCCACCGGGCGGCCTGGGCGACCTTCGCCTCGTCCAGTTCCACCGTCACCTCGCCGGTGAGCGTGAGGAACCGGTTGTACCCGCGGTTGTTCAGGTGCTCTTTGCTCAGCCGTCCGCTGCTGATCCGCTTACGCAGCCGACGCAGGCCACGCTGGCGGTTGTAGGCATCCTTCCTGGCCCGCTGGTCGGAGTAGGCCACGATCAGCCGGCCATGCTCGTGCTCGAACTCCACGCTATGACCATTGCGCAGCCCGTCGCAACGGGCGAGAATGACCTCCTGCATCGCCTGTGTCTCGTTGCGGATCCGGGCGGCCACGATGAACCGATATCCAGAACGGCGACGGCGAGGTCATTCCCAACTCGCAGTTGTCGCTGATTCCGGAACCGGCGACGCTGGCCCTGCTGAGCCTGGGCCTGCCGGTGCTGCTCCGACGCAAACGCCGCTAAACAAGACAGGATGGGAAAGGAGGAGGCAGGCTGCCGGGCAACCGGCGGCCTGTTCCTTGCGCCTGAACGGATCGGAATCCAGTTGATCCATCACGGTCCCAATGAGTTTATGTTCCTGTACCGGCAGGGATGCCGACGGGGAGAGCCTGCCGGAAACGGCGGGAGATGATCAGACCGGGGCAACCGTCCGGTCGATGGTCGGGGGCCGACTACTGCTGCGGCACCATCACCAGGAACCCAGCCGCCTCAAGCATATCGCGACCGCCGATGAATGTCAGTTTCGCCATGGCCCGAAGGTCCGGTTCGCCCTCCTGCCCCTCTTCCAGCGGCGCCCGCTCCAGGACGAGATACAGCGTAAACATCTGCCCCAGGCCGAGCGGCCGAGACGCGGTCACCAGCATCCGCTGCCCATCCAGTTCGCATCGGGCCACCAGTTCCAGTTCCGCTGCGCCGTTGAAGTCGTTGCGGAATTCGTCGGGTACCGAAACCGTCATCTGCGCCTGCCCGGATTCGTTGATGCTCACCGGCACCCGGGACAGGAATCCGCGAGCAACCGTCAGTCCTTCTCTCGCGCCGCGCAGACGGTATGGAGCAACGGGCGCGTCGGATTCCTTGGTCTTCCAGATCCCGCTGATGGGCCTCTTCTCGTCCTGTCTGGGACGTGTGACGTAACTTCCCGCCACCTCGGCGACCGTCAGCGGTTGCTCGCGTCGGGCCTGCTCGATCTGGGCGACCGCCTTGGCGGCGGCGATGCGGGTTCTGGCATCCTCGCTCGTCAGATGCCCCCGCAGTTCCGGCAGCGCAGGAATTGCCTGAGCCTTCAGGTCGCCCAGCGCCTCGATGGCAGCCCGTCGCTCCTCGGCGTTGCCGCGGCGCATCTCCGTCACCAGCTGACGCACCGCCGCAGGCAGTTGGTCCAGATCCACCTGCCGAACGGCAGCCCGGTCATCGCCACCGCGGTCCGGATTCCCTGGACGATCCGGAGCCTTGTCGTTCTCACAGCCGATAGACACGGCAACGCAAATGCACAGAGTTGTCCACCATCTTCGCGACATGGCTCTAACTCCTGGCGGATGTAAGGAACGCCTCAGAACCTCAAGCCACCGGCTCGCCGGAGGCGACACCTATTTTGTACGTGGAACCGCATATACAGAACAAGCCCTTCCGGGATTATCGATACTGCATTGCAATTCCCGCCTCAGCCGGTAAACTGCCGCATCCCAGTTGGAGGTTACACGATGGACAGAAAGCGACGCCAGAAATTCAGAAAACGCAGAAAGAAACGCAGGGACCAAACTCGCGCTCAGCGAGGTGGGAGGCTGCCGGACTGCAGCTTCGGGTTTGCCGCTGAGAAGATGATGTTGGAACTCGACCAGACCGACAAAAGCGACCCGGAATACCGTGCTCAAATGCTCTATTTTGCTGCGATGGAGAGCGGCGACCCGGCACGCGTTCTCAAGCTGCTGGATGAGGCGCTCGGTCTGGACCCGGACTGCGTGGACGCCCTTCGCATAACAGTCGAGATCGGCTGCGAGTCACGTGACGATCTGGTCGAGGGGATGCAGAATACCGTTCAGATCGCCGAGGAGAAGCTGGGCAAGGAGGCGTTCGAGGATGATCGAGGCCACTTCTGGGGCGTGGTAAGAACACGCCCCTACATGCGAGCCCGAAGCCGGCTGGCTAAGCTCTTGTGCGAAAGCGGCAGATTTGATGAAGCTGCCGGACATTTTCTGGAACTGCTCGAGCTGGACCCGCACGACCACATCGGCTCTCGATATCGGCTGCTGGAGATCTACCTGCAGCAAAGCAAGATTGACGACGCCCACGAACTCCTGAGCGCCTATGAAGATGATCCGGCCGCGACGTGGCAATGGGGGTGGATCCTCACTGTTTTCCTGCTGGGTGACGAACAGGGCGCGGCGGACTTGCTGGCTTTGGCCAGGGAAGATAACCCCTTCGTCGAAAACTATTTCACCGGCAGAAGACAGATTCCAGACCACCCATCGGACTCGATCCGCTTTGGCGGAGAGGACGAAGCCCAAACAACGGCGTTCGAAATCGGCGCTGCCTGGAAGGCTCATCCCCGGGCGGTGCAATGGCTGAGGCAGCAAACGCACTAAAGCGGTTTGCAGCCGATGCTTACGACTTTCACTCGCCTTCGCCGAAGACCACCTTCCCGTCGCGGTACCACACTGTCTGCCCGCCGACGGTGATGACGGAGTCCAGCCCGTCACCGCTGACCTTGATCTCCGGAGCCTTTCCCTTCTGGATCGTCAGCACGCACAGGAAGCTGCCCTTGCTGGTTGTCCTGACCGCCCAGGAACCGATGCGGTCGACGCCATGGCTGTGGCCGTGCAGACGCTTGCGGAGGATCGACTCGACGTCCTTGCTCAACTCCAGCGGGTTGTCGCCGGTGTGGATCAGCTTTGCCCGCAGGGTAGCCCGACCCTTGCTGACGGTGAACTCGTCGCCGTGGATCTGTACTTTCGCCTCGGTCGTCGGAACGAATTTCTCCGGAACGTCTTTGTGGCGGGTAATCTGGAACTGCCAACCTCTCGGCAGAACCGAGCGTTTGCCTGTCTGCTTCCACAACTTCTTGACGGTTTGCCGGTTGGCTTCCTTGCCCGCATCGTTCACGATCTTCCATTTGCCGTACTCTTCCTGCTTGCTGTCCAGCTGGTAGATCCAGCGGTGCGGGTTGGATGCCCCCTCGAATTCATCGACGATGACCACCAGGCACGGCGAGCCGCTCTTGCCGGAGTAATCCACTCCGACGACGCGGCGGGCGGTGATCCCGCGGCTCTTCAGAGCCCCGGGGACGGTCATCGATCCATCGTAATTGTCCACGACGACGGTATTTGCGGTCGGCGTGGCGTACAGTTCGGACAGGTCCACGTGCACCCCGCCCTGCTTGCGCTTCGGGGCGTACCACACCTGTTTCGCCCGGCCTCTGCCGTCGGGGAACCAGTCGCCTGTGTACATCGGGACGCTCTCGAACTCTCGCAGTTGCTCGTGACTTCGCGGCCCGATCCACCAGTGTTCTCCCAGCCCCTGGATGCGGACGGCTCCGGCGTTCTGGCGGTTCCATTTTTGTGCGATCCGCTGCTTGGCGAACACCTGGACCAGGCAATCGTCGACGCCCTGATGCCTGTCACGGAAGGCGTACCATCCGTCGCTGTCGGCTCGCCAGAACAGCGGCGGGGCGGTGGTCTCCACGTTGGCCGGGCCCGAGGCTGCCAGCACCCATGCCGGAAGACTGTTGAGCGAAGGCTTGCCCTCGCCGACCCGGTTTCGCCCACCGGTCAGCAGGGGTGAGACATTCTTTTCCAGATCGCCGCCGGCAAAGCCCGGCCATCTGGGCCCCGTCCATTGTCGCATTTCGTCGGGTGTGATCGGGAGCAGCGCCGCGAAGGTCTCGTTGGTTACATCCCGGGACTCGAACCAGCCGTGAATATCAAATCCCGCGTTCCCGTTGATGTCCAATATGGTCCACGAGCCGTCGGACTGCTTGACGGCAGACATGACCCTCCGGGCCAGCGAGTGCGTGATGTCGGGCCGGGGCGAGGGCGACCGGCCGAACATGCGGTAGTAGCAGGATGCGTACTTCATCGGCCCGTTGAGCATGTTGTTGACATCGGAATAGCCGTGCTGGAATCCGCCGTCGCCGACGGTGTGGCGGAACGTGGCGTACATCAGCCCTTCCGCTATGCGGAACAGTTCTTCGTACCGCGGGCTCGTGCCGGTACTGCGGAAATGCTCCAGAGCGGCCTTCGCTTCGGCGGCACTGTCTTCCGCTGCCGCCAGCCGGACCTTCAGAAGTGTACGGGCTTCCTCGGCGGCGAGTTCGGTCAGGACCGGCTTGCACGTGATCTTCCCCCACGGGTTGGTCTCCGAAACCGGCAGGGCAAGCAGCATCGGGTAGGTGCCCTTACCAAGGCGGAACACGTCCCCGTCATTGATCCGCTTGCCGGCGAGGAACGTCAACGGGTCGACGATCCCACCGTCGAAATTGCCCTTGAAGCGGACCCATCGCGGCTTGTCGTTCCGGATGACGGTGTAAATGAGATTCGTCGTGAAATACTTGTGTTTGTTGGCGCCGACGATATCCAGCCGCCCGTTCCACTTGCCTTTTTCGGGAAAGGTACCGGCGGTAAACGTCTTGCCTATCAACGTAACCTTCTGCCCTTCCTCCAGTTGGAGCTCGGCAAGCTTGTCCGCGTCCAGTTGGCTGGATTTCTTGACGGGGACCGCGCCGATCCACAACAGCTTCCCGGGAACGGCACCGGAGGCGAAATCACTGATCGGCACCTCATCCGCCTTCTGTAATTCCATTTCCGGAAGTGGCTTATGGGGGTCATGTCCGTCGAGGTACTCCGCGGGAACCGGCAGCGGCTGGTCGGTTTTCTCACCGACGATCGCCAGCGTCGCCAGGCACGGGCCGTAGATGAGGCCCACACCGATGCGATCATTAATCGCCCACCCGCTGTATTCGGTGAAGGTGCCGTGATTGTAGAACACCCGGTCGGCAATTCCGGCGAGGTACTGGGCGACCTGCTTGCGGAATTCCTCCGGCCAGGCGTCGTAGCAGAGATCGTAAGCCAATGCTATTTCTTCACTGCGCCACGCCCAGATGCGGTGAGCCACACCTTTGTCGCCGCTGCTGCGGTCGGCCATCGTCCGCTCGACCAGTTTCCGGGCCTGCTCCGCCAGTTTCTTCTCCCCGGTCAGTTGATAGCGAACGCCGAGCCCGGCAGCGGTGGTCATCTTCGCCACAGCCGCCCGGCCGAGAGGGGTCTTGGCCCATTTGCGGAGCCGCGGCAGCTCGCTCTTGCGGAACAGAAGCCGCGGGTGCTCGCCCGCCTCAGCCGGATCCGACTCCGGCAGGTCCATCAGCCAACCCTTTGCAGCACCACTGGTTGCGACACCTTTGAGACTACCGGTGAAAGTCCCCTCCAGCGTCTCCTCCGGCCCGAGCGTCAGATCGAACTCGTATCTGGCCCTGCCGCCCTTGACCCAGGGATCGCTTAGCAGATTCGCCGCCACCTGCAGCTTGAGCTTCCGGCCGGAACGCTCTGCGGAAATAACGCGAGCCGAATGGTAGTTGCTGTTGAAGCGCGGAGCCAGCAGGAGTCCGGATTTCCACTGACCGCCGATTCGACGAATGTAGAGGCTCAACCCGGCAGCGCTGTCCGGGTTCCCGCCGCGCGGAATTGCTTGCGTGGCATGCAGTTCCAGCAATATATCCTCCCCGCTCGGTTGGGTGTCGGCCCTTGCCGGGCATGCGAAAAAGGGAACGAAGGCAATCAGCAGAAGCAGTGGGAAGAGTCTCATTGTGTTCTCCGGCAGGTATGGGAGGTTGGCAACGGCAAGGCAGGTTATATTGATGTAAACCGCAAACCGGGAGAAAGGTTACGCTCAATTGCGCAGACGCTCACACTTCGGGTAGCGCACAAGCAAGCCGCCATCAGGTAACCCGACGGCGGCTTGGCAAGTTCAATCGACTTGTCGGCGGAGGCTAACGCTGCCTTCGCAGGTCCGGCATCTTGCCGAGAGTGACTTCGACCGTGTTGTACCGACCGTCGCGACGATAGTCTATCGTCAACGTATCGCCGACCTTATGACTGGTCACCAGGCGGATCAGATCACCCGCATCGACCATTCGTTTGCCGTCGATCTTCACGATCACATCACCGGCCCGCAGGCCGCCCTTGTCGGCACCGGAGCCCTTGATCAGCCGGGCGATCGCGAGGCCGTCGTTCACCGGTCGCACCTGGATCCCGATGTACGCCTGGTTCGGCTGGACCCGCATCGGGCTGGCTTCCTGGGCGAGCACCCATTTCTTCCAATCGTTCTCGATGGCCTTCAGGTCCTTGTCCAGCACCTTCTCCAGGGCCTTGATCCCGGTTTCATCCTCGTCCCAGCCGGCGGTGTAGGCGTCGTACCAGTCCTTCAGCAAGCCCTTTTCATACAGGTACATCATGATGTATCTCGTTTGCGGATAGGCAATTGCGGCCCGCTTCATGAAGTCGCCGTGGGAGTTTTTCATGAACTTGTCGAAGGGAATGGTCTTCTTGCGCTTGACCAGTTGCTGCAGGATGTTAAGCCGCCGATTGACCGTTGGAAGCAACTGCCCCTTGCCGTCGAAATCGGACGTCTCGAACAGCGTTGCGAACCCCTCTGCCACCCAGATCGGGTGCTGCTGGCCTAGACCGTCCTGATCGGCAAAATGCAGGGCGTGCGTAAACTCGTGTCGCAACGTCATTCCGATGTTCTTGCTGACCAGCATCTTCGCGCCGTGGCGGTAGTATCCACCGATCGCACCCATCTTCCAACTCTTTGGCACAACAACCGTTACGTGGTGCTCGAAGCTGTGATCGAACAGCTGCTCCTGCAGCGATTTCGTCTGCATCGTCAGCTCGGACTTCAGATCGTCCAGTGTCTGCCGATCGACGTTCGTGGCGAAAACCAGCTTCCGCTCGTCGTCGATCTCGTAAAGATAGTCCTCGCCGAACTGTTTGCGGAGCGTGGCTTCGATTTTCCTGGCCCGGTCGCGAAGAATCTCATCGCGGCGCTTCCATATCATCTTGTAGCCGCCGGTCTTACGGATAGCCTCAAGGTCCGGATCCTTCTCCATGTGCCGGAACTCGACGTACCCGTTCTCGATGGCGGTCTCCAGCGCCTGGACGGCCTGGTCTGGATTACCGAGACGGCTCTCAGCGCAAGCCATGTTATACCATGTAATTGCGTTGTCCGGGTCCAGCTTCAGCGCCCTTTTCAGCTGCTGCTTGGCCTTGTCGTACTCCTTCTCGTGGAAGTACCCGATGGCCTTCTCACTGATCGCGTGGAGCCGACGAAGCTTCTGCATCCGCTCGCCGCGCTCGCCTAAACGCTGCCTCAGCAGCTGTTTACGAACAGCAGCAACCACCTTCGGATAGTTCTCGTGCTTGCGGACATTCGCCAGATCCGGATCCTTCTGCATGTGCCCGAGATCGCCGTAACCCAAGGACGCCGCCTTCTTTAGCGATTCCATCGCCGGCTTGATCTCTTCCAGGCGACTCTGCGCACATGCCAAGTTGTACCAGTGCACCGGGTTCTCGCCGTCAAGGTCAATCAGTGCCTTAACTGTAGCTTTGGCCTTACGATAGCGTTTCTCATCAAAATGCTCGGCGAGCTTCTCGTTCAGCTCGTCGATCGTTTCAGCCCGCTGTTTGTCGGTGAGCTCTGAGCTTGCCGGTCGGTCACCATCACCGTTACTCCCTGCTCCAGCGATAGTTAGCGCGGGTATGGTAAGCAACGCCAGCAACGTCAGGGCGATAGCAAAACGCTTGATCATATACATTCTCCACATCTCAAGATTATTGGCAGGGATTGAATCTCTCCCTTTGGATTGACGCACAAGCAGGCCGGTTATTGCACCCCATGCCGACCCGCCTGTACTCTAGATACGAACTCGGCCGCCAGATCGTTCCGTTTTCCACGTCCGATCAACCAAGACAATCGCCCAATCCGAAGGTTGTCGGCCAATCCGATCAATTCGTAATGTTTCGCGCGATATGCGCCTTTCCGCTGCCTTTTCGCGCAGATCAACCTACCTGGAGCTACGTAAAACTACGGAAAAACCGTTTTACCACCCCCAAGCCGACCCGCCAGAGGCGTTCCCGGAGGCCGCTTTCCGCCTCTTCTTGCCCCTATCTGGCGCGGTCACCCGGACCGGCTATTCCTACCACTCCAGTCGGCTTTTCACCCGGTCACCACTCCGCCACAAAGTTGTCCCAAACCAGTTTCACCGTCGTCAGGAACACCACCACGATGAAAACCGGCCGGATGAACTTGACGCCCTTCCGCAGAACCAGCCCGGCACCGATCCGCGCCCCGATCACCTGCCCTGCCGCCATCGACACGCCGAGCACGACGTCCACATTCCCGCCGAGGACGAAAAACAGCAGCGCGGCGATGTTCGAGGTAAAGTTCATCACCTTCGTGTGCCCGACCGCCCGGGTCATGTTGAACCCCAGCAGCACCATGAACGCCATCGTCCAGAACGAGCCGGTGCCCGGCCCGAAGAATCCGTCGTAGAACCCGATCCCCACACCGCTGAGCAGGTAGAACAATCCGCGGTTCATCCGCGGCCTGGTGTCGACCTCCCCCAGCTTCGGCACGATCAGCACGTATGCCAATATCCCCACCATCGCCAGCGGGATGATCTTGCCCAGCAGCTCCGAATCGAGCAACTGCACCGTCACCGCACCGGCCACTGCCGCCAAAAACGTAATCGCCACCCCCAGCGCCGCGGCGCGAAGGTCCACCTTCCCGCCGCGAACATAAGTAATCGCAGCCGTGCAGCTGCCGAAGCTCGCCTGGAACTTGTTGGTCCCCAGCGCCAGCTTCGGCGGCAAACCCACCGCCAGCAGCACCGGAACCGTGATCAACCCGCCGCCACCGGCGACCGAATCCACCAGCCCCGCCGCCAACCCGGCAGCAAACAGTATCGGTATCAGTATGTGCAGTTCCGGCATCCTCGCCTCGCTACAAGCCCCGCCCGGACAGTTCGCCCGACAGGATACAGCGGAACCGGCGATTTGTCATCGCCCCGCCGCCTGCGAGCGCAGGCAAGGCCGCGTCGCCCTGGTGGGAGGACGGTTCTATTCTGTCCTTGTTTTGTCCTTTTGCAGCCTGACCGGCTGCTATAACTGGTTCCCGCGTGGTGGGTCGGGAGACGCACCACGCGGGAAAGAGGTGGGGGGCATCTTCATTCTCTTCGGCTTCTTTCCACGGGCTTGCGCCGCGTGGCTACTGGCAAGCGTCCCTATGGGACTTGTGCGAAAAGTCATGCATGCCGTTCGCGCTGTTCGTGGCTAAACAACCGGGTCTCTGCTGGTTCCCGTTCAAAATACTCCGTGCTCTCCGGGCCTCCGTGGCCGGCCTTGATCTTTCGCCCCTGCCGGGGCTCTTCATCTTTTCAGGCCCTTCCTGTCCCCGGGTTCCCTTCGGTCACCCGGGGCTACGATCTTCCCGCCCCTGCCGGGGCGGAGTCACCGCAGTTTCGACGCGCCGCGATTGCCGATTACCCAACACAAGTTCGCGTCGTTCGCGATGTTCGTGGCCAGCAACCTCTTTCCCACGAATGCAACTGCGGGTTGACGGTATTTGATCTCGATCGGCCCGGGTTTTTTCGTGCCCACCGACCGCTGAGTTTCGCACGAACCCAGCGCCGAGCCGAGCAGCGGCGCCGGGTCCTCCCGCTGCCATCGGTCGTCCTGCCGGGCCTTGGGCGATAAGATACCCCGGAAACTTCCATGGTTTGAAAAGGGAGGCCGGGCGTGGACACGAACATACGCGCGTACTTCGAGCATCTTTTCGGGGTGCCGTTCATCGGCGGGAATCGGGTGGAGGTGCTGCGCAACGGGGTGGAGATCTTCCCGTCGATGCTGGAGGCGATCGGGCGGGCCGAGTCGTCGGTGGAGTTGCTGACGTTCATCTACTGGACCGGGGAGATCGCCCGGAAATTCGCGCACCTGCTGGCCGACCGCGCCCGCGACGGGTTGCAGGTTCGCGTGCTGCTGGACGCGTTCGGGGCCCGCCGGATGGACCGCGACCTGATGGCGTTGATGACGGACGCCGGGGTGGACGCCCGCTGGTTCCGGACCGTCCGGCGCGGGCTGACGGGGGCCATCCACCGCACGCACCGCAAGGTGCTGGTGTGCGACAACCGCGTGGGGTTCACCGGTGGGGTAGGGATCGCAAAGGAGTGGGAAGGCGATGCCCGCAACCCGGATGAGTGGCGGGAGACGCATTTCCGCGTGGAAGGCCCTGCCGTGGCCGGCGTGGCTGGGGCGTTCTGGGACAACTGGCTGGAGGTCGACCAATTCAGCGCCCCGGAGCCGCACGAGCGGGCGGTCGAACTGGAAGCCAGAGGAGACGTTGCCCTGCAGGTGATGCGGTCGTCCTCCTCCCCGCGAGCCAGCGACGCTGCCGGCGTGGTGGCCGGGATGCTGCGGGCCGCCCAGAAGTCGCTGCGGATCGCCACGCCGTACTTCGTGCTGGACGACGTCTTCCGCGGGTTGCTCTGTCGCACCGCCCGCCGAGGGGTGGCCATCGAGGTGCTTATCCCGGGCGATCATCTCGACAAGCGATTCGAGGCGTGGGCGGCTCACAAGGATATCCGAACGATAATGGACGAGGGAATCGTCCTCCGCCGGTACCAGAAGACCATGCTGCACACGAAAATCTTCCTGATGGACGACCGCATGGCCTGCGTGGGCAGCGCCAATTTCAACCAGCGT
Organism: Phycisphaerae bacterium; assembly: GCA_046539045.1. Taxonomy (GTDB): domain Bacteria; phylum Planctomycetota; class Phycisphaerae; order SM23-33; family SM23-33; genus JBKHHU01. The sequence continues at coordinate 12,842 of JBKHHU010000048.1, forward strand.
TCGCTCCGGCAGGACGACGAGCTGATGCTGCTGATCGACCACCAGGACGTCTACGACACGCTACGGGAGCATTACGAAGACGACCTGCAGCATGCCGAGCGCGTGACCGACCCGCGCCAGGTCAGCGGCACCTTCTTCAAGCGGGTGTTCTCGTGGATCAGTCAACCGTTCCGCCGGCAACTTTGAGATGCGGGGCTTCCTTTCCTCCCCGACTCGCGGCCGGAATTTCGGCGCCGCCTGTTGTCCGGTTCTGGCCGCAGCGCTACATTATGAATGTACCCGGGGTTGGTGTTACGGGGCTGCTCATCTACAGAAGGAAAGGAGAAGCGACCATGACTCGCTCAACTGGCAGATGCTCTGTTTATGCATGGGTTCTGTTGTGTACGGCGGCGTTGCTGACCGTCGCGGCCGGCGTTCAGGCCAACGGTGTCGGCTTTGCGTTTACGGACTTCGAAGGCCTTGTGCGGAGGGACCGGGACTATGAACCAGATCCGGCCTACGATGGGGCCTATATCCTGAAAGTAAACGGCACGGAGGTGACTAATCTCACGGAAATTCTAAGTACGTATCAAGAGTACTCTTACACCTATACCGAGTGGTGGGGAAATCACGTGCTGAGCGGCGAGAATGTTCAGTCCGTGGAGTTCCACTGGTCCTACGCCGACTATGATGCCGAGAGCAATGAACTGTCATTCGTCCCGGCAGGGTCTGTGGTGCCGGATTCCGATGGTCTGTTCAAGCTGGGCACGTTGACCTTCCTGAACGGGACCTACTTGCCGAGCAAACGCGGTTCGCAGATCGGATTTACCATCTCGGCTGAGGCGCCGGACGGAGAGCTACATTCCTTTGAAGGCACATTCGTGCTGGAGACGAACTCCGACGACGTGGAAATCAACCCTACGCCCGAGGAGCGGGCCGACTATCTCTACGTGGAGGAAGACCCGGCCCTGGGGAGCCTGCGGGTGTTTGATGCCAGCGACGGCAACAATACCGGCTCAGCCGAGATCTGGGGCCGGTTCGGCTCCCTGGACCTGGTGGAATTCCGGAACCCCACAGGAGGGGCGTTTATTTCGCCCAGCGTGACGCCTCAACCGGCCGCCATTCCCGAACCGCTGACCATGCTCGGCCTGACTTCCGGCCTGCTGACAGCCGGATGGGCCGCCCGCCGCAGACGACGCTGACAGGCGGCGTGAGCCGGCAGCCGTTGTTCCCGCGCGGTGCTGCTCCTTTTGATTACCGACTACGCGTATTGACGCAACCGCCCGCATCGCCCATACTGGATGCGGGCTGGTTGCTCGGCAGCTGTCGGCCGGCCGGGATTTACAAGATAAGGAGCGTCACCCATGAATCGCACAATCACTCTCTCTGCTGTCGCACTGTCGCTGCTGCTGACGGCCCTGTCGCCGCGCACCGCCGCTGCCGGGGAATCGGCCAAGGACGACAAACAGACCACCACGCAGAAAGCGGAGATGGACCCGGCCGAGGTCAAGGCGCTGATCAAGAAGCTCTCCGACGAGGACTACAAGATCCGCGAAGAAGCCACCGCCGAACTCAAACGCGTCGGCCCCGAAGCAGGCGACCTGGTAAGAAAGGCCGCCAAGGACAAAGAAGCCTCCGCCGAACTGAAGGCCCGTTGCCAAGAGATCCTCCTGTTCTACCGCGTCAGCCAACTGCCGAAGCTCCTGGCAGAGGCGTCGCTGGAGGGCAACGGCAAGCTCAGCAAGTTCACCCGCCATGAGAAGAAGGAAGTCTACGTCGGCGCCCACTCCATGCGAGGCACCTACAGCTTCTCTTCGTATTACATGCTCCTGAAAGAGCTGGCCGTCCTGTCCGAGGTCGTCCCCTCCGCGATGGCGACGGCTACCCGTAAGAGCAAGCAGATCAACTGGACCCTCCCGGTGCCCCTGAAGGTGTGGGACAAAGACGCCGACAAGCCCGACAAGAAGTTCCTGGAAACTCGCCGCAAGAAGCTCATCGAGACCGGGCAGCGCCACGAGCGAACCAGCGGCCGGAACTACATCCTCCAACTCCGCAGCCGCGGATTCGACATTCCCATGCCTGAAGAGTGGAAGAAGAAAACCAGGGACGACGGCAAGTCCAGAGTCGAGGGCCGCAGCTAGGCACGCTATTATGCAACAGTTCGGAATACGATATACGCTGCAATCGTTCCACGGCGAGGGTTCGCCGCTGGTACTTACCGTGCAGGCCGGGCCGTCGCCGACAGCCGTGGGCCAGTCGCCAAAAGCATGCCGCGCCCTGCATCCGGTAGAAAACCTCACGCTGCAGAGCGACGGGCTCTCCTGCGAGGTACTCCTCCAGCCGGATGAATACGGACCGGAGGACTGGCCGGCGAGGGCGGCGGCAACCGTCTCGGGCGTTCGCTGGTCGGCAGGGGACGGCAGAACCGGACTGACAAGCGTCGAGCCGGTCGCCCCGCCGTCAGGCAGCATCCTGCTGACACTCCCGCAGTTGATGAGCACCGAACGAAAGGACTTCCGCGAACTGCGCCTGCTCGGCGACGTCGAGCGGCAAACGTGGGAGGCGGTCACGTTCCATCAGCACCTGCAGGGCGTGGTCCCCGCGGAGATTCTGCAGTCCGAGGCAGACGAGCGCCGGTTCAGGATGGACCTGCGGGTCTGCTACCCCGGCTGGGCGCCGGAAAATATCCCTCCGCGAGAGCTGGAGATCTCGCTGGAATGTGAAATAATCGGCGATCGCGTGCTCGGCCGATGGCGGGCCGACGGGCTCGAGACGAACACGACCGGGCCGGTCTGGGGCAAGCTCCTGCCGCAATTATTCGCCCTGGACATGGGTCCGGACCCGGGCATCCTGCTGCAAGCCCGGAGCGTCGAACGAATACCCGATAGGGCAGCCGAGCCGGGTTCCGTGGAGGCCCAGACGCTGGCGCGCCTGACCCGGGCCGCCGAGGAATACCTGTCGCACCGTCCCCAGCCTGTCCAGTGCTTCGACGACGACACCCACCACTCCCAGCCGGGCCACGCACGCAACCTCAAGCAAAGTGCCGAGGCCGCCTATGGCCTGTCGCTGCTGGCGCTGGCCGGCGACGATTTCGAGGCCGGCATGCAGGCCGCGGAGACCATCGATGCATGGTCCGCGACGCTCAAACGGATCGACACCACCAACCCCAACAAGTCGGCCTACCTGTACACCAGCTATCTCTGGCCGGCGATCATCTGGGCGGGCGATTACCTGCGCCAGGCGGACATTCCGTATGAGGAGGCGGCACTCGCGTCCGTGCTGCGACGGACGGTTCTACCGGTAGTCAAACCGACGCTCTATCGTAACAACTGGACCTGCTGGGCCATCTGCTGCCATGCGACCATCGCCCGGTTCCTGTTGGACGGCAGGGAGTTCGCCGTCGCCCTGCAGCGGTGGCGGGAGATGATGCCCGAATACATCGCCGTCGACGGGAAGACCAAGGAGACCCTCCGCGACCTCTGGCACACGCAGATGGGCCTGGCCCCGCTGGCCTGTACCGCGGAGATGGCCTGGACCTGCGGGATCGATCTGTACTCCGCCTGCGACAATCGCCTGCTGACAGCCGCCGAACTGCACGCCACGTGGGCCCTGGGCGATCTGTCCGACTGGCCGTACCGGCAGGAAGCCCGGGCGGTGGGGAAGGTCTGGCCGTACTACGAATTGCTCAAGAACCACTTCGGCCGCCGCATGGGCCTGCCGACACCGCGGATCGACCGCGTCCTGGAAGCCACCCGGCCGGAAGGATTCGACCGCATGGGCTGGTTTGGCATTACCCACGGCAGCGGCTGAGCGCCTGCCCGCTGACTTCGCACCTCCCGACGGTACCGCGAGACCTCCGACACTTCACGCCTCCTGCGGGGTTGGGTATAATAGACCGCACATTTCGCGAACCGCCCGGCCTGCATCCGTTCGGGGCCGGGAGCACCGTCGTCTGGGAGATGCATCATGCGCAACACCGCCTGCTCAATCGCTCTGGTTCTGCTTCTGCTGACCGCTACGGGACTGTCTGAACAGGCAGCCCGCTCGCCCGGATACCCGCAATGGCGCGGGCCCGACGGCTCCGGCGCTGCCGTCGACAGCGAAAGCAGACTCGTCAGCTCCTGGTCCGACGCCGAACTGCTCTGGGCCAGCGAACCCCGCAACCCCCTGCCCCACAACTGGGCCTCCGGCGCCGTCCGGCCGCACAGGCAGGTCGGCAACGGCGGATACAGTTGCCCCATCTATTCCGAGGGCAAGATATACGTCGCCGCCTACGAGCCGTCCGGTCCGGAAGCCGAACAACTGACCCCGAAGCTCCGACGAGCGCCCGATATCTGCAAACGCGTCGCCGCCAAAGACGTGCTCTACTGCCTGGACGCCGAGACCGGACAGCTCATCTGGAAGGCGGCCTTCGACAAGGGCCTGAACATGGCCGGGCATACCCACAGCGGCCATTACGTCCCGTGCGTCTCCAACGGGCGGGCCTACTGGGTCGGCACGATCGGACGAATGTACTGCGTGGACGCCAAAACCGGCGAGCACCTCTGGGATGCGCCCATCGACCCTGCCGCCGAGGCAGCCTTCCGCTACCGCGCCTACTGCATCGAGAACAAGCAGATGCCCCGCTCCCCGCGACGCGACCTGCAGTACAAACGAAGCCGGCAGAAAAAGCAGCAGCGCGAGAAGGCCCGCAAGGAGATCGGCCTGGCCGGCTCGCGAGGCTGGGGCTGGGACTCCCCTGTCATCGCGGCCGGGAAGGATACGGTGGTCACCAACACACCGGGCGGGGCGTTTGTCGGGTTCGACGCCAAGACCGGCAAGAAGCTCTGGCACTGCTCGGGGGCGGCCGGCAACACGCGGGCCCCGGCTGTCTGGGAGCACAAGGGCAAGCAGTACGTTCTCGGCGTCTCCCGCGGCGGGCTGGTCTGCATCGAAAGCCGGAGCGGGAAGGTGCTCTGGAAAAGTCCGCTGGCCCGGTCCGGGCACTATGGCGGGTCCACCCCGCCGATCAGCGGGGATATTCTGCTCTGTCAGGGCGGCGACGGCGAGGACGCCCGCGGCTGGTCGGCTGTCAAGCTGACCCTCGACGGCCCGAAACGTCTGTGGATGACAGACCGCCCGGTCCGCTGCACCTACGAGAGCCCGGTTATCTACAACGGGCACGTGTGGCTGGCGATTAGAAACCCCGGCCGGTGGACGCGCCAGCAGCAGGATTACATGCACAAGCTCGCCCCCGAAGTGTTCACACGGAAGCTGATGACGCGTTGGAAGGAGGAGCATTCCCGCGGCGCGATCGTGGTGATGGAACTGGAAACCGGCAAATTCACCGGAGCCATCGACGGCGGGCAGCTCGGTTGTTCCTCGTTGATCGCCGGGGACGGGCGGATCTTCTACTCCGAGAGCAACAGCCTGGCCATGCTGCGGGCCGACCCGCACAACCCCGAGCATCTCGGGAACATCTACCCGCCGAACCTCTGGTGCGTCACGCCGGTCTACGCCGACGGCAAGCTGCTGTGGCGCGGCTCGGAATACTTGGTCAACTGCTGGGACCTGCGTGAGAACCGGCCCGTCCCACCGCAGACCCAAAGCAGGATCGACCCGAAGAACGCGAAGATCGAGCTGAACCTGGAAAGCGCCCGCCTGTTCGAACGCGGCCTGCAGATGGCGTTCAAACGCGGACACACCGCAGAGAGCCCCCGGGGCGATGACCTGCGGCTGCACCTTCGCACTCGCGACGGCGAGATCGTCCAGAGCTGGATCACCGTCGGGCCCGAACACAACGTGCCGGAATGGACCTTCCCGCAGACGCTCAAGGTCACCGACACCGACATCACCGGAAAACTCGCCGCCTGGTGCGTCAGCCGGAAGTACCCCTTCCAGCTCCACGCGACGATCCGCAACGGCAGAGCCGTCGGCCGATGGGACGACCGGTTCGAGCCGGAGCTGAAACGGGGCGTGATCGCCGGGGAATCTCATCCGATCGCCACCGGCGACGGAACCGTCCGCCTGCGGGTACGGCGCGAATGGTGCGGCGGGCAGAACAAGAACTTCGAGACGACCCTCACCTTCCGGATGAAGGACGGTAAGGCCGTGCCCGGCTCTGCCGAGATCGTCGCCAAGAACCCGCAGATCACCTGGTCGGCCGACGTCACGAGCTTCCAGGCCACGCAGAAGGGTCAGAAGCTCAGCGGCTCGCTCACCTGTGACCTGACCAGCAAAGATCTGGTCAAAAGCGGAACCTACCGACTCGCGTTCGAGACGACCGTCCGGTGCAATCAGCCGACCGGAACATATCGCAGCTGGTACGCAGAGCGTGAGATCACCCCGTGGTCGGCGGTCAACAAGCGCATCTGGGGCACGTTCGCGGTCCCGAAAACCGCGAAGATCGACCCGGCCAACGCGATGCACGACTTCACGCTCAGAGGCCCCATCCCCGGCCAGCGGGACCTGCGGATCACTGTCGAGATGCGCAACGGCAAGTGCGTGTCGGTCAAGGGCAAGTCGCCCCGGTTCAGCCGGGCCGACCACAGCGTCGACTTCAGCGAGGTCACGCTGGAAAACGGCACGCTCGAAGGGCCGGTGGAAGTCATCGTCCGCAGCGACGGGTTCAGGCCGCCGCACGATATCAAGTCGCACTACAAGCTGACGATGAACGTCAAGGACCCCACGATCAGCGGCACGTACGAAGGCTTCTATGAAGATCGAGGCCCCCGGAGCGGCAC
>JBKHHU010000210.1:0-5635 GCA_046539045.1 Phycisphaerae bacterium
ACGCGCGTGCCGCTGATCCTGCGAGTGCCCGGCGGAGCGAAAGGGCATGTGGTCCGCCGGCAGGTAGAGGCTTTCGATATCGTGCCGACGATCCTCGAACTGGCGGGGATCCAGCCGCAGCATGTCCACTTCGCCCGGCCGCTGACGGAGCAGGTCGGCGGAGAGCAGGGCGATCCGGATCGAGCCGTCTTTGCCGAAGGCGGGTACGACAGCTTCGAGCCGCGGTGCTTCGAAGGGAGCCCCTTGAGGGACCAGTTTGCGACCGATACCGACAATATCTACTACCCGAAAGGGCTTCAGCAGAAGGAGCATCCGGAAAGCGTTTGTCGCTCAACGATGATTCGGACGCTCAAGCACAAGCTGATCCGACGATCGTCCGGGCGGCACGAGCTGTACGACCTTCAGGCCGATCCGCAAGAAGTGTCCAATGTCTACGGTCAGAACGACTACCAGCCGGTGAAGGGGGAACTGGAACAGCAGATGCTGGACTGGTTCCAGCGGACCAGTGACGTCACCCCTTATGAGGAGCACCCCCGCGGGCACTCGTGGGATCGGAAGGGGGCGTGATCAAATGCCCGCACGAGTGGCCGTTGCAACACTGCCATTTCCTGATGCTCAGCCCGCTTCGACTTCCAGCGGCTCCATCAGATCCTTGACCTCGCTCTGGACCTCGATATTCTCGGCGATGAAAACCTGGGCCTCATCGGTCAGGGCAATCGAAGCATGCCAGACGTTGGGATGAATGCAGATCGGTCGGTCCAGAATAAACGCCTGGATCTGTTCCGGTGTGTCGGGAGTTGCCAGCAGCAGTGCGAGACGGCCGCTGATCGGGCAGAAGGCCTCACGGGTGTTCGTGTGGCGGGCGATCTGGTCGACAGACTTCTCGATGACCCGGTTGATCGCCAACTGCCAGCCGACTTCCCGCTTCACCTGCACCAGCGACTGGAAATGCTCGCCTTCCGGGCTCCATTCCAGCAGTGTCCCGTACGGGGTCATCGCTTCGGCAGAAAGAGTCAACAGGGGGATCTTCATACGCTGGTCTCCGTTCCGACTGGTTTCGTGCTTTCTCGCCGCCGATAGCCGGGCCGGGGACGCTGCGTCCCCGCGAGGGATCAGTGCCGACCGACGATCTTCGGTGTGACGAAGAAGTACAGGTCGTTGATCTTGTTCTGCGAGCGGTGATTCTTGAACAGCCACTGCAAGAGCTTGGTATCGCCAAGCCCGGGCAGCTTCTTTTCACGGGTGACGGTGCGGATCATCCGCAATCCGCCGATCACCAGCGTGTCGCCGTCGTCGACGCCAACCTCGGTCTCGGCTTCCCTTACGTCGAGAATCGGGTTGATCACGGAAGTCGAGCCTTCCTCTCCGCCCATGGTCGGCAGGGGAGCGAACCCGCTGACGGCGGAGACGATGGTCACCACGTGCAGGTCGACTCCGTTGCTGCCGATGTTCTTGGGCGTGATGTACAGTTGCACGCCGACCGGCTTGTACGACACCTTCTGCGAGACGAGCTTGTCGTTGGCGATCTTGCCGGACTGGATAGGCAGTTCCTGACCGGCCAGGACGTACCCTGTCTTGCCGGCGCGAACCGTCATCCGCGGAGAGGCTACCACCTTCACCAGGCCGCTGCTGGCGAGGGCCTCGAAGGAGGCGTCCAGGCTCACACCGGCTTTCTCGAAGGTCTTCATCAGGCTGAACACCGCACCCTGGAAGCCATAGTCGCCGGGGCCGCCTGCGTCGACGGCATCGAGGAAGGCCTTGGTATTGAATGTGCTGGTGAGGCTCTGCTCGCCGGTATCCCCGACATGTTCGAGGATCGTGCGGGCGCCGTACTGGAAATCGAAGTCGTGGCTGACTTCGAAGATGCGTGCGGTGATTTCCACCTGCTTGGCCGGGGAGTCGATCCCAGCCAGTACCTGCAGGACCTGGTCCTTGGCCTCTTCGGCACAGGTGACCACGAGGGTGTTTTCGCTGGGCAGCGCCCGGACGTTTCCTTCATTGCCAAGATGCTCCTGGACCAGCGCGACGGCAGGTTTAATGTCGGCAGCGCTCAGGTGGATCTTCATGCGATCGGTCCCGCCGTCGCGGGTGGCCCGCACGCTCGCTCCACCGTAGTGCTTGAGCGTGTAGAATATGCGGACCCTGCCGTCGGCGAGCTTCATCGTGCGGACGTCGTCGACCGGCGTCAGGTCCTGCTTGACCTGTCCGTAGCCGTGTTCCTCGCCGGCTTTGGGACCGTCGTCGGCGTTCATCAGCGTGCGGAGTTCGTTGATGCGTTCCCAGATCGGGCGCGGAGCGATCTTCTCCAACTGCTTCCAGTCGTGTTCGCTGAGCACCTGCTCACTGGCGGCGTAGGCGCTTCCGTCCCGGTTAGGATTGCCGGAGACGACCATCCGCTTGGGCTTTTTGTCCGCCCAGCCCCCGAACTTTGTGTATTCAACCACGCTTTCATTGCAGCCGACCAGCAGTGCCAGACCAAGCGTGACAGCAATTGAACGATACATGGTAAAAACCTGCCTTCGTGTCTTCCTGAGTCACCCGGCAAACAAGGAGATCCGGACAACAAGACATCGCTCCGTGAACGAATAGCCTCGCAGCCGCCCCGCCAGAAACCGCCTCTCATCGTCTCTATCGACGTGACGAGTTGGTTCTTTTGAATAAAAAGGGGCAACAAGTTTCGCACGCCCGCAGCATTTCCGCTACCGGCGCAAACAGAAACCTCCTGCTTCCGCCATTTGCAATGGAACAACGTCAGCGTAGAAAGGTATCGCCCGCGTCCACAAAATACAAGCGGGTACAGGCAGGACGCGGGCTCCGCGAATGACTGGGTTCGATCTTGACGGTAGGGCGATGGCATGGCACAATCCATCGGTCGCATGACCGTCCGGGGCGTAGCTCAGCTTGGCAGAGCGCCTGCTTTGGGAGCAGGAGGTCGCTGGTTCAAATCCAGTCGCCCCGACTTGTTCGAACAGGAAGCCGTTCAGTGAGAAAACTGAACGGCTTTCTCTTTTCTAGGCAAAGAGTTACGTCGGTGACGGTCCGGTTCAAAGAAAATGCCCGCAAGAGCCGTTGTTTCGTCTCCTTATTTGAACTAAGCCAAACCCGCGACGCATCTTGCGTAAAATCGTACACCCGCTTGGCCATGGCACCGCAGGCCGGGTCGATGTCACTGCAAGCCGCCAGAGCCTGTTCGACCTCCTGCATCTGCCCCTGAAGCATCGTCGATTTATCCTGGAAGGTCACCGCGTCGAGGTGCCCCTGGAGGTACAGCTGGAGCAGGCGGTCGTTCTGTTGAGCCAGCTCGGTTCGCTTGCGGCTGAGGATGCGCTTCTGCGAGATGCCGTTGTTGCGGAGTTCGGCGAAGCTCTCCTCGAGGGCTTGGCCGAACCAGTCGCCCAGTTCAGGCGTGGGCATCTTCATCGCGTCCAGCTCGCTGAGCACCTGCTGCTCAATGTCCTCTTCCTTCCACCGGACCTTCGGGTGGTCGTCGTTGGGCTTGTTGTTGGCACAGCGGTAGTAGGTGTGGATGCGGACGCCGCCATTCTTGAGCTTCCTGCGGATACACTCGCCGGTCATCATGCTCCCGCAGTATTTGCAGAGCAGCGTGCCGTTGCCGAAGGTATGCGCCAGCCGATACGTGCGGCGGTTCTTGCCTCTGAGGATGTTGCGGCAGAGCTGGAACGTGTGCCGGTCGACCAGCGGGCGGTGCTTACCGGGATAGACTTCGCCGCGCCAGACAATGTCGCCAACGTAGAATCGGTTGGCCAGCATGTAGGAGACGCTGCCGATGCACATGCGCGGCGTGCTGGGCCGGTAGATGTAGCCCTCCTCATGCAGTCGTTTGCCGATCATGTCGAAGGTCATCCCGCCCTGGGAGTACAGCTCGAACGCTCGAATGACCAACTTCGACTTCACCGGATCGGGCTTGATCGGCTCGTCGCGGTCGCCGGTGTTCATGTAACCATACGGCACGCCGCACGGCATCCAGCCTTGGCGCACCTTCTCGTCCTGGCCCTTGCGGACCTCCTGGCGGAGGTTGTCGCTGTAGTACTGGCTGATCGCGGCCATCACGTTGAAGCTCAATGCGCCGGCAGCACCGGGGCCGAACTCGTTGTCGACGAACGCCATCCTCACGCCGCAGGCGTCCTCGAGCTCCTGCATGCGCACCGCGTCGCGCATGTTCCGGCAGATGCGGTCGAGCTTGTGGGCGAGGACGGCTTCGATCTGCAGCCGCTTGGCGTTCTTCTTCACCCACTGGTACATCTCATTGAAGGCGATCCGCTCCGCCCCGCGACGGGCCGACTCGGCGATCACGAACTCGCGGATCACCGTCCATCCTTCTCGCTCTGCCTTATCGCGGTTGATCCGAATCTGCGCATCCAGCGAGTAGCCTTCGGCCTGCTCGCGGGAAGACACTCTTGCCCAAATGACGACGTTCATTCGCACGCTCCTTCCTGGCGGGCCTCGTAGAAGACCATCGCGATCCGCTTGACGTTCAGCAGGATTTCGACGGCCTCATCACGGTCCACTTCGCGTTCGAGGTACCGGCCCCACACGTCCTGTGTGCGGGCGATTAGCGCCTCGGACATCCATTCGGTTGCCAGCGGCCCGTTGCCGCTGGGTTGGTCACACTGAGCCTCAACGTTCAAAGACTGTCCAGTCAGTTCCGGCGACTGTGGGGAACTCTTTTGAACCGGCGGGTCCATGCATGTTGCGGCCGTCATCAGCGCCCCTCCCCATCGAATCCGAGTTCCTCGAAGTGGTCGCGAATGCGGCGCACGGCCTTCTGGATGGTGTTCCATTCGCAATCGAGCTGGCGAGCGAGCGCCGCCTTGGAGACGCCCGCCGCCAGGCCGCGTGCGACCGCCTGGTCGAACTCAGACAGCCGCGACACGGCCAGGCCAAGATCGTCGGCCAAACCAGGGTCCTCCGTACTGCACGGCTCGGCACCGACGTAGGAGCCGTCCTCGCGGACGCCGAGTTCACGCAGGTACTGCTCGAACTGCTCCTTGTTGCGGTAGCGCTGCCGCAGCTTCGACACCAGCCGGTTGTTGATGGCGATGTACAGCGCCGTCTCTTCCTTCGCGCACTTGGTGTGATTCGGGTCGTACCGGAACTCGAAGATCACCACCGCCATGTCCTGCATCAGGTCCGGCCATTCACCTTTCGGGAAGCCCATGGCCTTGATCCGACCGATGGCCAGCCTCGCCTTCCACGCCTCGAACGCTCCTTCGTACTGCTTCAGCAAACTTTCATCTGTCATTGCGATTCGTCCTTGCATCAGGGATCGATCTCGCGGCTGGGCCTTTCCCAACCGTCTGATCCCGATGCTCAGGGCGAGACCGGTGACATGTCCGTAGAGCCGGAGCTGTCTGGCGAAAGCCGAATGTCAGGAAGGTTGTCAGAAGGCTGTCAGGGCTTGCGGTGACCTGTCAGACATATGTCAGACATGCTTTCTGGCGGAGCGGCAGAGCGATTTGAGCCTGTAAACAAAGGGGTCTGCGCAACCGTGCGGTGCCATCGGCATCGATTGGGATGGCACTGCATACGGAGTCGGGCGTTGGCGAGCGAATAACCCTTGCGAACGGACGAGGCACCGACGCCTCGCTCGATGCATGGGAGTCCGACAATGCCG
>JBKHHU010000211.1:0-5615 GCA_046539045.1 Phycisphaerae bacterium
CGGTCACCGGACACTGCAGCGTGATCTCCGTGCCTTTCCCCGGGGCCGATTCGATATGCATCTGCCCGCCGACGACCTCGATACGCTCGCGGACGCTCAACAGGCCGAAATGTTCGCCGTGGGAGGCGCCCACTGATTCCGGATCGAACCCCTTGCCCGAATCGCGGACGCAGATTTCAAACGCACCGCCCCTGCACCGCAACGTCACGTCCGCACGCTGTCCGCCGCTGTGTTTGGCGACGTTCAGCAGCAACTCCCGCAGGCACTCGAACAGCAGCGTCCGCTCGCGCTGCTCGGCCGGCTCGAAATGCGTCTCTACGTGCACGTGCACGGCCAGGCCGTTCTGCTCCCGCATCTGCTTTGCGATCCAATGCGACGCTTCCACCAGCCCCTCTTCCCGCAGGACCGGAGGGCTGAGCTCCAGCGACAGATCCCGCGTCGCAGCCAGCGCCTGGGCCAGAAGGTCATCCAGGTCGCCCAGCGATTGACGCATCGACGCAGGATCCTTCTTCCGCCGCGAGGACGCTATGTGGAACTGCGCGCCGACAAGCAACTGCTGCAGATGGTCATGCAGCATCTGGGCGATTCGCTGCCGTTCACGCTGCTCGGCCTGGGCCAGTCGCCATGCCAGGCGGCGCACCTTTCGCGACTGCTCGCGAATGCGGGACGCCCGGGCCTGCACCATCCGGCCCAACTCGCGGTTCAGTTCTCGGACACGCTGATTGACCCGCTCAACCTGCGAGATATCCACAAACGCCGCAACGCATCCGCGGACGCGATGGCCCCCATTGAACAGGGGAACCGCGTTCCCGAACACGATCCTTTCGGTGCCGTCCCCGAACACCAGCCGCAACTCGACGCCTGTCACAGCCTCGCCCGTCGCGCAGGCTTTCTGCATGGGCAGTTCCTCGTGCGACAGTTCCCGATCATTCTGATAAACGCGGTAATGAGGACGCGATCGGCCCCGCGAGCTCTGCGAGACATTGCAGCCGGCTGGGGCGTTGAGCATCTCATACCCTGCGCTGTTGCCGGTGATCTGTCGGCACTCTACATCGTGGGCGATCAGCACCGCCGCAGGAACCGCTTCCATGACGGCTTCGAATTGCGCCGCGTCATGACCGGTCACTTCTTCCGGAGAGGCCTCCACCGGCTGAAAGCTGAGGAAGATATTTGCGTCGGCTCGATCGCCGTCCGGCCGGGCCGTCCGCATGTATCGGTTGCCCTGAGAATCCTGGACGCGACGACGATATTCCGCAGCGTCGGTCCGCGCGTCCTGACCCAGACGATCCAGAAGCGATCGATCCAGGCACTCGGACACGGGCCTGCCGATGGCGGAGGTGTCCAATTTGAACCGGCTCTCGGCAGCGGGGTTGATCCGTAGCACATGGCCGTTGGCGTTGAGGGCAATCAGCGCCGTGTCGGTGCAGTCGACCAACCCGGACAGCACGCGATTCCGGGCGTCCAGTTGATCGTTCCGGTTCTGTAGCTCTCTGTTGCTGGTCTTCATCCGATCCTCGAACTGCAAGCATGAGCAAAATAAGCAGGACGTGAACCCTGATAATAGACAACCCTGACCCACCGTTACAAGAGTTCTGCCCCAGTTTCCATGGGATAAAATCGCGGACCACGTGAGGAAACCACCGATGTTAAGGTGTTATACCGGCTCCGGTAATCATGAGTCCTGTACTTTCTCGCGCGCCATATCGCGCGACGTCACAGACCGGTCCCGAGCCGTCGCGAATACAGAGCGTCAACTTGCTCCCAGCGATGCCTTAGAGAATTCTTCGCGCAAACACTCCTCGTTGTGCAAACCCTCTTAACAAGGTGTGGATAGCCTCGTGAGCGGTTGGAATTCCCGGATCACTCGGAAAGGAGACCGTCATGGATCAACTCCAGTTGCTGTCGACGTCACCCCAACACGATCACCCTGTCGGCGGCTCTCGCAAACGGAAAGCCCGCAAGGTGCCGTTGGTCGGCCGGTTCCTTTGGTCTGTCGCCAATTCCGTGGCGCTTGGGGGGCTCTACCCCGGGCCACTCGGAAGCGACTGGTTGCTTCGCAGCGAGGTGGACATGCCGATGCACGGGTTGTCTGCGGCGTGGACCGGCAGCACCATCGCCCATATCAGCGATCTCCACTGCAGCCCGATCGTCGGCACCGATTACCTGCTGAACTGCGTTGAGGCGGTCAACCAGCTTCGCCCGGACTTCGTCTGCATTACCGGGGACCTGATCACAGGGCACAACGGTTATGCCCGCAAGATCGCTCGCGTGCTCCGCGCGCTGCGCCCGCGGGTGGCGACACTGGCGGTGCTGGGGAATCACGACTACGGCGTGATGCATCCCTGCGGTGCCGGGGAGATTCGCGGCCAGGCCGATTACCTCACCGACCAGATGCAGCGGGCCGGTGTGCATGTGTTGCGGAACGAGGCGAAGGTTTTCACCGCCGAGGACGGCTCGAGCATCCAGTTCGTCGGGACCGACGACTGCTGGAGTTCCTGCTGGGACCCGGTCCGGGCGTTCGCCCGCGCCACACCGCACCTGCCGACAGTCACGCTCTGCCACAACCCCGACGGTGGCAAGCAACTTTACGAACTCGGGGCCGAGTGGGTGCTGGCCGGGCACACGCACGGGAAGGTCACAGCCGATTCGGCCATGGCCGACAGACTCTGGCCGATGACCCACAAGCACCTGGTCTGCGGGGAGTACCATCTCGGTGCCCACTGCCACATGTACGTCAATCGCGGCCTGGCCTTTGCGCGCAGGAGCAAACGCCGGGATCGGCCCGAAATCTCTTTACTTTCATTACGCCCTACCGGCTCGGCAGTTACGCGAAATTCTCCCCGTGACCGCGAAAAACAGTCCACCGGAAACCGTCTGCTTCCGATATAATCGTGGACCTCCGCAGAATTTCTTTCCGTTGTAGGTAGTGATGAACGACATACTCCACGTAACCAAACACCACCCACGCCCGCGCCGGGCATTCCTCAAGAGAATGTTGTGGAAGGCGGCGGGCTCTTGCGCGCTGGGCGGGCTCTGGACGGGACGGCCTGAAGATCATTACATCCGCCAGGAATCCCTGGGCATGACCCTGCCGAACCTGGGCAGCGATCTGCGCGGAGCGACCCTGGTGCAGCTTTCGGACCTGCACTGCAGCCCGATCGTCCTCGAGCGGTACCTGAACCACTGCGTCGACATCGTCAACGACATGGAGCCGGATTTCGTCGCCCTGACGGGCGACTTCATTACCGGCCCGGTTTCGTACGCCCGACGGATCGCCCGCGTGCTGAGGCGGCTGGAACCGTCGGTGGCGACGCTGGCGTGCCTGGGCAATCACGACTACGGGATCCTGCATCCGGGCGGGCTCGGCGCGTCGCGTCATCTGGATCTGCGTCTCTCGGCATTGCTCGCCGAGGCCGACGTGTTCGTGATGCGGAATGAATCGCGGACGTTTGAGATCGGCGACTCGGCCATCCAGTTCGTCGGCGTGGAAGACATCTGGACAAACCTGTACGACCCGCGCGAAGCCTTCGAACTCATCGACCCGAACCTGCCGACCGTCGCCCTCTGTCACAACCCGGACGGCGCGACGGACATGGCCCGGCGGGGCGCCCACTGGACGCTTTCCGGCCACACGCACGGGCGGGACTGCAACGAAGACAAGTGGACCGGAATGGTCATCCCCTCCGACGCGCGTCACTTCACCGCCGGCTACTACGACCTCGGCGACGACGCCCACCTGTACGTCAATCGCGGCCTGAGCTACGGCCGGCGGACGAACATCAACGCGCGCCCCGAGATTACGCGCTTCACGATGCGGGAGAAGTAAACCGCCGGCGACCAAACGAAAGACTCAGACTGGGAGGGGCTGTTCACGTAAAAAGCTTGAGCAAACCAGCAGCCGTTCAAGTTCATGGTCCTGGCCGAGTTCAGGCTGGTGTCGGCTGTGGCCGTTCACCCCGGCTGGGATGTTAGGATCTATAGCCCCGGGTGACCGAAGGGAACCCGGGGACGGCAACCGCCCGCAACGAAACGAGCCCCGGCAGGGGCGAAAGAGCCGCTTCGAGGGGGAAAAATTACCCGCGTTCGACAGACCTCAACTTGACCGGCGCCGTCTCACATCTCCGGTAACTCGAATTCATCTCCCGTATCGGCGATCCACTGTGCCAGGCGGTCCTGCAGGCGTTTCCGCTCTGCCTTGTATCGATGGTTGAACGCGAGATTGCACGTTTCGTACGGGTCCTCGTTAAGGTTGAACATCATCAGCGGCTGGCCTTCGAGGCAGACGTACTTCCAGCCGTCGCGTGTGACCACGCCCCGCCAGGCCCGATCGATCCCGTCCTTATGATACTTGCGGACCAGATGCTGCAGAAACGCGCTGTCCGGCTCGTCCGGCAGCGGCGTGTCTACACCGTGCCGCCGGTATCCGCTGTAGTCGAACCCGCTCATCCAGTCCGGCAGGTCGATCCCGCACAGGCCAAGCGTCGTCGGAGCGATATCCACGTGGTTCATCACCGATCCGGGGCGACCCAGCCGCTCGGTGTAGTGACTCTTGCCCCCACCGAGGATCATCGGAATGCGGATCGACTCCTCCCACGGGCTGGACTTGCGGAAGTACCCGTGCGAACCGTGGCAATCCCCGTGATCGGAGAAGAAGATGATGTGCGTATCCTCATCCAGACCGTTGGCAGCCAGCGCCTTACGTACCCTGCCGAGGTTGGTGTCCAGGTTCTCGACCATCGCGTAATACCCAGCCAGGTCCCGCCGGGCCCGCTGGCGGACATCGCCCACGTCCGGCACGTTCGGCCGGAGCTTTATGTCGGCCGGGGTGTGGCGGCCCATGTCATCCGCCGGGGCAACGTACGGATCATGCGGCGGCTGGACGCTGAGCACGGCGAAGAACGGCTTGTCCGCGTCATCGCCCGGTCCGCGGGTATCGAGGAAGTCGATCAGCAGGTCGGTCAGCGCATCGGTCTCGTAGCCGGGCAGTTTGTACAGCTTGATCTCCTCCCCTCCTGCATCGTGGCCGTGGACATAGCAATCGAACTGGGCGTTGTTGTTCTCGTACCCGATCCACGTATCGAACCCACCGCGGCGCTCGGGCGGGATGATGTGAAACGCCGACCGCCCTTCGTTTTCCGGCCAGCCGTCCAGGTGCCACTTGCCGAAGTAGGCGGTTTCGTACCCGGCCTCGCTGAACGGCTGGGCGATGGTGGGGATCTGCGGATCGAGTTTCTGCGGGGTGCGGTAGCAGGAATGCTGCGGGTAGCGGCTTGTCAGCAGACACGCGCGAAACGGGGTGCACCAGGGGTTGCCCGCCACGGCCCGCGTGAAATTCACTCCCTCCGCGGCGAGCCGGTCGATTTCCGGTGTGTGCACGTTCGGACAGCCCATGTGCCCCTGGGCCTGGGCACGGTGCTGGTCGCCGAAGATCCAGATAACGTTAGGCCGCCGCTCGGTGGATTCGCTCATTTCGTTTACTTCCTGCTTGAGTCAGAGAGGGTAAAGCGTTTGCGATATAGCCTGCGGATTCTCGCCGGGAATGCAAGCGTTATGAACCCGGGCGGCCAACACGAACCCCCATCCCGCGGATGACATAGCCCGCGACTTGCGTCGCA
>JBKHHU010000001.1:0-49348 GCA_046539045.1 Phycisphaerae bacterium
TCGGCGTCCGGCTGCTGTAGATAAAGACCTGTTGGCCTTTATTCCGGCGCCCCGGTTGGAGGCGAAATGACGTCACTTCACTTTTTCAGTCAGCGCCCGGACGGCCTGCGAGGTCCTGCCGGTGTTCCGCGCGAGGAACCAGGCCGCGAGGACGTTCAGTTCGGGCCGATTGCGCTTGTGATGGTTCAGGATCTGCCGCAGCGGCTTGTCGGCAGCGGCATTGCCCCCGCGGGCTAGCGTAAGCACCGCGTCGGTGTGGATTTCCTCATACGGGCTGTCCAGCAGGCTCATGGCCAGCTCGGTTGACAGGTCGCTCCTGGATCGGAGCAGGCCGGCAGCGACGGCCCGCTTGACCGCGTCGTATCGTCCCTCGAGGATCGTCTTTAGGCCTTTGGTCGCCCGCGGAGTCGCCAGATCGATCAGTACCGTAGCCGCCTTGGCGGCCAGCACGTGTTCGCGGGTCATTTTCCGGGTGGAGGCGTTTACGTTCTGGATGAAGTGCAGCAGCGCCGGCGAGTAGAAGTCCGCCTGGGCTCCCAACTCCTCGACATCCGCGGCTGCTCGATCCGCGACATGCCGGATCACGATGGGGTGGCCCAGCTTGACAGCTGCCAGTGTCGCCTGTTCGACATCTTCGGCGCCGGTCACCCGTGCCAGCTCGAACTCGATCACTTCTGAAATATCGCTTTTGCGTTTGGCCAACGCTCGCAGATACCCGGCTGCGTCTTTGCGATCGGCCAGTTCCTCCAGCAGGTGCACCCGGTAGACCACCATGTCCGATCCGGCAATTGCCGTGGCGATCAGCTGGGAGGCATTCCCGGCCACCGCGTCCAGCGCTTTGTATGCGAGCAGCCGAACCGGCTCCGGGCGGCCCTTCGTCGCACCGTACGCTGCCAGTTGCGCTGCGGCGGCGATCTTCTCTTCTCGGATCTGTTCCAGCATCAGGGCGATGACGGAATCGGGTGTCTCGGCGTCCTCGAAGAGCTTCTTCAGTTCGTCCCGTTGCTCCTTGTGGCCCATCTTCAGCAGCGAAAGACGCGCCATGGCCGCCGTCCGCGAGTCTTCGGATTTCACCAGTTCCCGCAGCGTCGCTTCGGCTGTTTTGCCTTTCCCGCGGGCCACCAGCTCCCGCGCCGCCAGCGACTGTACACGCTCGTCCTTCTGTTGCATCGCTTCGGTGAGTTGGGCATCGCTGATCGCTTCCATCGCGATCGCGTGGACGAGCGCTTCGGCGCGCAGGGTCGGATCGTCATCGGTGCGGACCACCGTCACCAGTGCCTTGCCCGCCTCGGCTGTGCCGATGTCCCGCAGGGCGCCGATGGCCTGGAAGCGGTGTTTCTTGTCCTTCGCCTGTGTCGCGGCGATGAAGAAGGGGACCAGTTCCTCCTCTTCGGTCGCCCGAAGCGCCACCATCGCGACCCAGAGATCGCGATCGCTGGAGATGGTCTCTCGCAGCACGGAAGCGGGGTCGGCATCCTGGGCGGCGGCGGGTGTCGCCATAGCCCCGGCGAGACACGCGAGCACAACCACGGCTGGGATGAATCTGCTATTCACGGGACGCTCCGGTTTCGGATATCGTGTAGGTTCTGTTGCTATTGTTGCAGAAAACGCCGCTCATTGAAATGCCGACGTTCTCAAAGCGGGCGGGGTCAGTCAGCTTTCGGTTTTGGCGGGATCGTCAGCGTCTGTCCCACTTGCAGCTTCGTGGGGTCCACGCCCGGGTTGGCCTTGGCGATCAAGGGCCAGTATCTGCCGTTCCCATAGACCTTCTTTGCGATTTTCCAGAAGCTGTCGCCCTCGGCGATTACGTAACTTCGGGCCGACGGCTGGGATTCAGCCGGTTTGACAGGTTCCTGTTTGGGTGTCGGCGGAGCAACTTGCGCCTCGTCCCCTTTGTCCGGCTCGGCCGGGGTCGTCTTACCCTCAAAACGGCAGTCGACCATCTCCACCGGCGACCCACCGGTGCCGAGAATCTTCGCTCGGTTGTCCCGGAACAGGCAGCCGTCGAAGCGCACCTCCGAACTGCTGCTGATGCTCAGAAGCGGCCGGGGATTGCCCTGGTAATCCACTACCTTGTTGTCGGAAACCAGGCACTTCTCGAACAGCACATCGCTGGAATCGCGGATCACCAGACCGTGGTACTGTTCATTGTCGCGGAAATCGGATTGGATGAACCGAATGTTCCGGCACTGCTCCAGCGTCAAGATGCCATACGAGCAGTCGCGAATGACCGACTTCCGAACAGTCGCGTTGCGAACATTTGTCAGTGTCAGTCCTTCGGTCCCGCAGCCGTACAGGTCGCAATCGTCGATCTCCACGCCGTCCGCATCCTGCATCCAGATGACCCCGCCGGCACAAGAGCCTTGGGGCTCGTGGCCGATCCGCAGGTTCCGCAACCCGACGTTCTTTGCGCGCTGGAAATTCAAAGGGTACACCAATGGATTGGAGGCGATGATCTCCACCGGCTCATCGCCCTCTCCGACCAGCGTGAGGTTTTCCACGTCGCGGAAGGTGACGTTTGCGTCTTCTTCCAAGCCATCTTTGACCACATGCGTCATCTTCCCCAGCCGGAGCTTGTACAGGTCGTAGTCGCCCGGTTTAAGATGGATCGTCCGGTTCGAGCCGATCGCCTGAACCAGTTCCTCGGCGTTGGTGACGGTGATATTCTTCCGGCCGCAACCTATGGTGGCCGAGACTGCCAGCAGGCAGATTGCGATGAGCAGTTTCCCCTTCATCCGGAATCCTTTCCTTTAGACGTTTCTGTTTTGGTTCCCCAAGTCGCGGTTTATTCTCCCCGGTAGACCACGCGGGATGTGTCCGATTCCCAAACCGTAATGGCCGACAGTGTCGGCAGGTCGACGATAAGGCGGTCCCAGAGATACCCGGCAATGTTCTCGCTGGTTGAATTCTCCAGCCCTTCCACCTCGTTGAGGCAGTGGTGATCCAGATCATCCAGAATCGGCTTGACCAGTTTCTTGATCTCGCCGAAATCGATCACCCAGCCGACGTCGGGGTCCACCTCGCCCGTTACGTGGATATCCACCCGATAGCTGTGGCCGTGCATGTTCCGGCACTTGTGTCCGGCAGGCAGACTGGCCAGGGCGTGGGCTGCGTCGAAGTTGAATGTCTTGATCAGTTCGGCTTTCATATCGTTTCCCGATCGGGCTTGGGTTCTCTGTTGCTGTTGGCAGTCGTCAGACGCCTCTCTCGACGCCCGGCCAGATGACCTTGTGCAACTGCAGGCCGAGGCGGACGTCCAGGCCGCTTGCGAGGATCCAGTCGGCCAGTTCGTGCGGCAGGGCTGTCGGTGCGACGGGAGAAAACGTTACCTCGCAGGTGTCCGTGAGCTGGTGCTCCCGCACGATTCTCCGGGCGAAGAGGAAATCGCCGTGGTCGGCGACCACGAACTTCACCTCATCCCGTTCGCCCAGCATGTCCAGGTTCGGCCAATGGATTCTGTCGGCCTGTCCGGAGGAGGGGCATTTGATGTCGACGATCCGACGGACACGAGTGTCGACGTCGGAAATATCCAGCGAGCCATTGGTCTCCAGCAGCACCTCATAGCCGTCATCGCAGAACCGCCGGAGCAATTCCAGTGCGGCCGGCTGGGTTAACGGTTCCCCGCCGGTGACCTCAACACGCCGGGTCGGCATCTCGGCTACGCGGTGGAGGATCTGGTCGATTGTAGCGGTCCCCGACGGCTTCCAGGCGTACTGCGTGTCGCACCACTGGCAGCGGAGGTTGCACCCCGCCAACCGAACGAACGCGCAAGGCCAGCCCGCCCGGGTGCTCTCGCCTTGAATGCTGAAGAATATCTCCACGATGTCCAGCGTCTGGTCCATGGGGCTCATTGTAACCAAAGGGGCCATGAAAAGCAGGCGAAAGGCTGCGGCAAAAGGTCCGCCGGCCGAGGCTGGGTGGTTATCTGCAGAGGTCCCGAGCGGGATGCGGCGCGGAAGCCGCGGCCGGGATCCCACCATCGCCGTCCTTATCGCCTTTTACCCGTCCCTTCCCGTGGTACCGGGCGGCAGTTGCGGGTCGGCAAGGAATTTGCGGACCACATTGCGCTGGGACTCGGTGATCTGATTGGCGAAGCGGGTTTCGACGTACTCGATTGCGTGATCGCCATCCATCCCCAACAACGCCCCGGCCAGGCAGGCGATGATCACGCCGGTCCTGCCCGTTCCGGCATTGCAGTGGACTACCACGCTGGCTCCTGAACGGAGGTAGGGGGCGACGGTCCTGATCAGCTCCCTCACGTCTTGCAGGGCGGGCGAGGTAAGATCCCGGATCGGGAAATGCAGCACCTGGATCCCGTTGTCGCGATAGATGTCGAACAGGTTCTTCCTGCCCTTGCGGCGGATTTCATCCTCGGTTACCAGCGGGATGACGAACTGGACCTTCTCTGCCCGGTATCGCTTGAGAAGCTGGTTGAACTTATCATACGGGCCGAAGGGCATGGGGCTGGCGTAGAGCTTTCCGGAGACGCCTTCCAGTTCCACATGCAGGAAGACGGCGCTTTCGGCGTCCAGCTTCTTCCGCATCCAGCGAATCAGGCCCATGACTAAAACCCTTCGACGGAGGTTATGTGTATCGGAAGCTCGATCGCCCCGACGGCCAAGCGGAACGCCCCCCCTGAATCACCCGATCTGCGTCTTCTCGGATTCATCCAGCGTATAGACCACGCAGTCATTGGCGTAGGTGCGTTCGGGCAGGACGATCAGCGTGTGGGCCGTGTCGGCCGACTCGGCGAACGGGGCATGGTGCCACACGCCAGGCCGGAGGGTCACCATCGTGCCCTGCGGGACGCGGAACACCTCATATTCCTCCGGAACCACGCCGTTCTTGGTCGCGTGGGCCACGTGGATCAGCACGTCTGCATCCAGAGGGAGAATCCCTTCGCCGCAACTGCTGTGATACTCCGCCGTTTCAATCATCTTCGGCCGCTGCTTTACGCGGCAGACGGAGAACGACGCCCGGGAACTGCTTCCGAGCTCCAGCTGCAACATATCGCGGAAGAACGCGATCGGCTCTCCGCCAAAGTGGAACTTCTGCGGATTGACCATATTGGCGAACGATCCGTACTCTGAAAAACCTTCCAACGAGAGATCCTGAACAGCCAGATTCTTCATCCTGTATCCCTTTTGTCTAACATCAATCGGTGGTTGCATGCGACTTTGTGAGTAACGGACTGCGGCGCTGGGGTCAAGACGCAAATGCTTATACCTTCTCTCAGGTTGGCTTGACGACCCACGCTCACTCGCCGGGCACCGGTGCAGCAGATACATCCCGAACCGCAAGGGCACGATACACCGGTGCCGCTGGAGCCGACCAGGGGACCAGGGCGGGTGCATCAATGAACTCTTGACACGACGGGTCTATTGCGGGAAAGTGCATCGCCTGACAGCGACCAACCCGCAATGGACCCAAGTGCATGGCCAGCAAAACCAAAGCCAAGGAAGACAAGCCCGACGCGCTCCAGCCGGTGATTACCGTCGGCCTGGCGTGGCTCGTGCCGGGGCTGGGGCATTTCTTTCTCGGCCGGAAACTGCGCGGGGTCATCATTTTCATGGTGATCACGGCGCTGTTCTGGACGGGAATAGGCATCGGCGGGGTGCTGACGGTGGACCGCGCCAAGGAGCGGTGGTGGTTCCTGGCCGAGATGGGCACCGGGATTCAAGGCCTGTACGCGTGGCAGCGTTCGAACGCCGTCTATGCCAGAATTCGGGAGGATAAATCGATCTACAAGGTTCCGCCGGGATACAGCGGACCGTCGGCGACCTATGTCACACCGGCCGTGGAGAAGGCGCTGGTCCGCGAAGGGGTGGATCTGGTGCATCCGACCGAGAACGTGGCCAGGGCGTACGCAGGGGTGGCAGGGCTGATGAACATGCTGTGCGTGTTCGACGCGCTGATGTTGTGCCTGCTGGGCCGGCGGGGAGAGCCCAAACGCCCCGAGAAGGACGAAGAGGCAGGCGAGGAGGACAACACCTGATGCTCGCCTGGACACTCTTTTACAACCCGGTACACGTGCCGCAGTCGATGGCGTTGTGGCTGATGATCCCGCTGCTGATCGGTCTGGGCATTGTGTACAAGACGGTCCGCACGCGGAACCTCCGGCGGTTGCCGCTGGAGATCGCCTTGCTCATCCTCTACATGGGCGGCGGGCTTTTCGCTCTGGGCCTGGGCCTGTGGATCGTGCAGGAATACATTATCTGGTAAGAAGCAGCGGTCTTCCAAACCGCAGGTCGCATCGGTGCGGCTTTCTCTCTCCTCTTTCCCCTCTGCACCCGCTTTCGTGTCCCAGCGAAGGGCTTATCTCATGGCGGGTAAATATCCTCCCGAAATCGCGTTCCATGGAACGATCCGGCCTAGAATTCCGTAGATAATGTTGAGGTCGATCTCTGGTAAGTGAAGGGAGGTCGATATGGACCATCAGAGAATCCTTCTGGATATCGAATCTCAGCGGGACTTCTTCAGCCCGGACGGTGAATGTTACACCGCAAAAGCGGGTCTGGCTGCGGAGAACATCGAACGGCTGTTCGATTGGGCCAAAGAGGAAGTTATCCCGGTAATATCAACCGTTCTGAGGGTCCGATCGGGAGAGATCGGACCGCTGACCTCTGTGCCCCATTGCATTGAGGGTACCTTGGGTGAGAAGAAGATGGCCGGTTCGCTCATGCCCCGGCGCATCAATCTCGGTTTGCGGAACAGTACCGACTTGCCGAAGGAGATTTTCGAGAAGCACCAGCAAGTCATTATAGAAAAACGTGATACGGACATCTTCGCCCACGCCAGGGCGGAGCGACTGATTACCGAACTGACACCCGGCACGGTGATCGTTTGCGGTGCGGGAATCGGCAAGGGCATCTACCAGGCGACGGTGGGCCTTCGCGCCCGTGGGTTCGGGGTCGTCATTGCCGAGGACGCAGTGGTCGACCTGGACGATGAATTCGCGGAAATGGCCATGCTGAGAATGCAGGCCAAGGGCGCGGTTCCCACGGCCACGAGCAATATTGTCAGCCCGCAAGGGAAGCGGGCCCGCAAAAATGCCCGGTTCCGGTCGTTTCAGTCGGCAGGCTGATGGTTTCCCAAGCTTCTGAACAGGCGTCCTCAGGTGAGGATGCCGTGCGGAACCCGCATCGGATTGCCCCGCGGTGGGTTCCGTTTTCTATGCGCCGGCAGGCTGTTCACCCGGTTCCCATGAGCCGGTCCGCGCTTGCAACCGGGGCAGCTTTGTGGTACTTCCTGCAGCATGACCAACGAGCCATGGACGGTGCTGAAGCTGATCAACTGGACGAAGGAATTCTTCGCTCGCAACAACGTTGATTCGCCCCGACTCGCTGCGGAAATCCTGCTCGCTCACGTCCTGGGGTGCAGCCGGATCGATCTGTATGCGCGGTTCAATCACGAGCCCACGCCCGACCAGCTCAAGCAGTTCCGCCAGATGGTCAAACGTGCACAGCAGCACGAGCCGGTCGCCTATCTTCTGGGCGAGAAAGAGTTCTACTCGCTGGGCTTCAAGGTGACCCCGGACGTGCTGATCCCCCGGCCCGAGACGGAAATCGTGGTCACCGAAGCCACGAGATACCTACGCTCGCTCGGACGCCCGGGAACCATGTGGGACCTGGGTACCGGTAGCGGCTGCATTGCCATAGCGACCGCCAGACAGGTCGACGACGTGAAGGTACTGGCGACCGACATTTCCGAGGGGGCGGTTTCGGTGGCCCGGGAGAACGCAGAGCGTCACGATCTTGCCGATCGCGTTCGGGTCCGCCAGGCGGACCTGCTGGCGCTACCGGAAGACTGCGACGATCTGCGTCCGTTCGATGTGATCACCGCCAACCTGCCGTACGTTCGCCAGAGCGATCCGATCGGGGCCTCGGTCAAACACGAGCCGAAGGTCGCCCTCTATGGCGGAGACGCCGACGGCCTGAGCCTGATCCGCAGGATGGCGCCTCAACTGCCCTCCATGATCGCGCCGGAAGGCGTGCTGATCATGGAATTCGGAATCGATCAGGGCGACGACATCCGCGACCTCATCAGCGACACCGACGAATTCACCGAACCGCAGATACTCCGCGACCTCAACGATCTCGAGCGCATCCTCGTCGCGTACAAGCTGTAACCCCCGCCCGATCCGGCGAGGAACCCCGGAAGGCAAATCCCACGCCCGAAACTCCCCCGCAGACGCTGTGAAACGGGTATCCTGACCATCCGGTGTCCGGAGCTTGTCTGACATTTGTCGTTTGTCATTTGGAGCTTCGACGCTGTGCGCGGTAATCTGTTGGCGCGGTACATGCTACTTTCACGGACGAGGAGAAGTTCGCCATGGACACGTTTGTTATCAAAGGCGGGGCAAGGCTCAAGGGCGAGATCGACATCAGCGGGGCGAAGAACTCGGCCCTGCCTCTGCTGGCGGCATCGTTGCTGGCCGAGGGGCCCAGCACATTCCAGCGGGTGCCCGACCTGGCCGACATCCGGGCAATGATCGACCTGATGCAGGATCTCGGCGCGTCGGTCAATCGCGACTCCGAAGGAAAAATCCGCGTCTGCGTTGAGGATGAATCTCATTCCCACGCCCAGTACGACCGCGTCCGCAAGATGCGGGCAAGCATCTGCGTGCTCGGTCCCTTGCTGGCCAAGCGACGCAAGGCACGGGTTTCGATGCCCGGCGGATGCGCCATTGGTGCCCGGCCGGTCGATCTGCACCTCCGCGGGCTCAAGGCGTTGGGTGCGGAAATCACGCTGGAAGGCGGAGACATCATCGCCACCACCCGCGGCCTGCGGGGCGCCAACGTTTTCCTGGGCGGCCCGTTCGGCTCAACCGTTCTGGGGACCGCCAACGTCATGATGGCCGCCACTCTGGCGGAGGGCACCACACTGATCGAGTGTGCGGCCTGCGAACCGGAAATCCAGGACCTGGCCGACTATCTCAACAAGATGGGAGCCCACATCGAGGGCGCAGGTAGTCCCCGGATCATCATCGAAGGTGTGGACCAACTCAGCGGCTGTGAGCACCGCGTCATCCCCGACCGTATCGAAGCGGGCACCTTCATGATCGCCGCGGCCATCACCAACGGGGACCTTCGGATCAAGGACGTCCGCATGGATCACATGATGGCCGTGGTGGATAAACTGCGCCAGATCGGGGTCATCGTTGAGGAGGACAGCGGGTCGCTGGCGGTGTCGTCCTCCCGTCGACTGGAGCCGATCGACGTGACCACCCAGCCGTACCCGGGATTTCCCACCGATCTGCAGGCCCAGTTGATGACGCTGCTGTGCCTTGCCGACGGAAACAGCGTGATCACCGAAAAGATTTTCCCGGACCGTTTCATGCATGTTCCGGAACTGCTGCGGATGGGTGCGGACATTCGCAAGGAAGGCCCTACCGCGATCGTCACCGGTGTGAAGCGTCTGATCGGGGCCCCGGTGATGGCCAGCGACCTCCGCGCCTCGGCTGCGCTGGTGCTTGCCGGACTGATCGCCCGCGGAACCACGGTGATCAACCGCGTCTATCACATCGACCGCGGGTACGAAACCATCGAGAAGAAGCTGCGCGGTCTGGCCGCGAAGATCCAGCGAGCGTCCGATTAAGCACTGCCCGGGGCAAACAAGCTCCTCCGACTTCTGATCGCTGTTAAGACAGACGGCGGCACTAGCTGCCCGCGATTGGTCCGGTCTTCGAGGCCGCATCTGCGAGCCGTCGGCGCGGGAAACGATTAAATCCCGCTTGAACCCAGACGCGTCGAGGCTCATAATGTAGGGTCTTCATTGAATTCAAAAGTTAAGAGGGTCTTTCATGGGACAGATGCTTGACGCCCTGCGACGGCTTCAGGATGTGGAACTCCAGTTGGCAACGGTTCGGCGACGGTTGCGTGTCCGCAGTCACTCCGTTCTGACTAGAGAAAATAAGATCAAGGAACTGCAGGAGCAGTTCGACGCACTACAGGAGCAGGTGACCTCTCGCCGCTCCGAATCGGACAAGCTGGAACTCGACCTCAAGTCCAAGGATGAGAAGGTCAAGAAACTCCGCGAGAGCCTCAACCACGCCAAGACGAACAAAGAATACGCCGCCATCCTCACCGAGATGAACACTCTCAAGGCCGATAATGCCCGGATCGAGGAAGATACGCTGAAGATCATGTCCGACGTCGACTCCGAGAAGGAGCGGATGGAGGCGATCAAGCAGCAGATCGACGAGCAGCAGAAGGCCCTTGAAGATGCCCGTGGTGAGAGCCAGAGCGAGATCGACCGGCTCAACAAGATGATCGAGCAACTGCAGATCAAGCGTAAAGAAGCGGCAGAGCCGATCGGCCGGGAGGAACTGGCGATTTTCGAACGCGTCGCCGAGCGGTACGATGGGGAAGCGATGGCTCCGATCGAGATCCATGGCAAAAAGGCCCCCTACGATTACATCTGCGGCGGGTGCTTCATGTCGCTCAATGCCGAGCAGGCCAACGTTCTTCGCACCCGCGACGAACTGCGCCAGTGCGATAGCTGCCACCGCATCCTGTATATGGAACCGGAAGAACAGCACGCCTGAAACAGTCCGCACGGATGCTACCAGCGCCACAGGGAGATCGGCCGCGATGACAGACTCGCCGCTCAGCGTAATCATGAATATCGACGGAGGAGCGCGCGGAAACCCCGGTCCGGCAGGGTGCGGGGTCGTCCTCCAGGAGGCACAGACCGGTGACGTTATCCACGAAGCCGGGTACTTCATCGGTAAGGCGACCAACAACGTCGCCGAATACACCGCGCTGGTCAACGGCATGAAAACCGCTCGGATGCTCGGCGTCCGCGATCTGGTGGTCCTCAGCGATTCGCAACTCCTCGTCCGGCAGATGATCGGACAATACCGCGTCAAGAACGCCGGCCTCAAGCCGCTGTTCGAGGCGGCCAAGGACCTGGAGGATCAGTTCGAGGGCGTTATCTACAAGCACGTCCGACGCGAAC
The DNA here is from genome assembly GCA_046539045.1 of Phycisphaerae bacterium. GTDB lineage: Bacteria > Planctomycetota > Phycisphaerae > SM23-33 > SM23-33 > JBKHHU01. The sequence goes on from JBKHHU010000001.1 coordinate 10,960, forward strand.
TGAACAAGCAAGCCGACGCCCTGGCCAACCAGGCGATGAACGCGAAGAAAAACGTCGAAGGCGCCGTCGATTTCGAACGTATGTAGGGTGGGATACCCCTCCGGCATCGGATGGGCTTATTTTCCCGTCGCTGTTTGGCTGCTCGTTCAGTGGAAGCCTGTAGCATCCGACAAGGCGACCGAATTGCTTGACGGACGCTGCCCGCCCTAAAGTCCTCACACGGATTTTTCAGAGGGCAAGTCGATCGCCGGTACGTACGAAAGGGCCCGGCCATGAGTTCCGTGCCATCCGCACTGTCACCCCGAACTAAACCCAAGCCGTCCGGAAAATGGTACTGGCTGGCTGTGGGTATTCTGCTGCTGACGATCATCCTGACAGTGATCGCCGGGCTCCGGGCCGCCGATGGCTTCGGTGAGGTTCAGGAGGCCGTTTCGATGGACGAATGTCGGACCCCCGGACAGACCGATGTCCATCTGGACGAGCCGGGAACCTATGCTCTCTATGAGCGTACCGACATGGGACAACAGGTGATTCCCGGTGAGATCGGTCACAGATGTCGAAGCCGATCGCAACATCCCCTCGCAGACGTATACTTCAGAGAGTATGAGCAGCAATGGCGTGTCGTATCGCAGCTTGGCCCGGCTCCGAGTACCGGGTGAAGGTTTCTCTGGCCCCGGGCGTTTGTTTGGAACGGAACAGAACCGCACGCAGTGGAAAGTAAGCAACGTGGTGGGTCAGGAGACCCACCACGCGTAGAAGAAACGCGACCCGCTTGGCAGGAGCCCACACGGCGACCAACCAGCCAACCATTTAGCCGATTACCAGTTAACCAAGCAACCCGTTATCCAATCAGTTGACCAGTCAACCAGCTGATCAGGTGCCAACAAACGTGCCGTTATTCTCCGAACAATTCATTCAGCAGGTGGCCCAGGCGACGGACATCGTCGAGCTGGTCGGCCAGTATGTTGCGCTGAAGCGGAAGGGCAAGGAGTTCGTGGGGCTCTGTCCGTTCCACGACGATCGCTCGCCCTCCATGTACGTCACTCCGGTCAAGCAGATCTACAAGTGCTTCGCGTGCGGAGCCGGCGGGGGTGTGTACCAGTTCGTGATGAATTACGAGAAGCTGAGTTTCCCCGAAGCGGTGCGCATGCTGGCGGAGCGCGCGAGCATTCCGATCCCGCAGGACGCGCAGGCCCAGCCGACGGCGCCGGGGCAATTGCCGCGGGCGGAATTGATAAAGGTTTGTGAATTTGCTGCGAACTACTTTCAGCGGCAGCTGAAATCGCCGATTGGTAACAATGCGCTGGCATACGCACGCTCCCGCGGCCTGGACGACGCCGCGATAGAGAAATTCGGGATCGGCTACGCGCCGGAAAGCTGGGAAGGACTCATCCGCGCCGCACAGCAGGCGGGGGTTCACACCAACGCGCTGCTGCAGGCGGGGCTGGTGATCAACCGCGACAACAAGCCCGGCTGTTACGACCGTTTCCGTAACCGGCTGATGTTTCCGATCTTCGACGCGATGGGGCGGAACATTGCCTTTGGCGGAAGGGCCTTAAGTGCCGATGACAAAGCCAAGTACCTCAACTCGCCGGAGACGGCGATTTTCGACAAGTCCGGAAACCTGTACGGGCTGAACTGGGCCAGGCACGAAATTGCCCAGTCCGGTAAGGCGGTCGTGGCAGAGGGGTATTTTGACGTGGTCATGCCTCACCAGGCGGGCGTAGGCAACCTGGTGGCGACACTGGGCACCGCGCTGACCGATAGGCACGTGCGCCTGCTGAGCCGATACGCCGAGGAAGTGACGTTGATTTTCGATGCCGACGAGGCAGGGATCCGGGCCGCAGAGCGCGCACTGGAAGTGTTCATCGCCCAGCGGATCCAGGTGAAGGTGGCCACAATTGCCGCGGGCAAAGACCCGTGCGATTACGTGCTGAGCGAAGGGCCCGAGGCGCTGAAAGCCCTGATCGACAGCGCACCGGACGCGCTGGAATACGTCTGGAAGCGGAAACAGGAACAGTTGCGGCAGGCCGGAGACAACCTGGCCGGTCGCAGGCAGATTGTGGAGGATTTCCTTCGTCTGGTCGTCTCCTCCGAAGCGTATGGGTCGATCGATCAGATGCGGCGCGGGCAACTGGCTCAGCACATTGCGCACCTGCTGAATGTTTCGCCGGCGGATCTGCAGCAGATGATGCGACAGCTGTCCCGGCGGACGACCACTCGGAGTCGGGTATCGCCGGACCAGCAGCAGATTGCCAACGCCCGGCCGCAGGGATGGAGGCCGGACAACACAACGTACCTGGCCGAGCGGCATATACTGGAAGTGTTGCTGAACCGCGAAGGGCTGTATGAAACGGCAGCAGAGCGGGTCGGCCCGGAAGACTTTACGGATCCGGCGTTGCGCCTGATCGCCCAGTGCATCTGGAGGCTCGGCGACGACGGCAGGTTCTCTCTGGATGAGCTTCTTGCCAGTTCGGAGATGGCGAGCCTCGGCGGGTTGATTTCCGACCTGGCGACCGAGGGGGAGAAGCGCGGAAACTTCGACCAGACCCTTGCCGGCGGGTTGGCTCACCTGGGCTATCTGAATGAAAAGAGAACCCCGGGCGGAGGGTCGGGGAACTCATTGGACGACGAAGCGCTCCGGCGGATCCACGAGAGCAAGGCAAACCCGGACGTCAGGCGACTGCCAAAAATCAGGTAAACCTCGCTTGTTCCCGGGTGTCTAATGTAATATAGTAGCGGATTACTCTGAACATTGTGTGGCACCACGTAGTTCCAGCCAGGAGTGCGTTTGAATGGCCGATACGTATGATGCCAGCGTCAAAAACATTATAACCCTCGGTAAAAAAAGAGGGTACCTCACCTATGAAGAGATGAATGAAGAGCTGCCCGACGAGTCGGTCTCGCCGGATAAGCTTGATTCTCTTCTGATGATGCTGGACGAGCTTGGTATCGAATTGATGGACGAATCCAGCGTTGAGGCGCGGGAAAGTTTCGAGGATGCGTCCGAAGACACGAAAGACAGCTCGGACGACAGTTCCGGTTCCGCTCTCGACGTCGACACCAAGCGGATTGATGACCCGGTCCGCATGTACCTCACCCAGATGGGCGAGATCCCGCTGCTGACCAGGCCCGAAGAAATTGCGCTGGCGAAGAAAATCGAAATGACCCGCATGCATTTCCGCAGGCGCGTGCTGGAGAGCGATTACAGCATCCAGCAGGCCGTGGAGATCCTCACGCAGGTCCACAACGGCGACCTGCCCTTCGACCGTACGATGAAGATTTCCACCGCGGAAAACCTCTCCAAGGAAACCATCACCGAGCGGATGCCCGCCAATCTGGAGACGCTCAACAGCATCATCAGGGCGAACATCCAGGACTGGGACACCGCAAAAGATCCCCAGCAATCCGAGGATGTCCGCGCCAAGGCGCGCAAATCGCTCTGGCGCCGTCGACGACGTGCTGCCAAATTGATGGAAGAGCTCTCGCTGCGGACCAGCAAGATCCAGCCGCTGATGAAGAAGCTCGAGCACATCTCCCAGAAGATGGGCGAGTTGCGCCGGGCGATCGACTCTGGCGAGGACAACGACACCCCACCCGAAGATGTGGAAGTGATGCGGGAAGAGCTGTCCGGTATGACCGACCTGGTGCTGGAAGAGCCCGAGGTGCTCAAGAAGCGCGTCAAGGCGATCCAGAAGGTGTTCAACGACTATGAGCAGGCCAAGCGGGAACTGTCCGGCGGAAACCTGCGACTGGTTGTCTCGATCGCCAAGAAATACCGCAATCGCGGCCTGAGCTTCCTGGACATCATCCAGGAAGGCAACACCGGCCTGATGCGGGCGGTGGACAAGTACGAGTACCGCCGCGGGTACAAATTCAGCACGTACGCGACCTGGTGGATCCGCCAGGCGATCACCCGCGCCATCGCCGATCACGCACGGACCATTCGAATCCCGGTCCACATGATCGAGACGATGAGCAAGCTGAGGAACATCTCCAAGCGGCTGGTGCAGGAACTCGGCAGGGAACCCAGCATCGAAGAAATTGCCAAGGAAGCCGGTATGAGCGTCTCCGAAGCGCGGCGCGTCATGAAGATTTCCCGTCATCCGATCAGCCTTGATCGCCCGGTTGGTGAGAGCGAGGACAGCTTCTTCGGCGACTTCATCGAAGATGAGACCGCCGACGATCCGGTCGAGAGCGCCGGAAACGAAATGCTCAAGGACCGTATCGAGGAAGTACTTCGCACGCTGACGTATCGCGAGCGTGAAATCATCAAGTTGCGGTACGGCATCGGCGATGGCTACACCTATACGCTGGAAGAAGTTGGGCGCATCTTCAAGGTCACCCGCGAACGCGTCCGACAAGTCGAAGCCAAGGCCATCCGCAAGCTGCAACACCCGGTCCGGGCCCGGAAACTGGAAGGTTTCCTGGATAGTGGTGAAGGCGAATAGAGCACAATTGAGCTTGTGAAACCATCGAAAGGGCAGCCGGTCGGCTGCCCTTTCTCTATAGAGCCTGCCCGCGAGATGCCGTCGCGTCTCTCACAGTTGCACCTTTCTGCATGCTGTCAGAATTCCCAGTATTTGCTGAAAGCTGGATTTGCAGCTCATTCCGTTTAAGGTGGCCTCCTTGTGAGTCGATGTTATTAATGCTTCCATGACTCTTCTTGCCGTCTGAGGCGAAGTCAGCCAAGTAAGGAATGGGGCAGTGCAGGATAACAAAGCGAACATTCTGGTAGTGGACGATGAGCCGCAGATCAGTACGATGCTACGCAAGGCTTTGCTGGCAAGAGGTTTCGATTGCCTGGCTACTACTTCGTCAGCCAGGGCACGCCACCTGATCGCCAGCGGCCGGTTCTCTGTTATCATCTCCGACATCTCCATGCCGGAATTCGACGGATTGAGACTCCTGGAGTACACCCGGGAACAATCTCCGTGGACGAAGGTCATCCTGGTGACCGGCCGGTCCAGCACGGAGGTGTTGGCAAAAGCTTTAAGTGCAGGTGCCCACGACTATTACGAGAAGCCGTTTGATATTCTGGAACTGATCGATGCTGTCGAGTCCGCCTTGGGAGAACAGGGCGATTGCGGAACCCTTCCGCTCCGGGCCGCCAAGGCCATCGAGATGGAGGACCGCTTCAAGCAGGCGGCGTTCGAGAGCATTCAGGTTCTGGTCCAGGCTGTGGAGGCAAAGGACCCGTACACCCGCAAGCACAGCGAGCAGGTGGCCCACTATGCTGTTCACATCTCGCGCCATCTCGCTGTACGGGAAGATCTTACAGATACCATCCGCATCGCGGCGCTGCTCCATGATATCGGGAAGATCGGCATTCCGGACCGGATTCTGACCAAACCGGCCCGACTCACCGACGAGGAATTCGCGGAAATCCGGAAGCATCCCTCGCTCGGGGCGGAGATCTTGCGGAACGTCAGCATGTTCTGCGTGGAAGCCCAACTGGTGCGGTACCACCATGAGCGGTGGGACGGCCGGGGGTACAACGAAGGGCTCCAAGCCGAGGAAATCCCGTTCGGGGCAAGGCTTATATGCGTCGCGGACTCGATCGATGCCATGCTCATGCGCCGAACTTACAAGGAACCATTCCCCGTGGAGAAGGTGCTGGACGAACTCGAGCGGGGCAGCGAAACGCAATTCGATCCGGAAATCGCCCTTGCCGCACGGGATTGGGTTCAGCAGCATCCGGAGATGCTGATCCAGCCGGGGAAGCTTGCGGAGAGCCTTGAGGAACTGCGGTAAACTGCCGAAAGGCAGCCAAGCCATCAGGGAATCCGTAGTCTCATATTCTTCCTCCCATCACCGAAGAAACCCTGATCAAAACCCTGACTGACTGACCGGTCAGTCAGTTTCCTCTTGATTCTTCCCCGCGATGGCTTACAATGCGTCTCGTGACTGACCGGTCAGTCACCCAGTGTCCTTCCGGTTCGGCTCCTTCCGGGGCCTCAGCACGATCGGACGAATCCAGCCCATGACCGAAAAGAACAGCAATCGCGGAGAGGAAATCCTTCGAGCGGCCGAGAACGTGTTCGTCGCTCACGGATACGCTGCTGCTACGATGGATCAGGTCGCCGCCGACGCAGGCATCTCAAAGGGTAGCCTGTATAACTATTTTGAGGGCAAGGAAGACCTGTTCACCAAGCTCTGTCACTCCTGTCTGGACGAAGACCAGGCCGAGGTCGAGCGGCGGCTCGGCAGTGACGACTCTGCTGCCGACAAGCTCGACTGGCTCCTGGAACACTGGTACCGGATCCGCCAGGACTACCGCCAGCTCAGTTCCCTGATTATGGAATTCTGGGCGACCGCAGCCCGGCAGGGCCAGAGCGGCAAAATGAAGGAAGTCTTCAAGGAGAAGACCACTTTCTGGATCCGCCACATTGAGGCCATCCTCCGGCAGGGCGTGGCCTCGGGTGAGTTTCGCCCCTCGCTGGACGTGGAAGTCGCTACCCGCATGCTCCTGGCCATCGCCGACGGTGTGAATATCCAGGAAATCTTCGATATCGGCCTGAATGTCGACCGGGAGTTCTTCGACCGTCTCAAAAAGTCCATCATGCTGGGGCTCACGCCCGAGCCGAACGAGCCGCAGCATGTGAAAGGCAACCAATGACCGCCCAGAACAAAGAGAAACCCAAGGCGCCCATCCTTCGCTTGGTTCTGCGGATTACGCTTCCACTGCTGTTCCTCATCCTGGGCGTGGCCATGGTCGTCGCTGTGGTCGTGTTCGTAACCAAGCGCGACAAGCCACTGCCACCTCCGCGGGTGGCGCGAGTCAACATCGAGGTCGAGCCGGTCGAGCTCCAGCAGGTGCGGGACTCGCTGGAACTGCCCGGCAAGCCCAGGCCGGTGCTTACCGTCACCGTTTCGGCAGAAGTCGAAGGCAAAATCGAAACCTATGCCCCGCGCGACGCAGAGGCCCTCGCCCCCAAGCAGCTGCTCGAGGAACTCGCCCGCGACGACAAGTATCCCAAAGCCGACCCCGGACTGGAAGACGGCGACTACGTACAGAAGCCGGGCAAACCGCTGCTCTACCTCAACCGGGACGTCCTGCTGGCCGAGTACCGGAAGGCGAAAGCCAATATGGAACTGGACCTCCGCAACTACCAGCGGATGGCCGAGAGTTTCGAACGCAATGTCGCGACGCGACAGGAATTGGATCAGGTCCAGACCCGGCTGGAAATATCCCGGGCCGAGTTGGACAACATCGCCGAGAAGCTGAAACGCACGGTGATCCGGGCCCCGATCGCCGGCACGCTCAACAGCTTCCTTCAGGAGGAAGGCGAACTGGTCAAAGCGGGCTATCCGGTAGCCGAGATGGTGGATACCACGAAGATGAAGGTCCGCCTTGACATCCCCGAGAAAGACATCCGTTACATCCACATCGGCAGGCCCGTGGAACTGCGCCTGCCCGATGGGACGGTCAAGACCGGCCAAATCACCTATATCAGCAAGCTGGCCGATCCGTCCACCCGCACCACACCGGTGGACGTCACCGTCGACAATGAAGACGGCCGGATCCGAGACGGCCATTTCGTCATGGCTCGCCTGACGCGAAAGGTTTTGCAGGACGCGGTCATGGTTCCGTTGGAGGCCGTCATCCCGCTGGAGAACAGCAAGATCGTCTACGTGGTCGATGAGGACAACCGTGCGGTCCGTCGCGAGGTCAAGCTCGGCTTCATCAAGGGTCAGAAAGTCCGCATCGTCTCCGGTCTCCGGAAAGGCGACCGCCTGATCGTCAAGGGCCATCGCTATGTCGGGCCCGGTCAGTCGGTCACGATCCGCGGCGGCGCTGTCGCGGCCACCGGCCCGGCGGGCAACACCGCGACTAGCGAACCGGCCGGCGATGCTAAAGTCGCCCGGGGAAACGGCCAGACCCCTCCCACGCCGACTGAGAGGCAATAGGACACTGTCATGTTTATCACCAATGCCGCGGTCAAGAACCGCGTTGTCATCTTTGTCCTGATGTTCGCGATCATCATCTTCGGGCTGGTCAGCTATCTGACGCTGCCCCGCGAATCCCGGCCGGACATTCCCACCCCGTGGGTCCTCGTCACCACCGTCTACGAGGGCGTCAGCCCCGAGGACATCAAGGACTCGGTCACCATCCCGCTGGAGCAGGAACTCGCGTCGCTGAAGGGGCTCAAGGAGATGACCTCCACCAGCTCCGAAGGGGTGTCCGTGGTCAAGCTGGAGTTCGATCCGGACATCCGCGTCGAGGACGCGCTGCAGTACGTCCGCGACAAGGTCAGCCAGGCCCGCGGCGAGATACCCGCCGAAGCCGAGGAGCCGATCATCAAGGAAATCAACATCGCCGATTTCCCCATCATGATCGTGAATGTCTACGGTGACATCTCCCCGGTTCGCATGAAAACCATCGCCGACGATCTGTCCGACGAGTTCGAAGCCATCGGCGGCGTACTCAGCGCCGATGTGCTCGGAGCGCTGGAACGCGAGATCCGCGTCGAGATCGATGCCGATCGCGTGCAGGCCTACGGTCTGAGCGTGCAGGAACTGCTGAGCCTGATCCCCTCAGAGAATGTGAACGTCTCGGCAGGCGGGCTGGAAACCGAGGGTACGAAATTCAACGTCCGGGTGCCGGCAGAGTTTGACGATCCGGAGGACGCGCTGAACCTGTTGCTGACCGTCCGCGACGGCAGACCGATTTACCTGACCGACGTAGCCACCGTCTCCGACACCTTCAAAGACCGCCTGACCTATTCCCGCCTGGATGGTGAGCCGGCGCTGACCATCAGCATTCAGAAGCGGGTCGGGGCGAATATCGTTGAGGTTGCCGAAAAGATCAAGCGCATCATTGCCGTGGCTGAGCCGCAGTTGCCCAATGGCCTGGAGCTGTCGTTGACGTTCGATGAATCCGACGACATCCGGATGATGGTAAGGGACCTGGAGAACAATATCATCTCCGGGCTCATTCTCGTGGTGCTGGTGCTCGTGTTGTTCCTCGGGCCGCGAACGAGCCTGATCGTGGCGTTGGCGATTCCGATGAGCATGTTGATCAGTTTCATCCTGATCCTCATGCTCGGATACACGCTGAACATGATCGTGCTGTTCAGCCTGATCCTCGCGTTGGGGATGCTGGTGGACAATGCGATCGTCATCGTGGAGAACATCTACCGGTATCGGTCGATGGGCTATTCCCGCGTCGAGGCGGCCATGAAGGGTACCGGCGAGGTGGCCTGGCCGGTTGTTACATCCACAGCCACGACGCTGGCGGCGTTCAGTCCGATGATCTTCTGGGGCGGGATCATGGGCGAGTTCATGAAATACCTGCCCATCACCCTGATCCTCACGCTGACCAGCAGCCTGTTTGTGGCGTTGGTGATCAACCCGACCATCGCCTCCCTGATCGGCGGCGGGGCCAAGAAAGGTCCGGGCTGGTTCCGTCGGACCTTCGGCGGGGTCTTTGCCGCGACCGACCGGGTGCGCGGGGGGGGCATGGGCGGCTATTGCGGGCTGCTTCGGACGAGCCAGCGAAACTGGTTTGTCACGCTTCCGCTTGCCTTCATGCTGCTGGTGTCCATCGCCATATTCTATGGAAAACGTGGAGCGGGGCTGGAGTTCTTCCCGTCCATCGATCCCGATCGGGCGGTCGTGAGCATCCGGGCGCCGCAGGGGACGAACATTGAGCGTACCAACAAGGTGGCCGAGCAGATCGAGAAGCGGATCGCCAAATACGACCGGCACCTCAAGCACCTGGTCAGCAATGTCGGCTCAGCCGGTAATGCGTTCGAAAGCTCCAGCGGCCCGCACATAGCGAGCCTGTCGCTGGTGTTCCAGGACTATGAAGATCGCACCAGACCCTCGGCGGAGATCCTTTCGGATCTGCGCGATGATCTGACCGACTTCGCCGGGGTCGAGGTGAAGGTCGAGGAGATGAATCCCGGCCCGCCCACCGGGGCGCCGGTGACGATCCGCCTGATCGGCAAGGACATGAAGGTGCTGGCCGACCTGGAGAAAACCATCCGCGACGAGATCGCCAGCGTATCCGGCCTGGTCAATCTCCGCAGTGACCTGGAAGCCGAGAAGCCCGAACTGGTGTTTCTGGTGGATCGCGCCCGGGCGGGCATGCTGGGCGTGGATACCCGCGCGATCGGACAATTCCTGAAAACGGCGGTGTTCGGCACGGCAGTCAGCACCTACCGCCAGTTCAATGATGAGTACGATATCATCCTGCGTCTGCCGCGCCGGCAGCGGGAGAAGATCGATGACCTTCTGCGCCTGCAGGTTCCTACCAGTCAGGGCAGCGTCCCGCTCAGTTCGCTGGGGCGGTTCGACTATGCTCCGGGTCTCGGGCAGATCAATCGAGTCGATCAGAAACAGGTCGTGACGATCTCCGGCGATACCGAAGGGCGGCTCGGGCCGGAGGTGTTAGAGGATGTGCAGCAGCGTGTGGCGCGAATCCAACTGCCGGTGAACTATCGCGTGGAGTACGCCGGTGAGAAGGAAGAGCAGGACAAGGCAGCGAGTTTTCTGACCAAGGCAGGGCTGGCCGCCCTCGCGCTGATTTTGATCATCCTGGTGATGCAGTTCAACACGCTGTCGATTCCGCTGATCATCATGAACACGGTGCTTCTTTCGCTGATGGGCGTGCTGGTGGGTCTGCTGGCGCTGGATATGCCGTTCAGCATCATCATGACCGGGATCGGCGTCATCAGTCTGGCCGGCATCGTGGTCAACAACGCCATTGTGCTGCTGGACTACACCCGGCAGCTGCAGAACAAGGGTCTGGATGTCATTGAGGCCTCCGTGGAAGCGGGCGCCACGCGCCTCCGCCCGGTACTGCTGACGGCCACTACTACCATCCTCGGACTGGTCCCGATGGCTACCGGGATTGCCTTTGATTTCCACACCATGGAATGGGTGACCAAGAGCGAGTCCAGCGAGTGGTGGCGAAGCATGGCCGTGGCGGTGATCTTCGGGCTCGGTTTTGCCACGGTGCTGACGCTGGTGGTCGTGCCGACGATGTATGTCCCGATCTACCGCTTCCTGCACTGGCTCGGATGGGGCGGCCTGGAGAAACCCGCAGGCGCCCACACGCACGACAAGATGGCTCTGGAAGATTATTGAGAAATGATCCCAAAGCGGCGTCCGTTTGCCACGGGTGGTGGGTATGGCTTTGCTCGGGGTGGTGGGTCTCATTACTGCTCGGGTGGTGGGTCTCCCGACCCACCACCTTGCAGAGCGCAAATAAGGGGATTCGCATCGGGTAACCCAGCCGCGTTGGCGGGTCAGGAGACCCGCCAACCGGGTACAAAGACGCAGCGCTCTATAGCAGGCCTTCAGCCTGCGAGGCGAAGCACATTCTGTGCGTGGTTCGCTCCTGCTTACCAGGGTCAATCGCGAAACGGCTGCGATTGACCCTTCGCTGTAGATATCCCAGCCTTTCAGGCTGAACAGCAACAGCTGCCCCCCCTACCTCCGCCAACCGGGTACAAGCTATTCGCGTCAGGACCGCTCCAACACCCGCACCTGCCAGGGGGACAGGGCGGTTGTTCCTTCCACGGTTTCATCATTCCACACATCGCGAAACTCGCCGGGAAGATTGATCTCGACCGAACCGGGGTTGTTGTTCAGCAGGAAGATGAATCCGCTGCCGTCTTCAGCGGATCGCTCGGAAAGCTCGACGTTCGGAGGCAGGTCCGCATCCAGAATCGGCTCAATGCGGAGAGCCTGCATCAACTCGCCGATCATCGCTTCGTAGAAGTTCTGCCGGGCGATGCCGGTGACGTAGATGCACGTGCCTTCGCCCACGCGGTTGCGGATGACGGCCGGGGTGCCCGTGAACCATCCACTGGTGTAGGTGGTCAGGACCTCGCCCTCAACGTCTTCCGGCAGGTCGAAGAAAATCGAGGCCGCGAATGAGTCTTCGCCGTACTTGAACAAGACATACTGGTCTACGCCGGATGTCGCGTACTCGCGAATGGTCGAACCGATCAGCGGCTTGAGCTTCGGGTGAATACGATCCGGGTAGACCGTCGCGTCGCGGTTCTTGAGCCCGCTGAGCGGATGCCAGATCAGCGTCCCGCCCCCGCGGACGTACTCGAGGAGTTTGTCTGCGAGCTGATCGTCCATCGCCTGCACGGCAGGGACGATGATGAGCTTGTACTTCGAGAAGTCCTGGTCCCTGCCGACGGCATCGCAGTTGACGTTGTTGGCGCGGACGGCGTCGTAGCAGCGGCGGATATGCTGGACCAGCACGTCCCTGGGCCCCTCCCAGATCGACCCGGTCTCCATCATCCAGCGCGTGGGGAAGTCGTAGAAAAATGCAATCTCGCTACGGACGCGGGTTTCCTCCAGAGCATCGCCGATCCGATCGAGCTTCTCTCCGATCCGCTGGGCTTCCGCATACACCTTTTTCGGCCTGCCGTCGTAGTCGGTCAGCGTGCCGTGAGTCTGCTCGGCACCGAACGGACAACCCCGCCAGCGGAAGTAGAACGTCCCGTCCGAGCCGTTGGCGATGGTGTGGGCCGTCAGCAGTTCCACCTCGCCGGGTTCGGGCGTGTTATGCATCTCGGCCGGCTTGCCGTGCGGGCCGTTGCGCAACTCCACTACCCAGAAGCCCTGTCCGTCCTTGTAGCTTCGCAGCCCGCTGAGTGTAAAGGCGACATGGCGCGGCTTGCCGCCGTAGGGCGGGTAGTAGTTCGTGGTGGTGACGTCCAGCGTCCGCGACGCGTCATAATAGTCCGTCCGCGTGTTCCAGTTCTGGTAATTGGTGGTGATCGGCTTGTCGACAGCTGCGTGGGTGCGGACGCTTTCGGCGTGGAGGTTGATGACCTCGACCGTGCAGTCGCTGCGGAACTGTCGCCACGCGTTGAGCAGCCCGGGATTGTGGACGGTCTTGGAAACCATCGGCGTGGGCACCTGCGAGAAGTCGTTGAAGTCCAGGCCCCAGAAAACGGTGCCCCAGGCTTCGTTGAGATTCCCGACGGTCCCGTAGCGGTCTTTCAGATACTCGTGGAATTTTGCCTTGCAGACGGGGCAGTGGCAGTCGGGCTCGTCGCCGTACTCGTTGTCCAGATGCCAGCCCATCACGGCATCGGAGTCGCCGTAGCGTTCAGCCATGCGGGCGGCCAGGGCCATGCCCTTTTCGCGAAGCAGCGGGTGATTGATGCAGAAGGAATACCTGCTGCCGTACTCGAGGCGTTTGCCGTCGGCAGTGAGTATTTTCAGCTCCGGCTCCTGTTCCTGCAGCCATGCGGGAATGGTCCGCAGGGGCGGGCACATCAGCAGGCGGATGTCGCGATGGACGGCCAGTTCGGCGAAGCGGTCCATCCATTCGAAGGTGTACTGTCCATCACTCGGCTCGAACCGCACCCACGCGAATTCGCCCACGCGGAGGGTGTTTACGTGCATCTCAGCCATGCGATCCAGATCGTACTCCCACTTGCTCGGGTCGCGGTGCTCGGGGTAATAGGCGGCTCCGAAAATCATTGTCTGCTCCTGTCTTCGTCGGTCGCTTTGTCTTTGGTCCAAGCTCTCAGCGGACCCGGGGTCGGGCAGTCGGCCGAGCGTGTCTCGACGACCGGAGCAAGCGTCACGATGATCGCCACCGAGCCGCTCCGGTCCGGCAGGTCGATCTCCAACCGACGCAGACCCTTGTTTCTGGCCTGCGGGTCTTTCTGCTCGGCGGAGCGTGAAACGAACCTCGCCCCGGCCGGTGCGGTAATCTCCGCCAGTACGAATTGCCCGTCGTTTTCCAGCAGGGCCCGGTTTGGCGTGAGCTTAACGTTCGGCAGCTTTCCGGCACTCCCGCCGTTCTTGTCGGTGGAGAGATGTATCTTGGCCGGTGTGGTCATGCCCCAGGTGATGTCGTGCTTCCCGGCCAGTTCGAATTCATCCCGGATCAGCAGGGCGTTTCGCTGGTCGTAGAGCATGATTCCGCGTTGGACGCGTTTGGCCTGCGGGTAGGCGCTGGTCAGGTCGACCACCGCATGGGGTTGGGACTTGCCGCCGCGGTAGCCGATGAACTTCGCCTTGCCCGCGACGTCCTGGTTCCGCCCGTCGATCAGCGGGACATTGTGACTCTTCGAATTCAGCCGGAAGTACGTCCAGCGCTTGCCGGTGTTGGTATTGCCGTCCCAGTAGCCGGGCAGGTTATAGTAGTCCTTGCCCGGGTCCACCGCCCACCGCTTGCCGAGCGTGTCGAACTCGAACGTGCCGAGGTCGAGATGGCCGTGGTTGACGCGGTTGTACCCTGCCTTGATGGCAGCGAAGCTCGCGTTCGGGTCGGTCCAGCTTTCGCGGAAGACCGCCACCGGCACCACGCCGTCGAAGAGCCGGTCCAGCGCCAGTTGCTTGAACTTGATGGTCGGCTTCTTCGGGAACCAGATTACGTGCAGCGGGTCTGCGCCGTGTTTCTTCATCGCCAGCAGTTCCATGGCGGCAAGGTCCGGCATGTCGTATCGCCGCGCCAGCCATAGGGCAGGCGGGAGCGTGTGCCGTTTGCTGTCCATGTTCGCGTCGGCGTAGCTGACGTAGTACCCGGTCGGCTTGGTCAGGTAGTAAGGGAACATGCCTGCCTCTCGCAGCCCCTCGCGGTCCGACAGGCCGAAGTCCGTGCCGAGCGCCGTCCGCATCGCCGAGAGTCCGTAGACGGTGTACCGCGTGGCGTAGTTCCAGTAGCTCGGGCCCTCGCCCCACGCACCGTCCGGGTCGTACGTCTTCAGTGCCGTCGGCAGGGATTTAACCGCGCTGCTCACGATCAATCCCGCCAGTTGCGGCTCTTCATCCGCCACTGCCAGCGCCCCGATGGACAGCCCCGCATTGCATACCTGGTTCCAGTTGAACGCGCTGCGTACCCACCATGCGGTTTTGCCGGTGTACGCTTTCCTGCCTTCCTCCAGACCGAGCTTTACCAGCCCCCGGCGGATGGTCTTCCGCTCGGCACCGCTCAACTCCTTGTATGCCCAGTCGTACCCGATGCCGACGGCATTGGCCATCTCGGCAGTGTCGAGAAAGTGCGACGGGTTCCAGTCCGGAAACGCGCACACCGTCAGCAGATTGCTCTTCATCGCCTCGAGGTACTTCTTCTCGCCGGTCCAGCGATACGCCAGCCCAAGCGCATAGACACGTTTGCGACATTCCCTGCTGACACTCAGCAGCCGCGGCCCTTTGAGCTTGTGCTCCAGCGGGGGCGCCTTGAGCAGTTTGTCGGCCTGGGCAATGGAGTCCTTCACTGCCTGCTGCAGCAGTTTGTCGCTGCCGGCCTGCTTCTTGAGCTCAGCCAGGCGGTCGTCGGTCAGCAGCAGTCGCGGGTGCTCCTGCTGCAGTGATTTGAGCACCTTCGTTGCCGAAGGGGCGGGTTTCGCGGCGTTTTCGGCATGGACATCAGAGGCCATGAGGATGGCTCCTCCTATGCAAAGCAGAATCGAAAGGGTTTTCATGGTACAACCTCATTTTTTCGCTGGATCTCAGGAGAGGAACCGCCGGTGGTTCCGCGGTATAATATCGCGTCCGGCCGGGGCGGGATCTGTTGTAGTCGAAGCCGCCCGGAAAAGGAAGGAACCATGCATGAAGATCGGTCTGCTTTCTGATTCGCACGGCAAAACCGACCGCGTCCGCGAGGCTGCGGCGATGCTCGTCAGCCGCGGCGCTGAGCATCTGGTGCATTGCGGAGACATCAACAGCATTGAATGCGTCCACGCGCTGGCCCAGACGCGGGTTCCGTGTCACATCGTCGCGGGCAACACCGACAGGCACGTGCAGACCATGGTCAGCATCGCGTCGATGGAGGCGGTGGAGTTCGATTGGGAGGTCGTCGAGGTCCCGCTGGGCGACGGCGAGCATCTCGTGGCCACCCACGGGCACGATCAGACGCTTCTGAACGAACTGGTGCTGGGCGGGCAGTTTCCGTACGTATGTCACGGCCACACGCATAAACAGAAGGACGAGCGGATCCGGGGCGTCCACGTGATCAATCCCGGAGCCCTCTACCGCGCCCGCCGGCACACGGTGGCGCTGCTGGATACCGAATCGGATACCGTGGAATTCATCGAGGTAGAGTAAGCACGCCCAGGCAGGGCCTTCGGTGGCTGCAGGTGTTCCATCTCCGGTCCTTTCGCCTGTGGTCCTACTTCACCGTATGCACTACGAGGGTGTTTGTCGCCCCCGCCTGGCCCAGGGGCCTTCCGGACAGCACCACCATCTGCTCGTTGGCCTTGATCACGCCATGTTCCTTTCCGAACTCCGCGAGTGCCTTGAGTATGTCGGTCGTATGTTCGGGGATTTCCGCCTGTCGGGGCTGGACCCCGTAGTAAAGGCACATCCGGCGGACGGTCCGACAGTCGGGACTCAGTGCGAGGATCGGCACGGTGGGGCGATTCTTGGCCAGCATCAGAGCAGTCGCCCCGGTCGAACTGAACACGCCCACCGCCTGGATGGGGAGCGTATCGGTAATGCGTCCGACGGCACCGGCAAGGGCGGAGGTCGTCTCGGAAACGCCTTCCACGATGGCCGGGGCGGTGACTTCGTCGTGGTACGGCTCCATCTGGAGTACGATATCGTTCATCATTCGTACCGCTTCCACGGGATGCTCCCCGACGGCGGTCTCTCCGGAGAGCATGACCGCGTCGGCGCCATCGAGCACGGCATTGGCCACGTCGGACACTTCGGCGCGTGTCGGTACGGCAGAGTTTGTCATGGACTCGAGCATCTGCGTGGCGATAATGCACGGCTTGCCGCGTTTCTGGCAGAGGGTTGCGAGTTGCTTCTGGGCTGCAGGCACTGCCGGAAGGTCCATTTCCACGCCCAGATCACCGCGGGCAACCATGATTGCATCGGAAACTTCCACGATCTCATCAATCCGCCTGAGCGCCTGGGGCTTCTCGATTTTCGAGACAATGCGCGCGTCGCTGTCGTTGTCGACCAGGATCTTCCGCAGTTCCGAAACATCATCCGCGCGCTGAACAAAGGAAAGGGCCACGTAATCGAAATCGCGCTGCGCAATCCAGGCAGCGTCCTGCCGATCTTTCTCCGTCAGTGCACTCAGTCGCAGATCGGTGTCCGGAAGGTTGATTCCCTTTCCGCTGGACAGCACCCCGCCGCGGTCCACTCGACAGGTGATCGATTCCGGAGCGTTGATCTCCGTTACTTCCAGGCGGATCTTTCCGTCGTTGAGCAGAAGCACCTGGGCCGGTTCCACCTCATCGATCAGTTCCGGAAGGGTGGTGCTGATCCGGCTGGGATCGCCTTCCACCGTGTCCCGAACGATGCGGATCGTCTGCCCCTCACCCAGAATGAACGACCCACCCTCTATGGACCCGACGCGGATCTTCGGCCCGCACAGATCGCCCAGCACAGCCAGCGGGCACCCGAGTTCATCCTCAACCGCCCGAATGTTGTTCAGGAATTGCTGACGCTGCTCGCTGCTGCCGTGAGAGAAATTGATGCGGAACACATCGCACCCTGCCTCCGCCAGCTTGCGAAGCGTCTGCATGTCGCCACTGGCCGGGCCCAGCGTGGCCACGATCTTGGTCCGTACTACCATGATTGCTCCGTTAGCAATGGATCGGACCGGGCCGGCCGGGCCGGGAGTCCGCTCCGATCTGTCGGCATAGAAAAGGCGCCGCTGCACTCCACAGCGGCGCCTATCAGAATGCCGTCAACGCAAACGGGAATCAAACACTTTGCGAATTAACTTCCCGAGCTTGCAGAATCTCGACATCGATGGCCTTGGGACCCTTGGGCCCCTCGACCAGCTCAAACTCCACGAATTCGCCGCGCTGCAGCGCTTTGAACCCTTCGCCTTGGATGTCCTTGTAGTGCACAAAGGCTTCCTCGCCGTTCTCCATCTCGATGAAGCCCCACCCCTTGGCGTTGTTGAACCACTTCACAGTTCCCTTAGACATAGCGCACTCCTCTTTCTGGTGCCGACGGGGGTACATCTAGCCCAGGGCCAGAGCCAAAAAACATCTGCGATAGCTCTGTTCCCCGAACACAACAGGCCCCGGTGGTCATCGCGTCGGCACAACCTTCCTTCTGTACGCTGAGATGCATTTCTCAGCATAACCTTCTCTTATTCTGAGATCACTGTAACTTCTTGTCAAGACCGTTTTTACGCCCCGATAATCGGAAAACTCGCAATCCCTCTCCGTCAGGGCTATCTTCATTTTATGCAAGTCCAAACGCCAGTAAGAGTAAGATAAATCTACCGGAGCGAAGTCCCTGTGGATTTGAGGCGCCGACGATCCACAGATGAATCAAAGATGCAAAACGGTTTCAGAGATTTGAGCCGGTTCCAGGCCGGAATTCGCGGCCAAAAGTGTGTCTCAGGAAGGATTTGCCTCGCGGGCGCCCTCCAGCACCGCATCCACGGGCACTTCGTCCATGGACCTGCCGATGACCAGCTGCACTCGCGGCCCCAGCGGGGCAAAATGCCTCGGATTGCTGGAGCCGAAGATCGCGACGGTCGGCGTGCCGATGGCCCCGGAAACGTGTGTCACGCCAGAGTCGTTCCCCACATACAGCGCTGCCCCGGCCAGGATACCCGTCACCGCGTGCAGCGGGACGTTGGCCAGGCACGTGTACGAACTGCTCACCAGGCGCAGCGTCTCCTTTGGCCACTGCTCCCCCTCGACCGGACCGAACAGGAATACCACCTGCGTTTGCTCGCTCAGGCTCGTAGCCAGCTCCAGAAACCGTTCCAACGGCCAGCACTTGCTGGGAGAGCCCGAGCCGGGCTGGATGATGGCGTAGGGTTTGGACGGATCGACCCCCGCTTTCTCGAGTCGGGCAGCGGCGCCGGCCCTCCAGGTGTGCGGGACCGTCCAGGCCCGCAGCTTGCCGATGTCCAGCGGAATCCCGAGCATGTCCGCCCAAAGCTCCACCAGATGAGCCGAACTGTCCGGATCCGGGCGGATCGGCAGGAACGCAGCGGAGCGGGCATTGCAGGCAGCGGCAAGCCGCATCTCGGCAAGGCGGTTGCCCGCGGCGAAGCAACTGATCAGCCGGTCGGTCTGGCCGAGCAGTTTCGGGAGTCGGCAGTCCTCCAGCGGTTCATCGGTGAACAGTTCCTGCATGGGCATCAGTTCGAAGTCGCGGGTATCGTCGGCGACCATGAGCCCGTGGAGGAGCTGGGCCTTCTCTCTGCCGGCTACGAGTGTCACGTCGGTCCGCAGCGCTTCCAGAATCCTGCCGAACAGAACGACATCTCCCAGGGCGCCGGAATGGACCGCAAGAACATGCTGCGAATGCGTCTGAGTGGCCTGATCGGGTGTCATGGTCTGTTCCTTCTCAGCGGATCCAGCCGCCCCCGAGCAGCCGGTCGTTTCGGTAAATGACTACCGCCTGGCCGGGGGTGATGGCGTGGACGGGTTCATCGAACTCGACGCTGAAGCAGCCGTCGGGGGTCCGGCGGATACGGGCAGGTGCTCCGGCATGGTTGTACCGGATCTGGGCCGTGGCGTGGAATTCCTCCGGAACGGTTGTATGCCAGTTGGCGTTGTCGGCCTGCAGGCGGGTCATCATCACCTGCTCTTTGGGGCCGATCGTCACCCGGGCGGCTTCGGCGTCGATGTGAGTCACGTAGTACGGTTCACCCATCGCCACGCCCAGTCCGCGTCGCTGCCCGATGGTGTACTTGCCGTACCCGTCGTGCCGGCCCAGAACGTTGCCTTCGGTGTCTACGATCTGGCCGGGTGTCATCGTCTCGGGAGCCCGGTCGGCGATGAACGAAACGTAATCGTCGTCCGGCACGAAGCAGACTTCCTGGCTGTCGGGCTTGTCGTGGACCTCCAGACCGAGTTGCCGGGCCCGGTCGCGGACGGTCTGCTTGTCGCCGATTTCGCCGATCGGCAGCAGAATCCGCGAAAGATACTCCCGCCGAATACCGAACAAAGCATAGCTCTGGTCCTTGGGGCGATGGACACCTCGAAGGACGGCCGGCTCGCCTTCGGGATCGCCGCGGCGGGCGTAATGCCCGGTGGTCAGGAACTCGCACCCGCTGTCGTCGGCGATTTCCACGAGCAGCCCGAACTTGATCAGGCGATTGCAGAACAGGCACGGATTGGGCGTGCGTCCGCGGACATACTCGCGCGTGAAGTACTCGACGACCGGGCGGAACTGCTCGTCCATGTCGACGATCTGCAGCGGGATGTCCAACCGCTCGGCCATGGCTTGCGCGTCGGCGGCGTGGGCGGCGTTGGAGCAGATACCTTCCAGCGTGTCGGCGTTCTTGCCATGGCCAAGGCGAAGGAAACAGCCGTGTACCTCATGACCCTGTTCCAGCAGGAGATCAGCGGCAACCGAGGAGTCGACCCCGCCGCTCATCGCCAGCAGCACCTTTGTCTTCGCGTGGCGTGTCATGCGGGACATTCTAGTGAGCCGCCAAGGCGGAGCACAAGGCCCTGTGGGCAGGAGGATTGACAAATACCGCCTCGGCGTTTCTACTGTTGCACACCCTGTATCAGCGTGCGAAAGGATAAACTCATCGAAACCAGTCAGACAGAGCAGACCCCGGAGCCTACCGTCGAGCAGGACGTGCCGCATTGCCCGCGGTGTGAGATGGAAGTCTCGATAGAGGCGGAGTTCTGCGAGCATTGCGGGGCGAAGCTGGGCGAGCACCTGGACGTGCCCTGGTGGCATCTGCACCGGCGTTTATACGATTGGGTACTGGCTTGGGCGTATCGTCCGACCGCGGCCGTGGCGTTGTTCGTACAGGCTTTTGCCGCAAGCAGTTTCTTTCCGATCCCTCCGGATGTGCTGCTGATGCCGCTGGTGCTGGGCAACCGCAAGCGGTGGATTCGCTACGCGTTGATCTGCTCTACCGGGAGTGTGCTTGGCGCGATGACCGGATTCTGTATAGGCTGGCTTGCATGGGGCAGCGGGGTCGACCATCTGTTTTATAACTACGTCCCGGGCTTTACACCGGAGGTGTTTAACGACGTCAGCAACCTGTACGAGGAATATAATTTCTGGATTGTGTTTACGGCCGGGTTCACGCCGATCCCGTTCAAGGTATTCACGGTTACTGCAGGCGTGTTTGGCACCGGAGAGCAAGTCGCCAGTCCGCCTGGATTCTTCGCGGTCTTCGTGGTTGCGGCGGTCGTCAGTCGGTCGGCCAGGTTTTTCATCGTGGCCGGGCTGATGCGGCTGTTCGGGCCGAAGATAACCCCGTTCATCGACAAATACTTCAATTGGTTGGCGCTGTTGTTTACCGCGTTGTTGATCGGCGGGTTCATCGCCATAAAGTACGCACACTGACAGCGCCTGGAAAGGATGATCGATGCCACTGTCGGAGGAAGAGAAACACCAACTCTGGTCGCTGGCAAAGCAGGCGGTAGAGTCGGCCGTGCGGGATCAGCCCAAGCCGAAACCGCACTCGCACAAGGGCGTGCTGGGCGAGACACGCGGCTGTTTTGTGACGGTCAAGAACAACGGGCGTTTGCGCGGGTGCATCGGCACGTTCCAAGCGCAAGCTCCGTTGGCAGAGACGGTTGTGGAGATGGGACGGCAGTCCACCAACGACCCGCGTTTCGTGCTGGACCCGATCACTCCCGACGAACTGGACGAAATTACCATAGAGGTCTCTGTGCTGAGCCCGCTGCAGGAGACCGAGAATCCGGAAGAACTGACCGTCGGCGAGCACGGGATTTACATCATCTCACCCTACGGTTCCGGGTGCTTTCTTCCGGAGGTAGCCACCGAACTGAACTGGTCGGCTGAGGAGTTCCTGACCAACTGCTGCACCCACAAAGCAGGCCTGCCGCCGGACGCCTGGAAACGCGACGACACCCGCGTGTTCCTGTTTACGTCGGAGAAGTTTGAGAAGTGATGAGAAGGTAGCAGGGCGTCTGCGTCGGGTGGGGCACCTGCCGTTGCCACTGCGAATTCACGAATCAACGAATTCACGAGGTAACGGAAACTCTACTTCTTCCCCATCGCCCGTTTTTTGCGGAAGAATTCTGTCAGCAGTCTGCCGCATTTGTCGGCCAGGACACCGGCGGTGACCTCGCAGCGGTGGTTGAGGCGGTCGTCGGTGCAGAGATTGTAGAGCGTATCGACGGCCCCGGCCTTTGGGTCGCTCGCCCCGTACACCACCCGCGGAATTCTCGCCAGCACGATCGCCCCGGCGCACATGCAGCAGGGCTCCAGGGTGACATACAGCGTGCACTCCTCCAGACGCCAATCGCTCAGAGCCTCAGCCGCCCGGCGAATGGCGATCATCTCGGCGTGGCCGGTCGGGTCTTTGTCGATGATCCGACGATTG
Organism: Phycisphaerae bacterium; assembly: GCA_046539045.1. Taxonomy (GTDB): domain Bacteria; phylum Planctomycetota; class Phycisphaerae; order SM23-33; family SM23-33; genus JBKHHU01. The sequence continues at coordinate 33,191 of JBKHHU010000001.1, forward strand.
TGGGCCGCGGCCACGATTTCGCCGTCCCGCTCGATCACGCAGCCGATGGGTACGTCGTCCAGTTGCTCGGCCAGTCGGGCCTGCTCGATCGCCAGAAGCATCATGTCCTCGTCGTGAGCACCCATCAAGAGAACTCCACTTCGCTCATGATCCGGTCGGCGAGACCCTCGGCTGTCTCTTCCTCGGCGACGTCGAACCAGGTCACATCCTGCCATCGCCGCATCCACGTCCGCTGCTTCTTGGCGAGCCGGCGCGTATTGATCTTGATCCGCTCGAATGCCTCCTCGACGGTGCACTTGCCCTGAAAGTGGTCGATCAACTCCGCGTAGCCCACCGCTTGGGCTGCCTGGGGGCTGAGCCCGCGCGGGTCGCCAAGCAGGGCCCGCACTTCCTCCACCAGCCCGAGATCCATCATCTTCTTCGCCCGGGCGTTGATCCGCCGGTTCTGCTCGTCCTTCGGGCGTCGCAGGCCGATGCGGACGCAATCGTATCGGTCCGGCTGATCGTTCCATTGACGCTGCAGTTCGCTGATGGGCGTGCCGCTCGTGCGGTACACTTCCAGGGCTCGGACGATGCGTTTTTCGTCATTGGGGTGGATTCGCCGGGCGGCGTCAGGGTCGACCTCGGACAGTTCGTCGTGCAGGGAGGCAAGGCCCCGGCTGCGAATCTCCTGCTCGAGTTGCCGGCGGAGTTCGGGATCGGCCTTGGGGCCCTCAAACAGGCCTTCGGACAGGGCCTTGATGTACAGACTCGTTCCGCCGACGGCGAGGGGGATCTTCCCGGCGTTGCGGATCTCGGTCACCGCCCGGTCGGCATCCTCGACGAATCGGGCGACCGAGTAGCTCTCCCACGGTTCGACGACGTCAACGCAGTGGTGCGGAATTTGAGCGCGAACATCGGCCGGCGGCTTGGCCGTGCCGATATCCATGCGTTTGTACACTTTCATCGAGTCGACGCTGATGACGTCGGTGTCGAGCCGGCGGGCGATTTCGCGTCCGGTGGCGCCCTTGCCCGATGCGGTGCATCCGAGAATGAAGTACAGCGTAGTGCTCATGCGGAGGATTGTCCGCACCGGGAGCGGCTATGTCAAGACAGGTGCAGCCGGGTCAGCCTGCGCGGGGCGGTCGACCTTGCGCCACGGCCCGGCGACCGGCAGAACGCAGCTGCATTGCCGCCGAAAGGCCCATTCCCAGCATGACCAGCACGATGACGTGGCACAGCACGCGAGGTCCGCCCGTTACTGTGCCTGAAACAGGCAGCCGGTGTTTCAGCTTTCCTGCATGACATCTTCGGGCATATCGGCGTTCATGTAGATATTCTGGACGTCGTCGTGTTCTTCCAGGGCGTCCATCATCCTCATGATCTTCTCTGCCGTGTCGCGTTCGACGGCTACCTGGTTGCTGGGAACCATGGCCAGTTCGGATGAGACGGTTTCGATGCCCTTGGCTTCCAGTTCGGCCTTGACGTCTCGGTAGGCTTCGGGCGAGCAGGTGATCTCGTACAGATCGCCGTCGGCTTCGACATCGTCGGCGCCTGCTTCGAGGGCGATTTCCATGAGGGTATCTTCGTCGGCCTTGTCCGACGAGACGGCGAAGGTACCTTTCTTCTCGAACATCCATGCCACGCATCCGCTGGAGCCGAGCTGCCCGCCGACGCGTTCAAAGATCTTACGCATCTCCGGTGCGGTGCGGTTACGGTTGTCGGTCAGGCAATCGACCAGGAACGCCACGCCATTGGGGCCGTAGCCTTCGTAGATGACCTGCTCGTAGTTCTGTCCGCCGATCTCGCCGGTGCCCTTCTTGATCGCATTCTTGATCGTATCCTTGGGCATGTTGGCTTCTTTGGCGTCGTCGATCGCGTAGCGCAGGGTCAGGTTCTCGTCCGGATCGCCACCACCTGCGCGGGCGGCTACGATGATCCGGCGAGCGATTTTCGACCAGACGGCGCCGCGTTTGGCATCGTTTGCTGCTTTGGCCCGCTTGATGCGAGCCCAATGAGAATGTCCTGCCATGGGTAAGGATACTCCGTTTCGGAGAGAGAACAAATCGATCTGCCTGCGGATCCGATAGTTACGCCCGGATCAGGCCGGCTGTATGCCGGCGGGGGAGCGACACTCGTCTCCGCGCCGGGTTCAGTGAGACATCACACAGGGGCGATTATACGCTTTTCCCCGGTCTTGTCAGCGCTCTTTTGAGGTGCGTTGAGGGCGCAAAACGGCCAGGTGGGTCACAGGACCCACCTGGCGCAGGCGAACGGTTGCCGGATTGTCCGAGTCGGGCTGCTAGGGCTTGCCCTGCGCTTCTTTGGCTGTGGGGGCAACCGGTGCGGGTTTGCCTTCCTCGACGGCCTTGATCTTGGCGGCTACGCTCTTGGCCACGTCCTCGCCCTCGCTGTCGGCGGGGACGGCCGTTTGAGCACGCTCCGCCGCCCATTTCCAGGTTTTGACAGCCTCGTCGGTCCAGCCGAGCCGGTAGAGGGTATCTCCGGCATGTTCCAAAATCACGGGATGCTGGTACTCTTGTATGTCGAGTTTGTCGGTTTTTCGACGGGCATCATTCAGCACGGCCTGGAACAAGGTGCCCGCCTGTCCGAACTGCTCCTGCTTGTAGTAAATCCACGCCAGGGTATCGATGAAGTGGACCGGTTCGGTCCGGTCCTCTGCCAGTGCCAGACGGATCAACTGCTCGGCCTCGTCCAGCTTGCTGTTCATCTCGGCCAGGGTGTAGGCGAGGTTGTTCCGGTAATTGGCGCGGGTGCTGCGGAGCTCGCGAATCTCGGAAGACGTCGCCGGCTGGGTGCGCGAAGCATGCCAGGCATCCGAACTTTCGAGCGTCTCCAGCGCCTTTCGGAGCATGATGACGGCATCTTCGCCCTTGCCCAGGTTCTCCAGCGCCGTGGCCTGAAGCACCATCAGTTCGTAGCTGTCTTTCTGGTCGGGCAGCCGCAGGTACTCCTCGGCCAATACCGCCGCTTGGCGGTACTTGTTCTGCCCCATCAGACTGCTGACGATGGTGCGTCGGCACCAGCGGATGGCCTTGTTGATGCGCGCGAGCTTCTGCGTGGGGGTGAAGGTTTCGATGGGCGGCGAATCCGAGTCCTCGGTGCTTTCCTTGTCTACCGCAGGCAGGATTTTCTGCCGCCGGTCGATCAAGTCCTTCAGCCAGGTGCGGCAGAGCTCTTCGGCGCGGGCATTTTTGTCGGCGAGTTGCAGGGCCATAACAGCCGACTGTCGCGGCTGGAGGGCAGTGGGATCTTCCTTGAGCCACTCCCCAGCATGTTTGACGGCTTGGTCGGTCTTCTCCCAGTTCCCGTAGGTCCACAGCAGCAGTTCGCGGAAATCGTTCTTCTGGTCGGCGAACTCCTGATCCTTCAGCGTGGCCTGAATCATTTTCTCGGCGAGCTCAAATTTCTCGGCGATGATCAGGTCGTAGATCGCATACCGCCGCATGCTTCCCTTTTCTTCCCCGATATCATCGGCGTATTCCAGAGCCTGCTCGATCTTGCCGCTACGGGCGAGCATCGTCAGCTTCGGCATCTGGTAAGCGTCCCGCTGACGTTCGGTCGAAGCGCCCTGGAGTTTCTTCTCGGCCAGGGCGATTCCTTTCTCAAACTCCTCGGCCTTGATGTGGATGTCGATGACGGCCCGGCTGAGGTAGTGCATCTGCAGGCTCTGCATCGCCTGTTCTTCAGCAGACGATTCTTTCTGCAGTTGCTTCAGATAGTCGGTACCGAGCTCGACGGCTTTATCGTACTGGTCCAGTCGGACCAGCGTGTTCAGGAGGTCAAGCCGGTACCAGACCTGGTTGGGTGCCTGCTCGACCAGGTCCTTGTACTTCTGCAGAGCTTTGGCGTGCTGGCCGGCGCGGCTGAACGATTCGGCGGCGTTCTGCAACGCGTTGGAATATCCCGGCCGGAGTTCATGGATCTTCGACCAGACTCCGGCGGCTTCGGCGTGTTTGCCTTCCCGGTTCAGCAGTTCGGCAAGAAGAGCCATCGCCCGAGGTTTGTCTTCGGCCGACGCAATGGCTTTGCGCAGCATCTCGACGGCCTGCTCGAAGTCCTTCTTGGGCAGCATTCCCTTGTGCTGAGCGATTTCCAGTTTCGCTTTGAGCAGGGGGATTTCAGGATGCGAGGGATGCTTTCCTGCCAGTTCCTCCAGCAGCGGCAGGGCCTTGTCGGGGCTCTGGGTTTCGATGTAGTATTCGATCAGCAGGATCGTCGACAGCGGGCTGTCGGGGTGCTCGCGGATCAGTCGGCCGACGATTGTGCGGGCTTGGGTTTTCCGTTTTCGGCGGATGTAGTAATTGAACAGCCGGCGATGGATGTCGGGTGTCTTCCCCCGCGTCAGCGCCTGGACCAGGTATTTCTCGACCCGTCCATGTTCGCCGGACGCCTCGGCGGCCTCTGCCAGCAGCAGGAGCGTCGGGAGGTGCGTCGGATTCGCCTGGTGGGCCAATCGCAAGCTTGCCAATGCCTTGCCGGGTTTGCCCTGGCTCATAAACGCCTTGCCTTGGGCGAATTCGATGAACCATTCCTCCAGGCCGGATTTCTCCATCTCGTCCAGAAGCTTCTCCACGCGGTCGTATCGGCGGTTTGCCAGGTGGATCTCCAGCAGCGCGTCATATGCCGAGCGGAAGTGTTTCCTGGCCCGCGTGGCTCGCTGAAACTGGTCGGCGGCCAGTAGATCCCGCCCTCTGGCATGGGCGAAATGGCCCGCGACCAGCAGCATCCACGGTTTTTTCTCCGAATCGTCTGCCATCGCCTTGCGGGCGAACTGGCGATCGGCGTTCTCCGGCACCTTGGGTGACTTGGCAAGACGACGCGTCACAGCAGGGACCGCGTCGGCGAAGTTCGAGGTTTTGTTCAGTGTGTCGGCAAGCGTCTGGAGGCCCTTCTCGATTTTTCCGGTCTTGGCGTAGGCATCGGCAAGCACGCCGGCTGCCGGGGAGTACTCCGGGCGTTCCCGCAGCACGTCTTCCACGATGGTGATGACGTCGTCGGCTGCGCCTTGACGCAGTGCGGCCCGGGCAAGGGAGGTGCTGACGCCCGGACCGGCCGCTCCACGCTGGATGTACCCTCTCCACAATCGCAGAGGCAGTTTCGGATCGTCGGAGGCCGCCGTGAGCTTCACCGTGAATTCGCGACAGATCTGCTCGAGTCCGGGCTCGTTGCACATGTCTATCAGCAGTTCCTCGACCGTCTCGTATCGCTCGGCCTGCAGGGCGGCTGAGAGCAGCATTCGAGCTGTGATGGCGTTGCTTCGGTCGCGACGGTAAGCCCGTTTCAGGAGCGTGACGGCTTTGTCGGTACGCTCCAATTTGCCCAGCAGTGCCCCGCGGCGCAGCAGGAGTTGCTCGGATTTACTCACCATCGGCTCGAGCAGTTCGCTGCCGGAATAGGCCCGCGGGTGCCGGTCGATGTTCTCACTGAGGCGGTTGTAGGCTTCCAGTGCGGCGGTGGTGTATCCACGCTGGTCGAGCAGGCCGCCCAGCAGATACAGCGCCTCCCCGGTCAGGGGATTCTCCGGTTTGGCGTCGGAGCTCTCCAAGGCAGTACGGAGTGTGAGGATCGCCTGGGGAATCTGTTTCTGGGCCATCTGAAGCTTGCCCAGGAGCATCTGCAATTCGAGATTGTCGCTGTCGTGCTCGGCCGCCTTGGCGAACTGACGCAATGCCTTGCCAAGTTGTTTGCGAACCATATATACCTTGCCGAGTTGCATCCGCAGTTGGGGATTGTTGGGGTTGAATCCCACCGCGCGTTCGAGCTTGGCTGTGGCGTTAATATAGTCGCCCTTGTCCAGCAGCGTTTGGGCGTCCTGAGAGAGGCGCTTGGCCAGGGGGTGCAGACGCGCTTTGGACTCGTCGAAGTTCTTGAGTTTGCCGATGCCCGGCTTGAGCTGGTCGAGCGAGAGAACTTCCTTAGGGGGAGCCGACGGTTTGGTTTCCGGTCCGGCTTGTGTGGTGGGGCTGGTCGTGGTAGTGGGTGTGGTGGTCGCGGCAGGCGAGGGTGCGGTTGTCGCCGAATCCCCCTCGCCCCCGGCCGCCAGGGGGATGCACCAGAACGATGCAACCCCCGCGGCCACGATTGTCAGCACTGCGTTGCGTAACGTATGGTTCTCAACCACTAGGGTATCACCTTATTGAGCGGGTACGTTATGATCCCGGTCGCCCCGGCTCGCTTCAGCTCCGGGATCAGTTCTCGTTCGACTTTTTCTTCGAGGACGACTTCCACGGCAACCCAGTTCTCATCGGCCAGCGAGGAAAGCGTCGGGCTCTTCTCGGCCGGGAGTATCCCGGTCACCGCGTCCAGGTCCTTCTTCTGGACGTTCATTTTCATGCCGACCTTGACGCGGGCATCGATGGCAGCCTGCAGCAGAAGGGCGATGTTTTCGATCTTCTGGCGTTTCCAGTCGCTCTCCAGCGCCTGTTTGTTGGCGACGAAGCGCGTGGTGCTGCTCAGCAGCGTGTCGATGACGCGCAGCTTGTTGGCGCGGAGGCTGGAACCGGTCTCGGTGACGTCGACGATCCCGTCCAGCAGGCGGGCCTTGACCTCGGTCGCGCCCCAGCTGAACTCCACCTTAACCTTAACGTTCCTTTCGGCGAAATATTTCCGCGTGAACTGGCAGAGTTCGGTGGCGATGATCCCGCCATCGAGGTCCTCGGGCTTCTGTACCGGGCTCTCCTCCGGGACCGCCAGCACCCATCGCACCGGCCGGAAGTTCTGCTTGGCGTAGACCAGTTCGCTGATCTCGACCACGTCGGAACCGTTCTCCTGGATCCAGTCATGTCCGGTCAGTCCGCAGTCGATCACGCCGTCTTCGACGTATCGACTCATCTCCTGGGCGCGGAACATCAGGATCGACATCTGATCGTCGTCGACGCTGGGCGTGTAGCTGCGCGACGAAACGGAGATGTTGAACCCGGCCCGTCGGAACAGGTCCAGGGTGCTTTCCTGCAGCGAACCTTTGGGGATACCAAGTACGAGTTTGTCCTTCGAGGTCTTCTGAGCCATTCTGTGGTTGCCTTTTCTTTACAGCGCTAAGATTGTTCGTCTTCCCGCGGCCGATCCTGCAGGACCCGTCGCCGGCGTGCGTTCGGTGATTACTTCTTGCTCTTGCCGGACTTCTGAGAGCTCTTCTTTGAGGATTTCTTCCCGCTCTTCTTGCCGGACTTTTTGGGCTTCTCCGACGTTTTCTCGTCTTCGTCGGGTTTGTCGGATTTCACGAGTGTCGGATCCGTCGGACGGGCTGTGTCCTCAGACCCGGCGCCGTGTCCTGCCTTTACCTGCTGAGCCACAAGCGTGCGGAAGAACTCGTGTGCCGTGAAGGCGTCTTTGGCGCTGATGACGCGTTCGAGGAAGCCCTGGACGTCGGCAAGATCGCTCTCCTCGTCGACGATTTCGTCCTGCTTGAGGCGGTTGACCAGCGTCTGATCGACGGGGACGGCGTGGGCGTCGAACGAACGCAGCAGGAGCGACGCGGCAGGGTAGTCAGCCATGCCTATTTCCTGAAAATGCCGCTTCAGGTCGCGCTTGCCCATCTCGTCCATATACTCGAAGGACAGAGAGGAGGTCCGGTCGAACATCGCGCGGAAGACCTTCTTGAGCTGCTGGGCCTTGGGACGGGCGTCGGGGAAGGTCTTTCCCATGGCAGTGACGATTTCCTTGGTCGGAGAGACCCTCACTTCGTTGTAGTCGACGAATTCGCTCTCAATGCCCTCGATGGCCTTCTGGACCCCATCGCGGGTCGCATCGGGCTCCAGTACCGACTCGACGAGCACGCGGAGCGGCTCTTCCTTGTCGGCGGGGTCCGGTTTGACGGTGGGGGCATCGGCGAGGTACTTCTTCAGCCTCTTCTGGTATTCCTTGGCGTTCTTCATTCAAGCGATCCTGGGTTAGGAACCTGTTGACTCGGATTCAGGATTCGGTTCATTTTCCGCATCGGTCTCAGCGGTGTTTTCCTGATCGTCCTCTTCGGGTTCGCGGAGGCGTTCCTTCTCGTGGATTTCCTCCATCGCGGTCTGGATGATCTCAAGCGTCTGGAGGGTCTTTTTGAACCCCTCATCAGCTATGAACTTCAGGTGCGGAGTGAACCGTAGCGAGATCTGCCGCATCATGAGTTCCTGCAGGTGTCCGGCCGCGGCATTGAGTCCAGCCAGCGTGCGTCGCTGTTGGGTCTCATCGCCCATGACGGAGACGTACACCTTGGCCGTCAGCAGATCCGGAGTGACCTCCACTTTTGTGATGGATGTTCGCGCGGGCTCGATCCGCGGGTCGGCGATCTTGCTCAGCAGGATCTGCCCGAGCGTGTTGCGGATGAGGTTCCCGACGCGTTCGGTTCGGCGATTCATGATATTGTCCATTCGGGTCCGGGCCGAGGGGCTCAGACCCACTCTATCTCGGTATCCAGCAGCACCATCTCGCGGTCCATCGCGGCAGTGTTGACGATTTTCTGCAGCGCACTCTCAACGTAGCTGTGGTCGGACCCGACCATCGCCACGGCCAGCACAACGTGTCGCGGGTTGTCCTGCATTCCCACCTCCGCGACGGATACGTTGAACTTGTTTCTGGTCCGGTCCCGGAAACTTCGCAGTGCGCGTCTCTTGTCCTTGAGGCTCCGGGCCCATGGGACCTGGAACTCCACGTGCAATAGTCCAAGCGTCGTTGCCATCGTGCTGCGTGGTCATCCCCACGCTGTCGGAGTTTTCGTTGAATCCGTCGATACGGTGAGTCGTGTGTCCGTCGGTTCGTCGACTTCATCCGGAGCGTTTAAGCCCAGGATCCGCAGACCCTGGGCTTTCGGATTCAACCGTTGTCGCTCGATTTGCAGGAGCGTTTCTTTGCATTGTCGGGCTGACACCTTGCCCACTGCTACGTCGGTTGCTTGAATCCATCCGAAGCCCCAAATGCCCGCTGCCTCTGGGGCAAACTACAGTTTCCGGGCGACTTCCACCTTCTTGTAGAACTCGAGGATGTCGCCTTCCTTGATATCGTTGTATCCGGCGATCTTCAGGCCGCATTCCATGTCCGCACGCACTTCGCGGACATCGTCCTTGTACCGCTTGAGGCTGTCCAGTTCGCGTTCGTCCTCAATGACCACACCGGCACGGGTGATGCGGACTTTGGCGTTGCGGTTGACCACGCCGTCGGTGACATAGCAACCGGCGATCGTACCCAGACGCGAAACCTTGAATGTCTGGCGGACCTCCGCCCGGCCGATCGTTTCTTCCTTGATCTCCGGTGCCAGCCCCTCTTCCAGGGCGGTGCGGATGTCCTCGATAATGTGGTAAATCACGCGGTACGTGCGGATTTCCACACCGGTCTGCTCGGCCAGCTGACGGGCGGCGGCATCGGCGACGACATTGAAGCCGATAATCACCGCGTCGGAAGCTTCTGCCAGCGAGACGTCGCTGGTGCTGATCGCCCCGACACCGGTGCTCAGAAGGTTGACCTTCGCTTCGTCGGTTCCGACGCCCTCGAGCGAGCCGCGAAGGGCCTCGATCGAACCTTGCACGTCGGCTTTGACGATAACCGCCAGTTCGTTGGTTTCGCCCGCTTCGATCTGCCCGAGCAGGTCCTCCAGGCTCCGGCGCGAACTGCTGGCCAGCTCTTTCTGGCGTTCCTCGCTGCGGCGTTCTTCTGCCACGCGACGGGCTTCGTCCACGTCTTCGACCTGGAAGAACCGGTCGCCGGCAGTGGGCACTTCGCTCAGGCCCGACACCTCAACAGGGGTGGACGGGCCGGCTTCCTGAATGTCGCTGCCGCGGTCGTCAATCATTGCGCGAACTCTGCCGTAGCCTTTTCCGGCGATGAGATTGTCGCCGATCCGCAGCGTGCCATCCTTGACCAGCAGCGTGGCGACCACGCCTCGACCCGGATCCATGCGGGATTCGATCACGAAGCCCTGGGCCGGGGCCTCGGGTTCTGCCTGCAGATCCAGCAATTCCGCTTCCAGAGTCAGCGTCTCCACCAGGTCCTCGATCCCCTGTCCGGTCTCGGCGCTGGTCTCGATGACTTCGGTGTTTCCACCCCAGGCCTGCGGGGCCAGTTCGTGCTCAGCAAGCTGGGCCAGTGCCCGTTGCGGGTTGGCGTTGGGCACGTCGATCTTGTTCAGGGCGACAACGATGGGGACCTTCGCTGCCTTGGCGTGGTTGATCGCCTCGACCGTCTGCGGCATGACACCGTCGTCGGCAGCGACTACCAGCACGACCACGTCGGTCATATTCGCACCGCGGGCACGCATGGCTGTGAACGCCTCGTGTCCGGGCGTATCCAAGAAGGTTACGTCCATATCGCCCATCCGGAACCGGTAGGAGCCGATATGCTGGGTGATCCCGCCGGCTTCGCCACTGGCGACCTGTGCCTGCCGGATGTAGTCCAGCAGCGAGGTCTTGCCGTGGTCGACGTGACCCAGGAAGGTGACCACCGGTGCACGCTTGACCGTCCGGCCCTTGTCGCGTTCCTGATATTTCTCGATGAGTTCTTCCTCGGCTGTTCTGGCTTTGGTGACGAGCAGTTCGATACCGTACTCCAGCATGATTTCCTCAGCCAGTTCGGTATCGATGACCTGGTTGATCGTGGCCAGTTGGCCCTTGCCCATCAGTTTACGAATGATCTCATTGCCTTTGATGCCCGTGGCGGCAGAAAGGTCCTTGATGTTGACAGGTTCGTCGATCTCGACCTTACCGCTCTGGATCTGCGATCCGCCGCCTTTGCGTTTGCGTCCGACGGTGGGGCGGTGACGCCTGAGGCCACCGGTGGCCGCGGCAAGGCGCTCGGAACGTTCCAGCAGGTCCTGCTGTCGCCATTCGCGGAGCTTTTCGCCGCTCTCTGCCCGACCGGATCGCCGACGCGGGCTGCGACGCTTGGGTTTCTTCTTGGTCTTGTCGCTCCGGCCGGCACCGGCACCACCACCGCCACCACCGGACGGGGGAGCGGCTTTCTCGGCAGCCATCTCGTCGGCAAGGCTGCGGCGCGGTGCACTCGAACGCGGCGGACGCGGCCCGGCAGCGCCACCGCCACCGCCACCGCCACGACGGCGATTGCGGGGAAGCGGGACGTACTCGGGTTTCTCGACACGGACGACTTTGGGGCCTCTGAGCTTGGCCGGCTTGGGCACGACCTGCGGACCGGCGGGAGCGACGTCCTCGTCACTGTCGGACTGGACTTCCTCCGCAGCGGTTTTGGGTTTCTTCTCTTTCTTGCCCTTTTGCTTCTCGTCCGACGGTTCCTCTTCCTCGGCCTCTTTGGCTTCGGCGGCCACTTCAGCGGGTGCTTCCTCTTCGGAGGTCTCTGCCGTTTCTTCCTCGGCGATCGCCTCGACAGCTTCGGCGGCCGGTTCGGCGACCTTCTCCGTCTCGGTCTTCTCCTCGTCCGGTGCCGCTTCTTCGGCAGGCTTCTCTTCGGTCTCTGCCTCGGGAGCGTCCGCCGCCTCTACCGGTTTCTCCTCGGCCTCTTCCGGAGCCTTGGTTTCGGCTGCTTCTTCGGCGGGTTTCTCTTCGGCCTTCCCGGCGGATTCCGCGGGAGCCTGTTCGGCGGTTTCTTCGGCGGCAGCGGCCTTTTTCCTGCGGCGCCTCTTCATTGCAGCAGCGCGCGCTTTTTGCAAGTCCACGTGTTCGGTGGTCTCGACGGCAGTTCCGCCTCCATCTTCAGAGAACCACTCGCGGATAGTCACCTCCTGGCCGACAGACAGGGCGGTCATGTGATTCTTGATCGGAAGACCTTCCGCCTTGCACTTGGTCAGGATGGTTTTGCTGGTGACGCCCAATTCTCGGGCCAGTTCAAATACGCGCGTTGCCAAGGAAACCTCCCGGCAGTTTCTTCTGGTACAGCAGTTCAGGATACCGGCCGAAACGCTCGGCCGGGTTTACAACGTTATTCCGTCTTCTCTTCCTCGGTCTGCTGGGGCAGTTCCGGAGTAGGAGTGTCGTCGTGCAGGTCGTTTTGCTCAGCTTCGCCTTCGGAGAGGGTCTCCAGAGCGTTTTCGCCGATGGGCTTGACGGTGGCACCGGGTTCGCTTCCGGCAGCTTCCGCCTCCTCGGATTCACTCTCGGTCTCTTGGGGCTTGTCGGCCTTGGGGGCGGGGGGTTCGGCGGCTTTTTCCGCTGCCTTGGCCTTTTCCCTTTTCTTGGCCTGTTCGACTTCCTTGCCCTTCTGGACGCAATGGGCGACGATGGCCCGTGCGATGCCGGCATCCATTTCCAGTTCACTGCTGAGCGGGTCCGGACCGACTTCTTCGACGTCGTGGATGGTGACCATGCCCATCGCGATGACCTGGTCGACGATCTTCGAATCCACGCCCGTCACCTCACGGAGGGTCTGCTCCAGCAGGTCCAGACCGTTGTTGAACTCCGTCGGGGTCAGGATGTCGATATCCCAACCGGTCAGGCGGGCGGCGAGGCGGACGTTCTGGCCTCGCTTTCCAATGGCCAGGGAGAGCTGGTCTTCGGCTACGACCACCGTGGCGCGACCCAACTCGAAGCAGAGAGCGATTTCCGCCACCTCCGCCGGTTTCAGGGCGTTGCCGATCAGTATCTTGGACGAGTCGTTCCAGCGGACGATATCGATCTTCTCTCCACCGCATTCGTCCACGATGCTCTTGATCCGGCTGCCGCGGATGCCCACACAAGCGCCGACGGCGTCGACTTTGGCATCGAGGCTGTTGACCGCGACCTTGGTGCGGTAGCCTGCCTCGCGGGCCAGGGCACGGATCTCGATGATGTTCTCGGCCACTTCGGGCACTTCCAGTTCGAACAGGGCTCGAATGAAGTCCGGATGCGTACGGGTGAGGATGACGCGAACCTGCCCGGGCTGTTCGCGCACGTCGAGAATCATTGCCCGGACTCGCTCTTCGACCCGGTGGGATTCTCCAGGGATCTGCTCGCTCTTGGGCAGGACAGCTTCGGTCCGGCCCAGATCGACGATCAGCGAACCGCCTTCCCAGCGGACGCTGCGCCCGGTGGCGATGGTGCCGCGGCGCTCGACATATTCGTCATAGATGCTGTCGCGTTCGGCTTCCCGGATACGCTGGATGATGACCTGTTTTGCGGTCTGAGCCGCGATTCGGCCCAAGTCACGGACGCTCATTTCTTCGCCGTCGACCGAGGCGCTGATTTCGCCGGAAGTGCGATCCACGAGCACGTCGATATCTTCTGCCTGCACGTTGGCCTTGCGGATCGCGGAGAGCATGGCCGCTTCCAGATCTTCGAAGATCACTTCGCGATCGATATTCTTCTCGCGGGCCAAGCCGTCGATGAGTCGAATCAGTTCCTGGTTCATTAGCGTTCCTATTGCTCTAGCCTGCAGACGGTTATGACCTCAAAGAGGCCAAAATCCAGCCGATAAAAAAGGTGGGGTTTCAAGCCCACCTCGAAGGAGTACAACGCAAGCTGCCGGTCCGTAGCGGTGCTTCCCGCCCGGACCTATCCTGGTTTGGATCGGTCCCGACAGGACACCCGCCACGGCCTGTAGCAGACCGGGGGTCCCGTGGGTCTGGGGCCCCTCTCTCGAGGCGCAGCTGGTCGGGGCCTATGCCGCAGCATCTGCCCGTTGCCCTTCCTGAGAAGTCATCAGAAAGCGACTCCCAGTTTCTTTTCCTTCCGGCTGTCCATCCCTGTCTATCCTTCCGATCCCGGGTCGGCCGGGCCAATGTCCTGGCCGTCGCCTGCCGGGCGGTCTCGGGTTCACAACAAATGCAGTGCTCGCAGGGTACGCGCACGCACAATAGTCCGAACCAAAGATTATAGAATCTGATTCACGAAGGTCAATGGGAATTTAAAGGTTCCGAGGCATACCTGCGGCGCCGGCTATCAAGCCAGCCGCCGGGGGGTACACCAAGGCCGCAAACTCGTCAAAACGTGCCGGTTGTTGCTGAGCGGTTCTCGACGGCAGGGGGTGTCGCCGGTAGACTTGGTGCAAATCGTTACCCGTCGCCTCGGGTTTCTGTGATCGGTGGCGTTATCACCGACGGAGTCCGGGCGTTCTCCTGTCACGAATCGGAGCGAATTGCCGATGGTCCCGCTCGCCGACATCTGGGCATTCCCGGCCTTGTTCGGGAAGATCTTCTATACCATCGTCCTGCCAATCATGCTGCTGGTCGGCACGGGCTGGCTCATCCAGCGGAAACTCGGGCTGGACATGGTCACGCTCAAGCGGCTGAACTTCTACTTCCTCATGCCCGGGATCATCTTTTACTCCGTGATTACCTCCTCCCTGTCGGGTCAGCAGGTGGTCACCGTGATAGGATTCGCCGTGGCGCTGATCCTGTGCGTGGGCACACTGACGCTGACAGCAGCGGCCGTGTTCAAGATCCCCAAAAACCAGCGCAGCGCGATGCTGCTGACGACGATCCTGAACAATTCCGGCAACTACGGGCTCCCGCTGCAGCAGTTCGCTTTCGGTGCCAGAGGTGCCCAGGCAGCGAGCATGCAGGCGTTCGTGATGATCACGCAGAACATTTTCACCTTCACGGTGGGGGTGCTGATCGCCGCCGGGGGACGGAACGGTAAGAGCTGGAAATCCAACCTGCTGCACGTGCTGAAGTTCCCGCCGGTTTACGCGGTCGTCGCGGGGCTCATCTTCGTGCAGGTAGGCCGGTGGATGAGCCAGGAGCAGTCGGCGGCCCTGGGCGAATGGCTCACGCCGTTCTGGAAGTATCTTATCTACGTGAAGGATACATTTATCGGGATCGCGCTGGTGACGCTGGGTGCCCAACTGGCGCTGATCAAACGTGGCGCGGTCAAGTACCCGGTCGCCCTGAGCGTGGCGTTCCGGCTGGTGCTCGGACCCGCGGTCGGGCTGATCATCATTCACGTGTTCGACGCGGTCTTCGGGATCAGCGGGTTCACCGCCCGGATGCTCATGGTCGCCTCCAGCACGCCCACTGCCGTCAACTGCATGCTGCTGACGCTCGAATTCGACAACCACCCGGAATACACCGCCAAGGCCGTCTTCTGGTCGACCATGCTCAGCCCGATCACCGTCACCGCCGTGGTGTTCCTTACCAAAGTGCAACTATTCCCGGTGTTTTCGATGACGTAATCGTCAGGCACCCGGTTGCAGAGTTCAGAACGCCGAACGACATCATCCATACGCAAGCGATCAGAATGTTCGCGGGAGAAAAACCATGCCTCGTCAAACCGTAGTCAGCATCGAAGGCGACAAGTTTCTCATCAACGGCAGGTGCACCTACCCGGGACGGACCTGGAAAGGCCATTCGCTCGAAGGGCGGCTGATGAACTCCCGGATGGTCCAGGCCATCTTCGACGACCTCAATACCGACACGCGCCCCACGTTCGACTACCCCGACGGCCCGTGGGACGCCCAGCGGAATACCGATGAGTTCATCGCTGCGATGCCCGAATGGAAAGCTCACGGCCTGCTGGGTATCGCCTTCAATCTCCAGGGCGGCAGCCCGCAGGGCTACTCCAAGCACCAGCCGTGGGTCAACTCCACGTTTCGCCCCAACGGCACGTTGCGGGAGAGCTATCTTGCCCGACTCGAAGCGATCCTCGACCGGGCCGACGAACTCGGGATGGTCGTCATCCTCGGCTGTTTCTACTTCGGCCAGGACGAGCACCTGAACGACGAGTCTGCCGTGATCGACGCGACGGAGAACGCCACCGACTGGCTGTGCGAGAAGGGCTACACCAACGTGATCGTCGAGATCGCCAACGAGTGTGACGTTACGCAGAAATACGAGCACGAGATCATCCACCCGCACCGCGTCCACGAGTTGATCAAGCTTGTGAAAAAACGCTCCGCCGGGCGGCTGGACACGTTCGTCAGCCGCCTGCTGGTGGGCACGAGTTTCTGCGGCGGGAGCATACCGACCGAGAACGTTGTGGGCACCAGCGACGTGATCCTGCTGCACGGCAACGGCGTGGAGGACCCGGCCCGCATCCGCGAGATGGTGCGCACCGTGCGGAAGATGGATGTCTACTCCGGCCAGCCGATCGTGTTCAACGAGGACGACCATTTCGACTTCGACCAGCAGGACAACAACATGATCGCTGCCGTCAGCGAACACGCCGGCTGGGGGTACTTCGACTACCGCTTCAAAGGCGAAGGCTACGACGAAGGCTACCAGTCCGTCCCGGTCAACTGGGGCATCAGCTCGGACCGCAAACGCGGCTTCTTCGGCCTGCTGAAAGACATGACCGG
>JBKHHU010000212.1:0-5527 GCA_046539045.1 Phycisphaerae bacterium
ACAGAATGCCCGTTATGAACTCCGCGCCCCGTTGGCGGGTCGGGCTTGCCTGCCGGAGGCAGGAGACACGCCAACCTGAAGCCAGCCGAACTCGATCAGCCCACGAAAAAACCCACCGCCGAATGACGGTGGGTTTTTCTATGGTCCTGCCCAACTGCCCGGGACTGGATTCGAACCAGCACGAGGTATAAACCCCATTAGGCCCTCAACCTAACGCGTCTGCCAATTCCGCCACCCGGGCGATGCAAGGCGATACAGTAGTGATATTTTAGAGACTTGTCAAGATCACGATCCGCGAAACGCCGGCAAAATCCACGGAGAGAACCCGCCTCACAGATTTGCCAGTCGCTGGGCTTTGTCGCGGGCGATGAGGCCTTCGATCAGTTCATCGAGGTTGCCTGCCAGGATGCGGTCGAGGTTGAAGTTGGCGCCTTCCTGCCCCTCGCCTTTGAGGCGGTGGTCGGTACATCGGCCCTGGGGAAAATTGTAGGTTCGGACGCGCTGGGAGCGGTCGCCGGAGCCGATCATGGCCTTGCGGGCCGCATCCTCGGCGGCCTGCTGCTTGGAGCGGAAGTGTTCGTAGACGCGGGCGGCGAGAATCTTGCGGGCCTTGGCGCGGTTCTTGTGCTGCGATTTCTCATCCCGCATCGACACGGTGATCCCCGTCTCCGGGTGCTCGAGCTTGACGGCGGACTCGATCTTGTTGACGCTCTGCCCGCCCGGGCCCGACGCGCGCGAAACGTGCTCGACGACGTCCTTGTCCCAATCGATGTCAATCTCGACCTCTTCCGGTTCGGGCAGTACCGCCACGGTGGCTGCCGAGGTGTGAATTCGCCCCTGCGACTCGGTTTGCGGCACGCGCTGCACACGGTGCCCGCCGCCTTCGTACCCGAGATGCGACCACACGCCGTCGCCGCTGATGTTGGCGATGACCTCCCGGAACCCGCCCAGTTCGGTCGGGCTGCCGGAGAGGATCTCGAACTTCCAGCCTTTGATCTCCGCGTATCGCTGGTACATGTCCAGCAGGTTGCCGACGAACAAGGCGGCCTCGTCGCCACCGGTCCCCGCCCGGAGTTCCATCATCACCGACGAGATCTCGCCCTCATCGCTCATGACCAGCAGGCCCTTGACCTCTTCAATGGCGGCTTCGACCTTGCCCTGCAGATCGTCGAACTCCATCTGGGCCAGTTCCTTGAAATCCTCGTCGGCATCGTCATCGGAGAGGATCTGCCGGGCTTCCTCCAGGTCGTTCTTGAGCGAGACGTACTCGCGGTATGGATCGACGATTTTCCCCAGTCGCGCACGTTCCTTGGACAGTGCGATGATCTGGTTCGGATCGGTCGCGACGGCGGGGTCGTTCATCCGGTTCTCGACCTCGGCGAACCGCGATTCGAGTTCGTCCAGCTTGGCGATGAGTGTGTCTGTCTGCTCGGCCATGGGAGGGGCACCTTCAGAGGGACAAATCCGGCGGGCAAGGGGCGTTGGTCGGGCATGCAAAAACGCCGACGCTCCGCACATGCGGGGCACCGGCGTTCTCACGATTCGTTCCGCAGCTACTTCTTGCGGTTCTTGAAGTAGTCGCCACCGAACTTCTTGTTGAACTTCTCAACCCTGCCGGCGCTGTCCAGCAACTTCTGCCTGCCGGTGTAGAACGGATGGCAGTTGGAGCAAATGTCCACCTGCAGCTTCTCGCCCTTGGCAGAGCGGGTCTCAAACGTGTTCCCGCAAGCGCACTTGACGGTCGAATCGACGTATTCCGGATGGATATCTTTTTTCATGGTTCTACCCTTCGTCAGTTCCCGGGACGTACAGGAGCGCGGGATTGTATCACAATTTGCCCCGAATGCAAGGGCGTGACGGCGGAAATTACAAATTCGCCCGCTGCCGCGCCGGCTCGATGCCTGGGGCCTCAGCCGTTGGGAGCTTCTTTAAAATCTACCGCTTGCGGTTTGGTGCTTCTCCGAAGCCTCAGCTTCGAGGCGCTACTTTACCAGATCTTCCAGCAGGCGGACGATTTCCGGCATCCGGTGGGCTACGAGGGTGGTCGGGACGACCAGCATGCCGATGGACACCAGCAGGAGCGAGACCGCCATCGGGCTGGTTTCTGCATTGAGCCTGCCGATGCGGCGGGAAAGATTCGCCTCCAGATCGGCGCGAATCTCATCGGACCCGCCGGAGAGCGTCACCGTCACGTTGCGGAGCAGCGAGAACGCCGAAACCTTCACCATCACGTCGGTCTCGGGGATCCGGCAGCCCTCGTCGGTTTTTTCCGAGCCCTGCCCGAGGTCGGCCAAGGCGTTCCCTACCGCCCGGCGAGCGGCATTGGCCGGCATGTTGTAGATGACCCACGAGTTCTTCCCGGGCGCAAAGAGCCCGCCGATCAGGGCCATCGCCCCACCCAGACAGGACAGCGACCAGATGTGGAACCCGAAGATCCGCAGAACAGGCACGGCGAAGACCGGGCTCATCGCCAGGAGCATCAACCAGAAGTCCTGCCGACCGGTCAGAACCTGGGGATGTTTGCGGCTGTTGAGCAGACCAAGAACGAGGAAGTAAACCGCCACCGGGGCCACGATCGTGGCCACCTGCAGTGAACCGCCCAGATCCGTCAGTGCGAGCATGACTCGCTCCTTTTCGCCCTTGGTTACTTGATATCAGAGGGCTCGGCTACCTTACGATAGCCCAACGCCTTTATTATATCCAGTACTTCCGTCCACGTCGGGAACGGACGGGAGTTGACGCGCTTGTACTCGTTGATGGCCATGACGAACTCGAACTGCTCGTCGGTCATCTCGCCTTCTTCGGCCGATCGCCGGTCGTCACTGCGACGCCTCCCCGGTCCTCTGCGACGGTCCAGGCCACTGCGCCGATCGACGGGGCTGCGCCGCTCGTCCGAACGCCGCTCCACCTTCGGCCGATCCGAAGCCGGGGAATCCTGCTGCTTGTCTTTGTCTGTCTTTTCGGTCATCCGTGCTGCTCCGGGTCTGGGGAGTACAAACCTGCATCCATTCTATCGGACGTTTAGGGATATGGAATAAAGAGTCTTGCCTGATTCCTCGTCCAGCGGCCCGCTAAAAAGGCTCTTCCTCGTCTTCTTCTTCTTCTTCGAATTCGTCTTCATCCCCGTAAAGGTCGTCATCGTCCTCCAGATTCGGGTCGAAGCCTTCTTCCTCTACTGTGAATTCCTCGTCGAGTTCTTCCAGCCCGTCCCCGAATTCGTACTCATCTTCTTCCTCATCCAGTTCCTCTTCGGCCGGGGCGAAGGCATCCGAGCTGTCCATGTCGGCGATGATCTCGCTCGCCTCGTCCAGCATCGTCTCGGGTACCATCACGCTGACACCCCGGGTAATACCCGGACGGCTGACAAACGGGGCTTCCTCGGCCTCCACGTCCCCGTCGTCGCTGAGCAGTGTGGGAATCTCGTGGTCTTCGAGGACCTCCTGGTATTTCTCCGCCTCGTCCTCGGAACGCGCCATGACTACCGGAACGAAATCCGCATCGTCGTGGTAAGCGTCGAAGCTGTCATCCGCGTACATGGTCGTACCTCGCTGTCTTGGAACACTCTCGAACTGAAAAAGTCCTCGCCGACTGGTGCTATTGTCGGCGTCATTCCGGGAAAATTACAACCCAATTTGATAAAAGCTCACCCAGAAAATCACGTTCTCCCAGCCGCCCCTGGGCGGGGCAAGCCAAGCCACTGCCGCAGAACCTTATCTGCCCGAGGCGCCTGAAAACATAGCCAACCGGGAACTTTCCCCATAATTGCCATAGATTCCGGCCCGCACGGACGATACAGTTAATGACTCCCGGCAGGCGAACGGACGGAAGTTCCTGCCGGGCAACACTTTCCTGAGACGAACCGCTCAGGCGATACCGGATCAACAGCCTGCGCCGGTAGCTCCCGCGGCCCCGGGACCAGCCAATGCTCAAACTGATTCTGTCTGCAATCATGATCTGCCTGTGCCTCCTTGGTGGATGCATACCGTCGGAGAATGGGTCCTACACGACCGACGCCCGTCTGGCTGAGGGCCTGGTGGTGGTTCTTCCGGGCATCGAAGGCGAGAGCCCGATGAACCGCAACATCCGCCAAGGGCTCATCGCTGCGGGCATCGACCATGCAATTCCCATCCATCGCTGGGGCAGGCCCATCCCGGTCTTCGGTCCTCTGATCAACCAGATGGACGTGTTCGGCAACCGCCTTGCCGCCCGCCGGCTGGCCCGGGACATCGTCGACTATCAGGACGCCCACCCCGGCAAGTCGATCCACCTGATCGGACACAGCGGCGGAGGCGGAATCGCCGTGTTCGCTGCCGAGGCCCTGCCGAAAGATCGCAAAGTCGACGGCCTGATCCTCCTGAGCCCCAGCATCTCCACGCGGTACGACCTGACCAAGGCCCTCGGCAACACCCGCAAGGGCATCGTCAACTTCTACACGCCCGCGGACTTCGGCCTGCTGGTGATCGGTACCACCGTGGCCGGCAACGTGGACGGCTGGCACGGACCTGCCGCCGGGGCCGGCGGGTTCGACCCCGCCGACGAAGACGACCCCAAGCAACAGACCGCCTACCGCAAACTACACCAGGTAGCCATGGAACACGTGGCCGACCAGCCCCTGCGGGCACACTCCGCAGCCACCGAGGCCGATTTCGTCCGGCGACAAGTGGCCCCCTGGGTGACCGAGTCCACCTGGCCGGCTGTGCCAACCATCCTCGATGAAAACCAACAGGCAACCAGCCAAAAACGCTTGCGACAAACCGCATCGAATGGTTAAATAGTCGCTGCTCGCCCACGCGAGCGACCGGCCGAAGTAGCTCAACGGCAGAGCACAGCTTTCGTAAAGCTGAGGTTATGGGTTCGAATCCCATCTTCGGCTTTTTGTGTGCGCCGACGGACCGAACTGCCCCGCCCTGCCGCCCTGCCGGGCCACCCCAGAGCCCCCCGGCAGCTGCGACAGACTGCGCAAAGCTACGTAAAACTACGAAAAAAACAATCACCCCTGCACAACAGAACGAAGACGTTTTAGCCGTAACTGTTGTCCTCTTCAAGGTTTGAGACTTTTCGGCCCGTCGTCTCATGATGCTTCTTCCTCTCTACCCGGCCGCCGACCCACGGGCGCACACCTCGCGCCCTCCACACTCCCCCTCGGCGGCAAGGTTTCGGCGCGCGCCCGTTGCCGCCGTCAGGCCAGCACATCCGCAACTTCAACGCCGCCACGGACAAGAAAATCTCCCAATCCGACAATTTCACCGCGAGAGCTGGGGACCATTTCAACTCGCGCCGTTGCACACGTCCGGAACGGTCGGGCACCCACCTGCGGCCGCAGAGGCGCTGAGGGCCGGGTTGATTCACACACGGAGAGACAGAGAGACAGAGGTTCTTTTGGTGGTGACGGATCGGAGGCGAGTTCCGGTGGCGGTAGATCTGCGCCACACCAGTGCCCCCGCCGTGAGCCCGCGACGGCAGTCGCGCGGGTGATGCGATCGACGGTACAGGCTGGCAATAGCGGGTCGGTCGGTGGCCGCCGCAG
>JBKHHU010000213.1:0-5490 GCA_046539045.1 Phycisphaerae bacterium
AGTCCACGACGATCCCGTCCTGCAGCGAGATGTATTTGGAGTCCTGCCCGCCGATTTCGAAAATCGTATCCGGCGTGCGTCCGCCCAGGTACTTGTTGCCGATGAACGTGGCCCCGGTTTTATGGCAGGTGATTTCGTCGTTGATCGTGTCGGCCCCGACCAGTTCGCCCACCAGCTCCCTGCCGGACCCGGTCGTGCCCACGCCGCGGATGGTCACGCGATCGCCCCAGTCGGCTTCGATCTGCTTGAGCGCGTCGCTGACGACCTCGATGGGCCGGCCCTTGGTGCGGACGTAGATCTCGTCGATCAGGCGACCCTCTTCATCCAGCAGGACCAGGTTAGTCGACACGCTGCCGATGTCGATCCCGAGGAAGGCATTGACTCGCACGCCGTCTGCCGGCGGCTGGTAGGTCTCCACGCGGTCCCGCAGGAGAATGACGTTCTCCATCGTCAGCGGGTCGGCGGTGGGGAATTTCCCTCCGGTACGATCGGTGGAGGCGTGCAGTCGCTGGAGCGAATCGGCATCGAAGGAACTGCCTGCTTCGGCAGCGACAGCCGCGGCCCCGACTGCCGGCACGTGGGCCCGACCCTCTTCAGGAATGACGAGTTCGTCGACGTCCATTTCGAACGCTTCGGCCATGGCCCGCACGACGGCCTTGTTGGCAGTGACCCCGCCGATAAAGGCGACCGGTGCTTCCACAGCGTGCGACCGGACGACGGCGGTGCGGAAGTTGCGGGCCACCGCGTTGCACAGCCCGCGGAGCACCTCGGCCGGGTTGTAGCCCTTCTGCTGGGCGTGGATCATGTCGCTCTTGGCGAAGACGCTGCATCGACCGGCGACCTGTGCGGACCGTTCGGCGTCCAGGCAGATGTCGCCGATGTCCTCAATATTGTACTTGAGCCGCCCGGCCTGCTGGTCGATGAACGAGCCGGTCCCGGCAGCGCAGTCGCCGTTGGTCGCGTAGTCCAGGATGCTGTAGGACCCGTCGTCGTTGCGGTCCAGGAGCACGTATTTGCTGGTCTCGCCGCCCATCTCGAAAACGGTCCGGGCGTTGATGCCCATGGCTGCCAGCCCCGCGGCGACAGCCTTGAACTCGTTGATGTGCTCGATGCCCATCTTCCCGGCCACTAGCTCCGCACCACTGCCGGTGAGGCTGAGCTGCGAGAGGTTCTCCAGCCCGATCTCCTCGGTCACCGCGTCCAGCACGTCGGCGGCAGCTTCCAGCGGTCTGCCGTGGGTGCGGCGGTAGTTCATCAGCCAGAGCGTGGCGTCGGATTCGCCGATTTCGACTTCGCCGAGATTCTCGAACAGTTCCGATTTGGGGGAGGGCGTATCGCCGTCGATCAGCAGGGCGGCCGTCGCACTGACGGCACCGATGTCCAGTCCCAGGTAGCAGCTCATATGGTCAACTCCGAGTCGCCCGGACTGTCATGGGGAAATGAAGCATTTCTGCCCCGCGACATGATCGAGCGTCGTCGTAACAAGTCCTCACTCATCGCGGGCGAGATGCCGAAGTGGCTGTCCTCTTTCCTTGCCCGCGGGCGCATAACGCGACCCATCCGGAAGATATTATGCCCGCAAACCCCCAAATCTCCAAAGGAAATCGCGGTTGGAGTTGGATCCCCCCGGCTCGCCCGCCAAAACGACCCGAGTGTGCCGACCCAAGTGGCTGACGGCAAAAACTGCGTCGGAAGCCATTTTGTCGATGGTCGCCGCTGGCCGTCTCGGCGCACTGAAAAGGCGGCCCTTTCGAGCCGCCTTCTCGTTATCGTGACCTCCGCGGGTGCCGATGAGCACTGGGTTTCTGTAAGAACCCTAAGTGTCCAAGTGGGTGGTTGGCGGACGCCGTAGCGTCCTGCACGTGACCTCCCAGCGTAAAGGTATCGGTTCTCAGAAAGCGGACGTGCTCTGTCGTACACCGCAGGGGACGACGTTTATTGTATTATACCACACTTCTCATCGGCCGGAAGGAGGGCCAGCTTGAAGAATTTCGCTTCAAATGTCCTCCCGCCGGGCAAGCCAATGTCACGCCCACAGTTGGCCCGATCGAGAAATCTCGGCAGAACTTTGCCCACTACTTCCGCAACTCCGCGTCGAGTTCCTGCTGCAGGGCGTCGACCACCTGCCTGACCTGCCGGTCGACCTCTTCGCTGCGGAGCGTGCCTTGGTCCGAACGGTACGTCACCGCCAGCGTCAAACTCTTCTTGCCCTTGGGGATCTGCTTGCCGCGGTACGTTGTCACGTAATCGACCTGTCGCCGCATCGGCTGATCAACCGTGTCGATGGCGTTGCGGATATCGCGCCAGGTCGTCTGCTCGTCGATCAGCACCGACAGGTCGCGCTGGACGTTCGGGAACCGCGGTACCGGCGAATACGTCCGCACCTCGCCGGCATGGTCCAGCAAGGCATCGAAGTTGACATTCGCCACGGCCGCCGGCTTCTCCAGCCCGTACCGGTCCTGCACCTTCGGATCAATCAGCCCGATCGTGCCGACCTTCTGCCCGCCGAGGATGATCTCCGCGGCCACGCCGTCGGCCAGCCAGTCGACTTCCGCGACGCGGATGTCGATCCGGGCCTGCGGTGCCAGCCGGGCCAGCAGCGTCTCCACCGCTCCCCGCAGCACACGCAGGTCGCGATTGGTTGCCAGGCACACCTGCGTGGACTCATCCGGCAGCGAGCCGGCCGCCGCCGCGGGGAAAATCTGCGCCATCTCGAACAGGCTTACGTCCTCGTTGCCGACGTCCTGGTTGGTCTTCAGTGCCCGCAGCAGGCTCATCTCCAGCGTCGGCCGGAGGATGTTGTTGGTCTTGCGGGTCAGCGGGTCGACCGCGACCATCCGCTCGTATCCGAACAGTTCCGCCTCGTCGGCGTCGACGAACGTGAACGTCTGGGCTTCGTCGAAACCCGCTGCGGTCAGAATCCGACCGACGTCCTTGCGGACCTTCTGCACCGTGCATTCGGGCGAAACGGTGTGGCTGACCTTCGCGGCCACGGGGATCTTGTCGTAGCCTTCCAGCCGCGCGACTTCCTCGATCAGATCGACTTCCCGCTGCAGATCCGCCCGCCATGGCAGCGTCTTGCAGCGGATGACGTCGCCGTCGAGCTTCGCCTCCAGACCCAGGCCGTCCAGGATGTCCGCCTGCCGCTCAGCCGGGATCTCATACCCAAGCAGTTGATTGGTCCGGCCCGGCCGGAGAGTCAGTTCCTTCGGCTCCCACGACTCGGCCCACACATCCACGACGCCCTCGGCCAGCTCCCCGCCGGCCAATTCGATAATCAACGCGCACGCCCGCAGCGACGCCTCGTTCAGCGTCACCGGATCCACGCCCCGCTCGAAGCGGTAGTTGCTCTCGCTGGACAGCTGCAGCTTCCGGCTGGTCTTGCGGGTGAACAGCGGGTCGAACTGGGCGGCTTCGATGAGCACGTTGGCGGTGCCTTCGCCGACTTCGGTATCGAGCCCACCCATGATGCCCGCAACGGCGACGGCCTTCTCGGCATCGGCAATGACGAGCATCTCATTGTCCAAGCGACACTTGGTGCCGTCGATGCTCACCAGCACCTCGCCCGGCGTGCCGCGGCGGACGATGATCTTGTGCTCAGCCAGCTTGTCATAGTCGAAACTGTGCAGCGGCTGGGCGTATTCCATGAGGATGTAGTTGGTCACGTCGACGACGTTGTTGACGCTCCGCATGCCGACCGCTTCGAGTCGCTCGACCAGCCACTGCGGGCTCGACCCGACTTTGACATTCCGGACCACGCGAGCGGTATATCGCGGGCACAGCGACGGTTCGTCCACCTGCACGGAGCAGAGGTCCCCGGCCTTGCCGGAGACGGGCAGGTCCGGGATTTCCGGCGGGGTGAACTCCAGGCCGGTCGCGGCGGCGATTTCCCGGGCTACACCGAGGTGTCCGAGGCAATCAGGACGATTGGAGGTCACTTCCAGGTCGAGCACGATGTCGGTGTCGGTTTCCACCATGCCTTCAAAGTTCAGGCCGATCCGCGTGCAAAGCTCGGCCAGGTCTTTGACCGGCATGGTCGAAACGTCTACGTAATCGGTCAGCCAGTTGAGTGACACGTTCATGGTTTCACCTGTTGCTCAGTTCCTTCGTCGTTCGGACGATCGCAATTATGTCGGAGCGGCAGGCAAACCGGCCGCTCTCCTTCAGATACACGAACCTCCCATGGTATCCATGGGCGTGTTTCTGTCAAAGTCATTTGCTCCGGTTGCTCCCTGCCGAAGCGGCCGCGGGGCATACAGCGCAGCCCACACTCTCCTGCGGCGGCACGGTTTGAGCGCGCGCACCTTTCCGGCCGGCAAGAGGCACGTGCATCCGGGCCCGTGCCGACCGTGCCGAAAAAATCTGCGGAAAAATGTCCGAAAGCCGGATCGGGCTGTCGCGGCGCGCGCTCAAACGGTGCCGGTGATGCGCTGCAGGCGAATCGGTTGTCCAAAATGCGCAGGCAAACGCTGTTCGGATCGGCCTGGATCTGCTTCGAGCTACGTAAAACTACGAAAAAACCTCCGGCCGGCGACAAGGTAAAATCGGAATAGTCCCAGCCAACACCGGCCTGGAGTGCGTCCGGGGACGCGACTGTGAAATGCCGTGCCCGGGTTGCAGCGTCCGCGGCGCCAAAAGGGCGCAAAAAGAGAGAGCGCCTGTGTCTGGCATCACAGGCGCCCTGAGGAGGATGACGATGCGTAATCGCATCGCCACGTAAGGCATCGTGCCTTCATGCTTAATAGGAGTAGGGGACGCAAGAGCCTGTGTTCGGGGCGGAAACCCTGTAGAGATCTCGACAACTCCCCCTGATCGTGGGTCAGGTGCCAACCTGCACATCCGATCAGGTTCTCTTCCCTCTTTTCACGTATATAGTACCGATATATACACAGCAGTCAATGCGATCTTTGACTTTGCCGCGCTTTTTTTGCCAATAAGACGGAAATCACCGGCCCGGCCATCTGGATCACGCCGGCGGCGCATGAAAACGCCCGCTGATCAAGCGGGCGTTTTCCGAGGAGGAAGACGATCAGAAACCTGAATCGCCTTTGGTGAGTATGTCCGGCAGTTCGAAAGATGGATCGTTTTTATCCCAACGGACCGGATGCCGAACACATTCCCCGGCGACGCTCCACACCTCCCAACAACAACTGCTTCGTGTAGAGGAAGGATATCCTGTTTTCCGCATAGCGCCAATGAAAATTCGAACGGCAAACCAACATTTTTTGCGGAAAATTGCGGGCAACGCGGAAGAGAAACCAGCAATGCGCTGAGCGTAGCATGAATAACTGCAGGTATAATAGAACGTTATAAGAGGTTGGGCCTGAACTCGCACGGGAGAGGCCTCGGAATGCCGCCGTGTTGATATGGTCTAGTATCTGCTGGTTGCGGGAGCGGGTCTGTGCGTTTGCGCAGAACTCGTAGGGCTTGCGCCGCGTGGCTACTGGCAGTCGTCCCTCCGGGACTTTTTATCTGGAGCAGGGGAATGAT
>JBKHHU010000049.1:0-19076 GCA_046539045.1 Phycisphaerae bacterium
TAAAGTGGGTAGGCAATGGTGCGTAGGCAAACAGGCGCGGGGGCTGTTTGGTGGGCACCGTTCAGTGGGTGCTCCAGGCCAAGAGCCGATGAGTCCGAGGCTTTAGGCAAAAAGTTCGCGTCGTTCGCGCTGTTCGTGGCTACATGCCCCAACGGGACGGAACTCACAGCAAAGCTCCGGCGCCTATTGCCTACTGCCCAAGCACTAAGCACTCCGGAAGCAGTGGGTAGGCAGTGGTGCGTAGGCAACAGGCGGGGGGCTTGCCGGGAGATCTCGTGCAGTGGCGGTGCTGTTTTCTCTCCGGTCAACCAATTAACCGGTCAACCAATTAACCGATCAACCAATTAACCGATCAACCAATCAACCGATCAACCAATCCCAACCACGCGCCGTCCCATCCGCACTATAATCTGGACTGGATCGGACTTTGTCTGTACAATTCCCTGTTAATTGCAGCCTGCCGGGCGAACCGGCGGGCTTTCAAAGCATTATGGCAGAAGACAAAAACAACACGGTCATCTGGAAGCAGTTGACGAAGCCTCCGCTGATCGCTCCCTCGCTGCTGGCGGTGGATTTCACGCAGATGGGCGCCAAGGCGGACGAAGCGCTTGCCGGCGGGGCCGACGTGCTGCACGTGGACGTCATGGACGGGCATTTCGTGCCCAACCTGTCGATGGGGCCCGCTGTGGTCAAGAAGCTGCGCGCCTATACCGACGCGCCGATCGACGTGCACCTGATGGTGACCGACCCGTGGTATTTCTCGGAGCGGTTCATCGAAGCCGGGGCCGACAGCATCACGTTCCACATCGAGGTGATGGGCGACTGGGGCACCGGCAGGCCTGAAAAAGCCCGGGAAATGGTCCAAAAGCTGCGAGACCTTGGTTCCGGGGCGTCCGTTGTACTTAAACCCGACACCCGCGCAATCGAACTGGAGCCGATCATCGAAGACATCGACATGGTGCTGGTGATGACGGTCGAGCCCGGTTTCGGAGGGCAATCGTTCATGGAAGACCAGTTGGACAAGATTCGCGAGATCCGCGGTATGCTTCGCGACGACCAGCGGCTGCAGGTGGACGGTGGGATCAACCCGGACACTGCCAAGCCGGCTGCCGAGGCGGGCGCGGATGTTTTCGTCGCCGGGGAGAATGTCTTCGGTAGCGACGACATCGCCGGATCGATCCGGGCCCTTCGAGAGGCAGCCGACGTGCGGTCGGCGAGCTGACGGGGCACACCAGTTCAGGATATGCCATGGCAAGGCTTTATGTGATCCAGACTGGGCAGACGCGCTTCGAGACCGAGGGTCGTCTGGACTCGGCTGTCGGCGCTCCGCTGACCGAGGAGGGATGTCAGCAGGTCAGGAACATTGCCCGTTCGCTGCAGGGCCAGGAGATTTCCGTGGTCTACTGCGGCCAGCGGGAAAGCGAGCGACAGACGGCCGACCTGCTGAAAGAGCAGCTCCGCGTTAAAGAGAAGATCCAGAAAAAGTTACAGGAAATCGACTACGGCCTCTGGCAGGGCCTGACTGTCGAAGAAATCAAACGCCGTCAACCCAAAATCTACCGCCTCTGGACCCACCACCCCACAGATGTCTGCCCGCCCGGTGGAGAGAGTCTGCAGGACATGGAACAACGCCTCCGTCACGCTCTCAGGGACGTGCTCAAGAAGCACAAGAAGGACGCCGCGGCGTTGGTTCTTCGACCGGTCGCGATGGGACTGTTGCGGTGCATCCTGAAAGGGGAGCCCGCTGAGGCGCTGTGGGACCAGGTGGACCCGGAGTTCACCTGGAGCAGTTACGACACCAACGGACAGAGATTCTGAGGTGCATCGCCATGGCAAGGACAACCATGCGAGCCGCTACGAAAGAAGCAGCCGGACGCAAAAACGCAATCGCCCTTCCGGGAGAGTTGATAATGGCCAATATCGAGACGGATTCCTCTTACCAACCGTATGACGCCTCCGTATTCGAAGGTCCGGCGATGCGCGAGAAGCGCGACATCCCGGACGGTTTGTGGATGCGGTGTCCGAATTGCGAGGGCATGCTGTTCAGCAAAACCGTCGCGGAGAACATGAACGCCTGCCCGGATTGCGGGAAGCATTTTCGCGTGGGTGGAGCGCTGCGGATCCGGCAACTGGTCGACCCGGACAGTTTCGAGGCGTTGTTCACGGATGTCGCCCCGGCCGACCCGCTGGACTTCGAGTGGGCGGGCAAGACGTACAAGGACCGCATCGCCAAAGAGCAGAAGAAGACCGGCTATAAGGAGGCGATGCATACCGGTATCGCCTACATCAAGGGCCGTCGTGTGGCCCTCGGGGTGATGGACGGCGACTTCCTGATGGGGTCGCTGGGTTCGGTGATGGGCGAGAAGATCACCGCCCTGATCGAGACCGCCGCCGAGCAGAAGCTTCCGCTGATTCTGATCTGCATGTCCGGTGGGGCCCGGATGCACGAGGGCGCGCTGAGCCTGATGCAGATGGCCAAGACCTCCGCGGCCCTGGCCCGCTTCGACGATGCCGGCGGACTGTACATCTCGGTGCTGACCGACCCGACCACCGGCGGGACCACCGCCAGCTTCGCCATGCTGGGCGATATCATCCTGGCTGAGCCGGAAGCGTTGATCTGTTTCGCCGGCCCGCGCGTGATCGCCAACACCATCAAACAGGATCTGCCCGAGGGCTTCCAGCGGGCCGAGTTCCTGCAGGAGAAGGGCTTCATCGACCGCATCGTTCGCCGCCACGACATGCGGAACGAACTGGCGATGCTGATCGATTACCTGCACAAGGGTTGAGACGCATCCCGCAACACGTACGATAACGGGTCGGCCGATCGGTCGGCCCGTTTCCTATGGGGAAGAGCGACATGGCAAAGAGCAACGGAAACCACAACGCACCGGCCGGCAAGAAAGCCAGAGTGGCCCGATACCTCAAGGCAGCCGGGCTGGAGGCGCTGGTGCTAACCCGGCCGGAGAACGTCAGCTGGTATACCGACGGCGCGTGCGCAGCAACCTCGCCGACCGACTGGCCCGGGCGGGTTTGCCTGATCGTTTCCGCTGACGCCGCCACGGCCCTCTGTGCCAACACGCACGCCGACAGCCTGCGGGAAGAGAAGCTCTCCGGCAGCGGCATCGAGGTGCTGGAGTATCCGTGGTTCGACGATGCTACGCGGGAGGACATGCTGCGTCAGACGCTCAAGGGAAGATCGTTCGCAGCCGACGTTCCCGGCATGGCCGGTGCGGAGCGGCTGATTGGGGCGGAGTTCCAGGCCATGCGAATGCAGATGGACGAGGCGGAACTGCAGCGGTACGGCACGCTGTGCAGTGAGTTGACCGCGGCGGTCGAGGCCGTCTGCACCATGGTCGAGCCGCTTCAACGGGAGGAGGAGCTGGCGGGGCTTATCGACGTGATGTGCAAGCAGAACTCGATCCGGCCGTGGGAGGTTTTCGTCGCCGCCGATGAGCGGATGGATCGCTACCCGCGAGCCTCGTGGACCGACAAGCCGGTCCGCTCGCAGTTTTCCGTACTGGTTGTGGCGCAGCGCGAAGGGCTCTTTGCCGCGACAGGGCGGGTGGTGACGTTCGGCAAGCCGTCGCGACAGTTGCAGGCCCGGTACGAGGCGATGCAGAACGTCCTGGGCTGCCTGATCGACGGCAGCCGACCGGGGCAGGGGCTGACGGACATTCTCGGCGGTTGCGCTCAGGTGGCCGAGGAGGGTGGGCTTGGCAAGCCATGGCAGGCCGCTCCGCAAGGCGGGATCACGGGCTATCGTTCGATGGAAGTGCCTGCCGGCCCGGAGGCGAAGGTGCAGCTTGCGCCGGGGAATGTGCTGGCCTGGACACCGACCGCAGGCGGGACGATGCTTGGCGAGACCGTCGCTGCCGACGCGGATGGCGGGCTGCTGCTCGGCAATGCCACCGATTGGCCCGTGTGCAAGATCCAGGCAGCCGGCAGGACGTTGCGGATCCCGGAGATCCTGGTCCGCTGAGGCATACACAAATGAGAAATGGCGGGCCATCGCGACCCGCCACTCTCGTCACTTACAGTGTCAAAATTCTCAGGACTCGTCAGACGACTCGTCCGGTTCGGCCGCCGCGGCTGACTTCTTGGACGACTTCGTCCGGGTCGATTTCTTCGAAGACTTCTTGGCCGCCTTCTTGGCCGTCTTCCTGGTGGACTTTTTGGCCTTCTTGGTGCTCTTTTTGGCACTTTTGGCCTTGTTGCCGGCGGCTTTCTTCCGTGTCGACTTTTTGGCTTTCTTCTCTGCTTTGTCCGCAGACTTGGAAGTGTCCTCGTCGGCGTTTGCCTCGGCATCCGCCTTTGCGGACTTCTTCGTCGATTTCCTGCCAGCCGCCTTCTTCCGCTTCCTTTTGGCCTTGGGTTTGGGCGTCTGGTCCTTGGCCTCTTCGGTCCCAGTCGACTGCTGCTCTGCAGGCTTCTGGTCAGACTCAGCCGTCTCCTGCTGCTCGGGTTCGGACGGTGCCTGATCCTTTTCCTGATCGTCCTTGCCTGCGTCCTTTTCGGCTGCCGGTTCGGATTCCCTGGCGGACTTCCGCGGCCGTCTGCGCCGCTTGCGCTTCGGCTTGTCGGATTTCTGCTCGGCAGGCTTGTCCTCGGCCTTCGGGCTCTGCCGATCGTTGTCTTTCGCCTCGGCCGGCTTGGGTTCGCTCTCGGCGGTGCTGTCCTGCTTCTTTGTCCGCTCGAACTCCTCCGGCCTGTCCGCCTCGGCCCGCCGTGCGGCAGGATTCAGCTTGAGGTTCTTCGGCGAGCCGATGCTCTTCTCCGACGGCTTGATCTTCTTGTAAGGCCGCCGGCGCGAACCGGACGGACGCCAGACGCTTTTCTCCGACTCGGGCTTTTCCTGCTCTTCGTCGGAGCTGTCGTAGGGGCTTTCGGAACCGCCGCTGGAGCCGGACTCTTCCGACGCTTTCTGCGGCTGGTCCTTTTGCTCGATCAGGTCGCGGAACGGCGCGGGCACCTCGATCTTGGGAACATCCTCAACCCGGAAAGGCTCCAGTTCCCGGGACGTCTCCTGCTTGGGTTCGGGCTTCTGCTCAGGCGACTGGGGTTGGCTCTTCCCCGGTTGCTTCTGTTCGGAGGGTTTCTGTTCCGAAGGCTTCTGTTCCTGCTGTTTCTGTTCGGGCTGTTCCTGGCGGGACTGGTCGTCTTTGCGACGGCCTCTGCCTCCGCGTCTTCCACGGCGGGAGCGTTTCTTCTTTTCTGCGGCAGGCTGGTCCGATTCCTGCTGTTTCTGATCCGACTGGTCCTGGTCCTGTTGCTCCTGCTGGTCCTTCTTCTGGTCCTGTTGCTGCTGGGGCTGTTGCTCGGCTTGGGCCTGCTGGTCTTTTTCCTGCTCGGCCTGTTCCTGCTGCTCTTTCTTGCGGTGTTTTTTTCCGCCCCGACGGCCTCTGCGGCGACGTTTCTTCTTTTTGCCTTCCTGGTCCTGATCCTGGTCCTCGTCGCGGGGCTGGTCTTTCTTCTCGCCGGTATCCTGTTCCTGGTCCTGTTCCCGTTCTTCCGGCTTCTCCTGGGACTGCTTCCGGGCCTGCTTGAGCCACTGGTCCATCGTCTGCACTTCGGCAGCGTTCGTCTTGCCGTTGCTGGTCAGGTCGTGCTCCCAGGCGACCGTTGCGCCGCGCGAGTTGCGGCAGGTGACTTCCAGATCGTCGCCGGAGAGGTCCTGCCCGCCATGGATCAGGATCTTCTTGCCCGTCCGTTCCTCCATCGCCGCCAGGGCGTGTCGCTGGTGGTTGCCCATGTACAGAGCGACCGACGGAGTGACGGTCATCTCGACCTCGGCTACGTCCTTGTCCGAAAGCGCCCGTTGCAGCACCCGCATCGCCAGCAGCGCCTGCGATTCCGGGCTCTTGACCAGCCCGGATCCCTGGCAGCATTCGCACGTGCCGTAGATGCTGTGTTTGAGGCTCGGGCCGAGACGTTGACGGGTCATCTCCAGCAGCCCGAAGGCGCTGAGGCGGAGGATCTTGGTCTTCGCCCGATCGTTCTTGACCAGCTTGCGCACCTCGCGCTCCACCGCACGGCGGTTCTTGTCGTGCCGCATGTCGATAAAGTCGATCACGATCAGCCCGCCAAGGTCCCGCAGGCGCAACTGCCGCGTGATCTCCTTGGCTGCCTGGAGGTTCATCTGCAGGGCCGTCTCTTCGGCGTTGTTGTGCTTGCGGAAGCGCCCGGAGTTGACGTCGATGGCCACGAGTGCCTCGGTCTGGTCGATCACCAACGAACCGCCGGATTTCATCTCGACGCGGCGGGAGTAGATCTTCTCGATCTCATCCTCGATTCCGAAATCGTGGAAGATCCCGCCGTCGCCGACGTACAGATCGATCGCGTGCTTCGTCCGCGGCATGGCCACGTCCAGGAAGTTTTTGACCTTGTGCGCTGTCTCCACGTCGTCGCAGGCGATGCGATCGATGTCGGAGTTGTAGATGTCGCGGATCGTCCGCGTGATCAGGTCGGACTCCTGGTAGATCTCGGCAGGGGCCTTGGTGGTCTTGTTCTTGTGCTTGATCGATTTCCACAAACGCAGCAGGTAGTTCAGATCGCGCTGCAGGTCGCGTTTGGACCGGCCGAGCCCGGCGGTGCGGACGATGAAGCCCATGTCCTTGGGCAGCTTCAGTTCCTTGAGGACGTCGCGAGCCTTGTCCCGCGTGTCTTCGTCGTCCACCTTGCGTGAGACGCCCAGCTTGCTCATTCCGGGCATCATGACCAGCATTCTGCCCGGTATCGACAGGTACGTTGTCAGGGTCGGCCCCTTGGTGCCGATGCCTTCCTTGATCATCTGGACGATGACTTCCTGTCCGCGGCGAAGGCATTGCTGGATGGGCGGGCGGTCGCGTTGCGGGCGCTTGCGTCCGACCGGTTCGATATCCTGCTGTCCCTTCGGGAAGTACTGCGGGTTGATGTCGGAGATGTGCAGGAAACCGTTCTTGCCCATACCGAAATCGATGAAGGCCGCCTGAATGCTCGGCTCGACGTTGGTGACCTTGCCTTTGTAGATGTTGCCGACGTGGGAGGCCTTGGATGCCCGTTCGATGTAGAGTTCTTCCAGAGCTCCGTCTTCGAGGATGGCGATGCGGCATTCCTGATTCGCCACCGTGTTGATCAGCATTTCCTTCTTCGTCTTACTCATGTTTCACCATTTCTGTGCCTGCCCGACCGGAAACGTCCGGTGCCGGCGCCTTGAGCAGCCTGGCGGCAGGGCGGTTGTTGTGTTTACTCAATCTGTGTTCTGCTGACGGCCGGGTCCGGCAGGCCGCGGTACTGCACGTCGGTGCGCAGCAATCGGGCCAGGTCGATCCGGTCGTCCATATCCAATAGTCGGAGGACTTCACCCGGCCTGGCCCAGGCTTCCCCCTGGGGGATCAGGACCATCCGGAGTCTGTTGTCGTCTGTGTCTATAGTCAGGGACTCGACCATCGGCCTGATGTCGAGTTCCCGAGTGGTCTTTTCTTTCCTTCTGTTTCTGCCGCGGCCGCGGGCTTTGCGCGTCACGATGCGCTGGATGACCCATTCGGCCTGTTCGTTCAGGCGGTCGACCAGTGGGATCAGGCGCCGGATCTCGTCGGCGGAGAGGTGCATCTCGTAGCTCTGCCGGATCGGCTGAGGGGTCTTGCTGGTCTTCAGGGGAAGTGGATCGGAGAGAGTCATTCCCTCGGGTACGCAGCGGTTCATTCTGCTGACGATCTCCCGGCCGGGCATGTCCTGCTCCACGCGGAGCACGAGCAGGTCGTCGCGCGTAGCGATACCCACCGGTCTCGGACAGGCCAGAGAGTAGATTGGTCGAGGGTTGAAGCCTTGCGTGAACTTCACGGGAACCGCAGCACGAGCCGCGGTGCGCTCAATCGTCCGCATCGTATCGTGATGCGAGAGGAAACGCAGGTCCCCTTCGATTCCCATTCGGATTGCCCAATATTCGGGCGACAGTGTTCGGTTCCTTGTTTTCCTGCTCCCGGCCCGCGCCATGTGCCTACTTCGGCTCAGTCGCTTGGTATCCGGGATGTTTCATGTTGTTCTGAATCTCGGAGCACAACCGGCTCTCAACCGGACGCGTCCGTTGGTTCATTCGGCGTAGGCTTCGGGCATAATCTGCCGCGTCTCGACCCGGAGGAAGTTAGTGGTTTCCTTGTCCGAATCGAATGTCAGCACCCGTTTGGCGATACGCATCGCCTGCTCCAGTGTCACCGAGCGGATAATCCGCTTGATCTCCGGAATCGCCGGCGGTGCACAGGAGAACGTCCTGAGACCGAGGCCCAGCAGGAGCATCGTGTACTCCGGGTCGCCGGCCATCTCTCCACACAGGCTCACAGACACACCGTGCCGCTGACCGGCGCGAATCACTTCTCGCAGCAGGCGTAGCACGGCGGGGCTGGCGGGGGTGAACATGGAAGCAACTTTCTCGTTCCCACGGTCGACCGCCAAGGTGTACTGTACCAGATCGTTGGTCCCGATGCTGAAAAAATCCACTTCCCGTGCGAAAGCATCGCACATCAATGCCGCCGACGGCGTCTCCACCATCATCCCGATCGGCACATCCTCGCGGTGCTCGATTCCCTCTTCCTCCAGATCCTCGATCACGTCGCGAACGACGGTCTTGGCCTGGCGAAGCTCCAGAAGATTCGTGATCAGCGGGAACAGCATCGAGACGTTGGAATCTACGCTGGCCCGGAGGATGGCGCGGATCTGCGTCTTGAACATTGTCAGGTTCTGCAGGCAATAACGAATGCTCCGACAGCCCAGAAACGGGTTTCGCTCCGGGTTCCGTTGCCGAGCCTGGGTGTATTTGTCCGCACCGAGATCCACTGTGCGAATGACCACCGGTTTGCCGTCGCAGTGTTCGATCACCTCACGATAGGCGTGGTAATGATCTTGCTCGCTGGGCTCGACGTCCTTACCGAGGTAAAGGAATTCCGTCCGGTACAGCCCCACGCCCTGGCCGCCTTTGTTCAGAACCGTATCGACTTCCTGCGGGAACTCGATGTTGCCCAGAAGCGTGATCTCGTGGCCGTCGGCGGTGATGGCCGGGAGTTCCTTGAGTTGATCCAGGCTGTGGACGAACTCCGCCTGCTTGGCAGAGAAGCTCTCATATTCCTCGATCGTCCTCTCATCGGGGGCGATGACCACCACGCCGCGCGTGCCGTCGATGATGATCGTCTCGTTTCCGGAGATCGAGCCGGTGACATCATTGAGACCGACCACGGCGGGGATGCCCAGTGCGCGGGCGACGATGGCGGTGTGGCTGGTGGGCCCGCCTGCATCGATGCCGAGCCCGCGGATCCGCTCCCGGTCCATCCCGGCTGTCTGGGAGGGCGTCAGATCATGTGCCAGCAGGCAGACGTTGCGCTGGAGGTGTGAGAGCGATTCGTGCTTCTGCCCGGTGAGGTTCCGCAGGAGTCTGCGTTCGATGTCGTAGATGTCCTTGACGCGTTCGGCGAGGTACTGGGGCATGTCCAGGAATTCCTTGGCATACCCTCGAAGGACGGCGGCGACGGCGTATTCGGCGGTGACATTCCCGTCGAGGATCAGATCGGAGAATTTACGGAACAGTTCCTTGTCGTTGACGAGCCCGAGGTGGAAATCGAAGATGCTGGCGGTTTCCTTGCCGATGCTCTCGACGGTGCGTTTCTGCAGGTCGAGGATTTCCCGGCTGGAAACCGACACGGCGTTCTTGAGACGGGCCAGTTCCGCCTGGGCATGGTCAACGGGCACATGGCGTTCGGGTATATCGAACTCCTCAGTGTCCATGACCACGGCGGGCGCAATGGCCACACCGGGGGAAACCCCTATGCCCTTCTTGATTTTCATCTCGCTGTTCCGTCAGCCGATTCGAAAGTTGATTGGTCTGTGAAGTCTCAGGGCTCGATGGAGGGAGGTTCGGCTTGATCCTCTTCCATCTCCCCGAAGCCTTCCTGAACGAGTTTCTTCAGCGCAGCAACCGCCTGCTCGGCGTCCTCGCCATCAGCGACAATCTTCAACTGGGTTCCCATGGTCGCCCCGAGTCTCATGACGGACATGATGCTCTTTGCGTCCACGGTAAGGGACGCATTGGACACTTCCACGATACTGTTGAAACTGTTGGCCAGTTCCACCAGTTGCATTGCCGGTCGGGCGTGAAGTCCGTACTTGTTTACGATCGTGACTTCTTCTTCGACGGTAGCCAATTCGGTTAATCCGGCGCTGAGTGGTTCGCAACCCACGGCAGGGGGAAGGCGAGCTTACCCCAACTCGTCGGCTTCTTCGATAAGTTCCACGATGGCTTCCTTGGTTTCACTCTGGCGGAGGAACTTCCGGAAAACATCCCGCTGTACGTGTTTGAAAATGGTTTCCATCGCCTCAAGGTGCTCATCGGGAGACTCCGGGGACGACAGCAGCAGGATAACCGAGTAGACGGGCTTGCTGTCCAGCGCGGAGAAATCGATCCCGTCACTGGACCGCCCGACGGTGGCGATCGGTTTCTTGATGCCCTTCAGCTTTGCGTGCGGAAGTGCTACTCCCTTGCCAATCCCGGTGGTTGCCTGCTTTTCACGCGCAAGAACCGCCTCGGTCACGTCGCCGACATTCTTCTTGGAGATTGCGCCGCCTGCAGCCAGCGCCTCGACCAACTCCGCGATCGCCTCGTCCCGCGTTCTGGCATTGAGTTCGGGTACGATCGCGTCATTGACCATGATGTCCGACAATTTCATTCGTTGCTCCTGAGACTACAACATACGTGTTCCGCTCGGGCCTCATGATGAGGCGATGTCAGTGTAACGGCCGGCGCCGGTTTTCGCCAGAGCTTTACCGATTTACCTCTCCTGGGCCTGATTGAGCATCTGCTCGTGTGTCAGCCCCTGACGGTCGCGGACTTTGTCCTTGTGACGGCGAACCTGCTGGAGCACCTTGTCGGTGCAGACGTCCACGGCAGCGTACATGTCGGTATCCCGGTGATTGGCGACGAACGTGTGCTTTTTTCGCGCTTTGGCGATGATTTCTACTCGGGGAGAATCCGCCTCCACGTCCAGAATTACCTCGATCGACTGAATACCCTCGTAAAGGCGGGTCAATTTGGAGATCTTGCTTTCGACGTATTCCTTGATGGAATCGGTCAATTGCATGTGAGGCGCTTCGATGGTGATGTTCACTCTGCCTTCTCCTTGTTCTCCGCGACAGGATCCTTCTTCGCGGCCAAAATACTGCCCTCTCGGGCCTGCTCGGACTCGGAAGACCCCTGGATACGCGAGGTCGGATGAACCACTCCGGCGCTGATGGTAAATCGCAGGGCTTCTTCCATTGTGAGGGACAAATCGATGACATCGTCCCTCTGTACTGTAATTGTATACCCGGTAACCGGGGTTGGGCTGGAAGGGATGAAGACCGTTATCAGGTCCGCCCCGGTGGCGTCACTGAGGGTCTTCATGCCTTCGGAAGTCACAAATCCAAGGGACCAGAGACCTTTCCGCGGATACTCCACAGCCACCACCCGCGAAAACTGCAGCTTCCGGTCGGTCAGCAGGAAATCCGTAACCTGCTTCACTGAAGGATATATCTGCTTAATCACCGGCAATCTGAAGAAAGCTCGCTCCAATAATGCCCAGAAAGACCGCCCGATGAAGCTGCCGACGAACCGGCCGATGATGTAGATACCGACGATCGCGACGAGAAAACCTACCCATT
Organism: Phycisphaerae bacterium; assembly: GCA_046539045.1. Taxonomy (GTDB): domain Bacteria; phylum Planctomycetota; class Phycisphaerae; order SM23-33; family SM23-33; genus JBKHHU01. The sequence continues at coordinate 11,659 of JBKHHU010000049.1, forward strand.
GCAGCCAGAAATCCCAGGTGTTCCAGAATTCCCGCATGTTCCGGGCCAGTTGGATCCCCTCGGCGCTTTCCGGTTCGACACCGTAGGACCACACCGAATTGACGATGACCTTGATCCCACTGCCGATATAGACCCCGATGTAGTCCTGAACGAACTGGATGACGTAAATCAGGATGGCGATGGTCAGGATGGTGGGCAGAATCGCTGCCAGACCGCGGGTGAAAAAGCGACGGAAGTCCTTGCTGAACGTCTCTCGCACCGTAGTGCTCCAATTCTGGTCTGAGGGCTTCGCGCCCCCCTCTGTGGCACACCAAGTCTAAGTCACCTGTCCGATGGCGTCAAGCAAACCGCACCGCATCCGTCAGGAAACGCAAATTCCCCCTTCTGCAAAGGGAAACCTCCGTCAAACCCGCTTCCGAACACCGCGTAGCGGCTTGGATTGTGCCCGGCCGACGCGATGCATACGATTCTGTTGACTCGATGGTCTGTTGATCGGAGAAGATGATGAGAACATACGATGCGGTCGTCATCGGAGCCGGCCCGGGCGGTTCTGCAGCCGCCCAGCAGGTAACATTGCGCGGAGGCAGGGCATGCATGATAGACGTAGGCCCGCTGGGAGGAACCTGTCTGAACGTCGGCTGCATGCCCACCAAGGCACTGCTGGGCAGTTCAGGTCGCTACTGGGACATGAAGAACACCGAAGATCTGGCGATCGAACCGGCCGAAGTGAGCAGGCCCGATACCGGCAGGATCATGCGGAGAGTATCGGAATTCGTCCGCGACCTCAGGCACGCCACGCAGCAGAAGATCGCCTCCAACGAGAACCTGGACCTGATCCGCGGCAGGGCGCGCATTGTCGACCCGGAAACGGTGGCCGTGGAAACCGAAGACGGCGAGATCGAGGTCTTCGGTACGCATCTGGTGATCGCCACCGGCTCGAGCCCCCGGCGGCCTGCCATCTTCGACTGGTCCGACCCGGGCATTATCAATTCCGACCAGGCGATCCAGATGGACTCCCTGCCCCAGAGCGTTCTGGTGATCGGTGGCGGGCCCATCGGATGCGAGTTTGCCACTGCCTATGGCGAATTGGGCGTGCGGACGCGGCTGATCGAGGCGGCTGACCGGCTCCTGGGACGCTACTCCGAGGACGTATCGGACGTGGCGGCCAACTCGCTGCGCCGGCGCGGCGTGGAGCTGGCGCTGGGGCACAATGTCCAGAAGGTCTGCAGAAAGGGCGACGACATCCGCGTGGAATTCGAGGACAGCCAAGGCATGCAGGCACAGGTGGTGATGGTGGCTGTGGGGCGCAGACCGAACCTGGACGATATCGGCCTGGAGAACCTCAACGTGGAGATGGCCGGGAACGTGATCTCCGTCGACGAGCGATGTCGCACCAGCGAAAAACACGTTTACGCGGTGGGCGACGCCGCGGAAAAGCGGCAGCATTCCCACCTTGCGGTGCGCATGGGGGTCGTAGCCGGCGATCAGATCATGGGATGCGACACCACCGATGACAGAAAGGTCGTGGTTCAAGGGACCTACACGCATCCGGAGATCGCCTGCGTGGGCTGTTGTGGGGAGGATCGCTGCCCGCCGGCAGAGTCTGCGGTGCAGTTGCGGCGGGATTTCGCCGACAGCGGGTCGGCCAGGGCGTTCGGCCGCACCGAGGGTTTCGTGAAGGTCGTCGTGCATCGGGAGACTCACAGGATCCTCGGCGGCACGTGGGCAGGCGTCCATGCCGTGGAGATGATCCACGAAATCGCCCTGGCGATCCGGCACGAGCTGACCCTCGAAGACATCTATCACACGATCCACGCCCATCCGGGCTTCCAGGAAAGTCTTCACGCGCTGGCGGAGAACTTCCTCGAGCCGCGCCTGGGCTCCTGTCAATAGCAGCAGGACGGTTGGGAACGGGGTTCGGGGCTCCTAAGATTCGTTGGGTAAAGAAGAAGCCCTAACTGATCGGAAGGAGCGGGCATGCTGAGAAAAGTCAAAAAAATACTCGGATATGGGGTGCTTGCCAAAGATGGAGATGAGGTAGGCGAAGTCCAGGATTTCCTGTTCGACGACGAGAGCTGGACCGTCCGCTACATGGTGGTGGATACCGGGGAGTGGCTGCCGGGTCGGCAGGTGCTTCTCTCGCCGGAGTCCTTCGGTTCTCTCGATGCCGACAACAAGAAGATGCACGTGGAACTGACGCGGAAGTCGATCGAGGAAAGCCCCGGAGTGGAGCAGGATCAGCCGGTTTCGCGTCAGAAAGAAGCCGAACTCAGCGAATACTTCGGCTGGAGCCCGTACTGGGGCTCTCTCTCTGCCGCCCCGGTGGTATACCTGCCCCAGGCAGCCAACCAGGAGAAACGCTCGGAAGCCGAGAAGGAGGCACAAAAGGGCGATCCGAACCTCCGCAGCGCAAAAGAGGTCGAAGGCTACCGCATCGACGCCAACGACGGCGAGATCGGGCATGTCGAGGATTTCGTGCTGGAGGATACCGACTGGGGCATCCGATACCTCATCGTCGATACCCGCAACTGGTGGCCGGGCAAGAAGGTGCTCGTCGCGCCGGTCTGGGCGGAGGATATCCACTGGTCCGATGCTCGCGTGAAGGTGAATCTCGTCAGGGATACCATCAAACAGGCCCCGGAGTTCGATCCGGATGAGGATATCACCAAAGAGTATGAGACCGCGTTGCAGGAGCATTACGGCTGGGCGCTGGACCTGTAAACTCTGCCCGCGCTACGCGCCGTTGAGCGGAAAGATGTCATGATACTGAAATGGTTGCCCTGGCGATTGATCGCCAAACACCTTGCCCGAGCCCACGGGTTCATTGATCCGGTGAACATTTTGGCTCGCATGGAAGCGCTGGCCCAGCCGTCAGAGGTCGGGGCACCCATCGAGTTGATCCGGGCGGGGATGGTGTTGCATGCCCGCGGACTGATCAACCGCAACGTCATCCAGCAGAATCTCGACTGGATCTGGCCGTTCTGGGTGGCCAGGCAGTTCGACCCCACCGATTCCTCGTTCCTGCCGCGGTCGTTTTCCATCACGCACGTGAACCTCACCCACCGAAACTGGACCGCCGTCGGTCTGCCCGATTGCCGGGCGCTGCCGATCGTTGATCCCCGGGGACTGCTGACCCCGTTCTTCGACGGATGGTCAATCGACGCATGGCTTCTGACCGACGACGGCAGAACGCTCCTGCCTTCGCGACGCGACCACTGCCGACAAAAGCTCTGCTGGGATGAAGACGACCTCTGGATCGAAACGCAGACAAAGCACGGCGACATGTCCCTGTTCTCGGACATTCGCGTGGTGACCAGAGACCGTCGTCCGGTTCTTCAGGCGAGCTATCGGGCCCAAGCGGATTCCGACGGTCACCTGGTGCTGGCGTTGCGTCCGTTCAACCCGGAAGGCGTCAGCTTCATCGAAGCGATCGAACTGGAAGACTCCCGACGGTCCTGGCGCGTCGAGGACGAACACACCGTAACACTCAGCCGCTCGCCGGATAAGCACAAATTATCCGACTACAGCCACGGGGACGTCTTTCTCGGCCTGTCCAGGCGGGAGGAAACGGACCACGTTTCATGCAACGTCGGCCTGGCGTCGGCAGCGGCCATGTATCGCCTCCAAGGCGGCGAAACCGAGGTGGACCTGTCGATCGACCTGATGCAGGACCGCAAGTCCACTCCGGTTCTCCCGGTCGGGCATGCCGGGCAATGGCCGCGGATACTGGCCGATACCATGGAGATCTCCATCCCGGATGAGAAGATGGCGTTTCTGACCGACGCCGCCATCCGCTCCATGGTGCTGATGAGCCCGCTTGAGGTATACCCCGGGCCCTACACGTACCGGCGCTTCTGGTTCCGGGATGCGGCGTTGATTCTCAACGCGATGCTCTGTGCGGGGCTGGTAAAACGCTCGGAGCGAACGCTGAAGGAATTCCTGCCGCGACAGCGACTGAGCGGGTACTTCCGCTCGCAAAGCGGCGAATGGGACTCCAACGGGCAGGTGCTGTGGATTTACAAGCGGTTCTGCGAATTGTGCGGCTATCGGCCGGACAATTCATGGCGACGGCCCGTGGAGCGGGCGGCCCGCTGGATCGGACGCAAACGGGTGTCGACGAAATCGAAGCACCTTCATGCGGGCCTCTTGCCGGCAGGGTTCAGTGCCGAGCATTTCGGCAACAACGATTACTACTATTGGGACGACTTCTGGTCCGTAGCGGGGCTGCGTGCCGCAGCGTGGTTGAGCGACCGCTGGGCCCGAAGTGAGGCGGCAGAAGAGTTCCGGGCCGAAGCGGACGATCTGTCTGAGTGCATCGAGTCGAGTCTGGAGCGGTCGCGTCGCAACCGGACGATGCGGTCGATCCCGGCTTCTCCCTATCGCAGGATGGATTCCGGAGCCGTCGGTTCGCTGGTGGCCAGCTACCCGCTGGGGCTGCTCAAGCCGGACGACCCTCGCTTGCTGGGGACGGCGAACTTCCTCTATACCCACTGTCGCGTCCGGGACGCGTTCTTCCTGGACATGGTCCACTCCGGTCTCAATGCCTACCTGACTCTGCACCTGGCCCAGGCGTACCTGCGGGCAGGGGACAAGCGGTATTTCGGGCTGGTGCAGGCGGTGGCGGACATCGCCTCGCCGACCGGTCAATGGCCGGAAGCGGTCCACCCCAACACCTCCGGCGGGTGCATGGGCGACGGCCAGCACATCTGGGCGGCAGCGGAATGGGTGATGATGATGCGAAACATGTTCGTTCGGGAAGAGGGCGAGATGCTGATTCTGGCTTCGGGCGTGCCAAACCGGTGGATCACCTCCGGCAGGACGATCCGCCTGGGCCCGACGCTGACGCCATGGGGGCCGATAACCGTCCGCGTAGATCCTGCCGACGGCGGGACGCGCGTATCATGGGACGCAGCCTGGCGCGGCGATCCGCCGGAGGTCCAGGTGCGGCTGCCGGGCAAGCCCGTGCGGAAAGCCCAACAGGGCCGGTCGGAAGTCTTTGTTCCTGACGATGCCAAGCAGGAGGTCGGTTCGTGAACATCGTCATGTTTACCAATACGTACCTGCCGCAGTTGGGAGGCGTGGCCCGGTCGGTCGACCGTTTCACGCGAGAACTCCGGACCGCCGGCCACCATGTTCTGGTGATCGCCCCTCAATACGACGAGCAGGTGGAAGACGACCCGGACGTCTACCGCATCCACGCAATTCAACATTTCAACGGGAGTGACTTCTCGTTGGTGCTGCCCGCGTCGTTTGAGCTGTCGGACCGGGTGGAAGAATTCCAGCCGGACCTGATCCATTCCCATCACCCGTTCCTGCTCGGCAATACCGCCCTGCGCATGGCAGCGATGAAGGAACTGCCCCTCGTCTTCACGCATCACACGATGTACGAACACTACACCCACTATGTCCCGCTGGAGCTGACGGCCATGAAGCGGTACGTCGCCCGCCTCTCCACCGGATACGCCAACCTGTGTGATTGCGTCATCGCCCCCAGCCAGAGCACCGAGGAAATCATCCGCGCCCGGGGCGTGAAATCTCCAATAGAGGTAGTTCCGACCGGACTGGATACCGACCGGTTCAGTTCCGGAGACGGCAGACAGGCCCGCGAGGAACTGCACATCCCGGAAAAGGCGTTCGTGCTCGGCCACGTCAGCCGTCTGGCCCCGGAGAAGAACGAGATGTTCCTCATCCGGTCGGTTGTCCGGGCGATGAAGAAGCATCCGTTCGTGTGGCTGCTCGTGATCGGGTCCGGGCCGTCACGGGAGAAGTTGCAGGAGGTCCTTTCCGAGCAGGGCCTAGCCGCCAGAAGCAGGCTGCCCGGTCCGTTGCGAGGGCAGGAACTCGTGGGAGCTTATCACGGGATGGACGCGTTCGTTTTCGCTTCCAAGACCGAGACACAGGGAATGGTCCTGACCGAAGCGATGGCTGCCGGCGTGCCGGTGGTCGCGTTGGATGCCCCCGGAGCGAGGGAGGTCGTCGAGGACGGCAGCAACGGACGCCTGGTGATGTACGAGGATGAGGAGCGGTTCGCCTCGGCGCTTACCGACCTGATCGAGATGGCACCGGCGGCTCGAGAGGAGATGATCCGTCACGCCCGTCACACAGCTGCCGCGTTTGACCGGAAGGAGACCACCGAACGCCTGATGAATGTCTACCGCCGGGTACTGGAAGACCACCCGCGGGACAAGACCGTGGAGGCGGATGAATGGGAGGCAACCGCCCGCGCCGTCAAGCGCGAATGGGACATCTGGTCCAATCGGCTCGCGTCGCTCGGCAAAGCCATCGGCGAAAAGCAGCTCAAGAAGGGGCAGCAGAAACCCCGACGCATTTGAGGAACCCGGCTGATGCAGGTACAATATCCGACCGATATGAGCGATGGGATACTTTAATGACCGTGTTTGATGCCGCAGAGAAAAAGTCCGAAGATATGCAGCCATTACCGTCGTTGAAACTGCCGGAGATGCCTCAGATCGACCTGAGGCACATGCTCGTAATGACCGATGGGACGGCGATGCTGCAGCACGCCAAGTGCGCCACGCCGAACCTTCACCACGGCTACTGCACCGATGACAATGCCCGGGCGCTGATCGCCGGGGTACTCTATCTCGACCTCCACCCGGAAACGCACGAAGGCGACTTCCCGATCGAGCAGGCGCCCGGATACGTGATCGTGGCGATGCAGCGGTACCTGGCGTTCCTGTGGTACGCGTTCAACCCGGAGGAGGGGCGGTTCCGGAACTTCATGCACTTTGACCGCACATGGCTGGAACGTGTCGGTTCGCCCGACAGCCATGCCCGTGCCCTGTGGGGCCTGAGTATCGCGGCGACCATGCCGGCGCTGGAAGATATCCGCCAGCTGGCGGACAACCTCTTCCTGCAGGCGCTCCCGGCGGTTCGGGGTTTCCGTTACATCCATTCCCAGTGCTATTCGCTGCTGGGGTTGCACGAGTACATCAGCGGCGGTGGAATGGACTCCGACGAGCCCCGTGAGGTAGAGCGGAAGCTGGCGGAGACCGTTCTCGATCGCTGGAAGAAGAACGCCGATGACGACTGGCCGTGGTGGAACGACTGCCTGACCTGGGGCAACCCCAAGCTGCCTCACGGGATGCTGGTGGCGGGCAAGGACCTGGGTAACAACGAGATGATGGACGCTGCCCTGAAGAGCCTCCGCTGGTTGGCGGAGATTCAGACCGATGACCGCGGCTGTCTTTCGGTGGTCGGCAATGCAGGGTGGTTCCCGAAGAAGGGCGTTTGTGCCCGCTACGACCAGCAGCCGATCGAGGTGCAGGGCATGGTTCAGGCCTGCCTTGCCGCTGCGAAGATCACCGGTGACGCCTACTGGACCGACCAGGCGGTCCGGTGCTTCGAGTGGTTCCGGGGCAGGAACATAAACGACGCGATCATGATCAATGAGAATA
>JBKHHU010000050.1:0-18984 GCA_046539045.1 Phycisphaerae bacterium
TCTCGCGGGGAGGACATCTTTTCCATTCCTTGCTGTTGGTTTGGGTTCTTCGGGGGCGATGCAAACTCTGACGATAAGCCTTCGAGCCTACCCTGTTGCCTGCGGGTGTCAACCCACTGCCGCGAAATCGCATCGGATTGCGTGATTTCGCAGCCGCCCTTCACCGGATGGTTTCCGTCGGGCGGAAAGCGGCTATTTCATCAGGTAGTACAGCCCCAGATAGATCTTCAGATCGATCACCTTGCCCGCCTCGGCCTGCCGATCGAGCCAGGCTTCCACCTCGTCCAGCGGGATTTCGTGCACGGTGATATTCTCCGAATGATCGCCCCCGCCGTCGCCGACCTTCTTCAGGTCGGTCGCGAGATACATCGTCAGGATCTCCGCGGTGGAACCGGCAGAGGCCGCCCCGCTGACCAGCAGTTTCACGCTGCCCGCTTCGTATCCGGTCTCCTCGATCAGCTCGCGACGCCCGCAGTCGATCAGCGGCTCGCCGTCGACGTCGCCCAGACCGGCGGGCAGTTCGATCACATCGGCACCGACCGGTGGGCGGTACTGCTCTACCAGCACCATCCGCCCCTCGTCGGTCCGGGCAACCAGGCCCGCAATCCCGCTGATGTTCTTGCGGCGCACGTACTCCCAGCCGTCTTTGTCGACCAGTTGCACAAACTTTCCATCGGCAAGGACGTTGACGGACTCAGCCATCTCCCACTCCCATAATCGGATTTCCTTGGGTGCGTTGACCTTTCGGCCCTGTAAAACTACCCGGGGCAAACCCGGGAAGCAACCGTAGGAAGAAAAGCTGAGAAAATTAGGGTATTTTCCTCTCCAATAATGCGGGAACTCGAATAACATCTACGTCACCTTCTCTCGGCTGCTCGAGGATCGAGAGGGGAGGCAGTCCATTTCTGTTTGCGGGAAGAAACTGAATAAGGAGACGTTCCCAATGAGGAAACGCAACAAGCCGCAATTCGAGGGACTCGAGACGCGTCTGATGCTGTCGGGCGACCTGACGTACATCGAAGGGACCGCCGAGGCAGAGAGCCTGAAGGGAACCGACGGGGCGGATCTGATCGTCGGTCTGGACGGCGACGACACCGTATTCGCCAAGGCGGGCGACGACCAGGTCGACGGTGGGGCCGGTAATGACAAAATTATCGGCTGGGACGGAAACGACACACTTGACGGCGGCAGCGGGGAAGATGTCCTGATCGGCAATGCCGGAGATGACACCCTCAACGGTGGCGACGGGGCAGACAGCCTCTACGGCGGAATCGGCGACGACACCCTCGATGGTGGAGCGGGCAACGACAAGCTGCTTGCCGGTGACGGCAATGATACAGTTTTCGCCGGTGACGGCGACGACAACGTGCTTGCCGGCGACGGCGACGATACCGTCTACGGTGGCGACGGGAACGACACGCTCGACGGTGGAGCGGGCAACGACTATATCGAAGGCGGACTCGGCGACGACATTCTTCGCGGGAAGGCCGGTGAGGATACGCTGATCGGTGGCGAAGGCAACGACACACTTGCCGGCGGGGCCGACAACGACATTCTCGACGGAGGCACCGGCCACGACAAGCTTCTCGGCGGGACGGGCGACGATCAGCTGACCGGTGGTGACGGGAACGACCGCCTGATCGGTGGCGACGGGAACGACACACTCAACGGCGATCTCGGCGACGATGTGCTCGTCGGCAACGCGGGCAACGACACCCTCAACGGTGGCGACGGGGCAGACAGCCTCTACGGCGGAATCGGCGACGACACCCTCTACGGTGGAGCGGGCAACGACAAGCTGCTTGCCGGTGACGGCATGGATATGGTGTATGCCGGTGACGGCGACGACAGCGTACTCGGCGGCGCGGGCAATGACTTCATCGACGGCGGGTCCGGTAACGACACGCTCGACGGCGGGACCGGCGACGACCAGATTTCCGGTGGCGACGGCGACGACATTCTTCGCGGCAAGGATGGAGCGGACATGCTCGACGGCGGGGCCGGTGAAGACCGTCTTGCCGGTGGCGACGGCGACGACTTTCTCGATGGCGGGGACGACAACGACAGCCTGTTCGGTGGAGCCGGCGCTGATACGCTGATGGGCGATTTTGGCGACGATTGCCTCTTCGGCGATACCGGGGCGGATTACATCGACGGCATGTGGGGCAACGACACCATCTACGCCGGTGCGGATGATGACATGGCCTTCGGCGGCTCCGGCGACGATTTCATTGCCGGTGGCGACGGGGATGATTTCCTCGGTGGTGACGACGGAAACGATATCCTCAAGGGCGGCGACGGCAATGACCGGCTCCACGGAGGCACAGGTGTCGACGTGATCGAAGGCGGAGCAGGCAACGATTTGATCTACTACGATCCTGCCGACACCGTCGTCAACGGCGGAACCGGCTGCGACGTTCTGGAACAGGCTCTTGCCGGACCGGCAGAGATCGACCTGAGCACCAACACGATCGAGAACATCGAGATCGTGTCCACCAACTTCGAGAACGACACGGTAACGGTCTCCCTGGACGAGGTCTACTGGGAGAACAACAACAACGCACTGGTGGCCATCTTGAATGACGGCGCCGACACGTTGGTGATCGATACCGGGAGCGTCGGGAGCGAGTTCGGCCAGAGCGCATCGTCGGCCACCGAAGCGATCGACGCGGTGGGCACGCCCCTCGAACGGGATTACCTGGCCAGCTACCATGGCGACAACGGTATGGTCGAGCTGACCTTCTGGAAGGGTGACCAAGCCGTCACCATCTATACCGATGCCGAAACGATCCAGATCGACGGTACGACCTACGTCAACGACGGCACGACCGTGCAGGAACTGAATCTCACGGCCTGACCGACGGATCGCGAATTCACCACCCCGCCGGGTGGCGAAACTGCCGCAGAAACGGCTGCCCTTCCGGAATGGAGGGGCAGCCGTTTCCATTGGAACACAAAGATCCAAGTCGGCCGGGCCGTTGACTTGATGGCCGGGACGTTTCTCAGTCGTCCAGGATTGCCTGAAGTGTGGGCTGGAGGGCGTTGGCCTGGCGGAAGAAACCCAGGTCGCCCGGGTGGAGTCCGTCCAGGGTAGCCTCGCCGTCGGTGCCCAGCAGCCCGTCCCCCTTGACGTAATGCAGACCGGTAATTCCGCCCGCCAGCAGGTGCTGGTATCCGGCTCGCTGGGCCTCTCGCTTGCGGCGCAGGCCGGACATCAACCGCGGCTTGAACATCTGCCCGCCGCGCATCGCCTCCTCCACCAGCACGATCGGTGTTGTCGGCTGGTGCTCGCGCAGCCGCTCGATGAACGGTTCGCATCGCTGTTCGACCAGGTCGGTGGACATGTTCGGCAGGCAATCGATCACGAAGGCTGACGCGTCCAGTTCACCCAGCAGGTCCGCCAGTTCCATGTCCATCTTGCCTTGCCCGGGGAAGCCCAGGTTCACCGTCGGCACGCCGAGCTGCCTGCCGAGGATGCTCGGATAACACAGCCCAGGTCGCCCGGCTGCCCCACCGTGCACGATGCTCGTGCCGTAGAACACCAGCGGGTGGTCGATACGCGGCTGAACCGGCTCGAACAGCGACTCCTCGCTGAGACCGATCAGCAACTGGTCGACCCGATTCTGCAGCGGAAGGTAAAGCATGTATTCGCGAATCGCCCCGTCGAGATCATGGGCGATCATCGCGGTGTTGGTCCCGCGTCCGAGCGGCCGGGCGATGTCCACAAAGTACCACGTGCCGCAGTTGTCCTGCCCGTACAGGTCCAGCCCGGCCTGGCGGACGGCGGTTTCGATGGGCGTGGGCGTCACCTCGTGGGCCAGCGTCCAGCGGACGTGGATCTCGGTGGCGTTGGTCCGGAAACGCACCATCAGCCCGCACCCGGTCATGCCCCGCAGCCAGACCTCCTCCCGCACCACGCCGAGCGCCTTGCGCGGAAGGCGGGTGTAATAGCGGGGCGTATCGTCCCAGCCTTTGCCTTCCACGCCGATATCCTCGGCGTCGTACCAGATCAGGTGCGTCTCGGAATCATGATGCGTTACCATAGCCCGTGTCTCCACTTGCGCCGTCGACGGCCAAACCGGCATTGTAAACTCAAACCCCGTAACGGGCCAGTATTTGTTCCCGCGTGGTGGGTCTCCCTTCGGAAGGCAGGCCCGGGCCACCACGTTGCATTGTGCCCATTGCGAACAGTCATGCGCGTTGGCGGGTCGGGAGACCCGCCAACCGGGGGGGGGGAGGGAGACACCCTCAAACGGATCACCTCTTCTGGTCGGTCAACTCATTCTCCCGATATTCTCCGGTGCTGCCGGTCGCCCTGCCGCACCTGCGTCTGTTTCCCTACAGATCCAACCAGATCGGGCTGGTCCACTGCGTCTGGAAATTGGCCGTCTCGATGCGGACGTAGTACACGGCGAACGGTTCCGGCCGGTACTTCGCATCGCGGATGGCGATCTCCTCCAGCGGCGTCTCATCGACGAACACCGTCTCGTCGACATCCTTCATCTCGCGGTCCCACTTCTCCTGGTTGGTTGAGGTCGGCTCGGCGGCCGCCTACAGAAACTTCTTCTTATCCTGCTGCTCGGCGTCCCAGGCGCATCGCGTGCTGGGGCCGGTGTGGTGCTCGAACCCGACCGGGTGACTCCGCCACCGCTCGTCGGCCTTCCATTCCATCTCGAAAAACGGGTCGTTTGTCCGCTCGATATGATCCTGCAGCAACCTCCGGTGTCGCTCGAGCTGTTCGGCGTAGTCCGGGTTCCCGGCCTGGTTCTTCGTCTCGCCCGGGTCCTCCTGCAGGTCGAACAGTTCTTCGCCGTCGTCTTCCAGATATCGCGTGTACTTGTACCGCTGCGTGCGGATCATCCTGCCCGGTTCGACGGTCAGCCCCCACTCGGTGTGCCACTCGCCGGCAACGTATTCGCGATCATCCTCGGTCTGCTCGCCGGTCACCCAACCGTGAATGCTCCGGCCATGCTGCACCTGGGGCGCCTCCAGTCGCGCGTAATCGCACAGCGTCGGCAGGATATCCAGCAGCGACACGAGGGGGCGGCCCTCCGTCCGGTCCGCACCGTTTACGCCCGGCCCGGCGAAGACCAGCGGAATGCGGTTGGATTCCTCGTAGAAGGTGGTGTGTTTGGTGACGAGTCGGTGAGCGGCCATGCCTTCCCCGTGGTCGGCGAAGAAGACCACCAGCGTATCCTCGGTCAGCCCGGACTCCTCGAGGGCAGCCATCACCCGACCGACGGCTTCGTCTCCGCGGGCGACGTAGTGGTAGTACGCAGCCAGGTAGTGACGGAAGTTCTCCTCGTTCCAGTGGGCGGCGTGTTTCTGCCGGCGGTGGCTGCAGCAGAGGTACTGGATGGGCTTGGGGCGATTATCGATGTCGTCGAATTCGAAGTTGTCCGGCAGGGGCGGAAGCTCACCCGGCACCGGCTTGTCCTCGTGCTCGCCCTGGTTCTCGCCGACCCAGCCGCAGATGTTGTGCGGGTTCTGTATGTCCATCACGCACAGGAACGGCTGGTCGTGCTCGCCTCGCAGGAACTCCTCGCAACGCGGAACGGAATAACCGTCCTGCAGCGTGTCGCCGTTGATGCTCCACGGCTCGACCGGCTCCATCTGCCCTTGTCGCTCCGGTTCGATGTCGAACCCGCGGAGCGTACCGTGATCGTGGGTCTTGCCGAAGTGGCGACAGTCGTAGCCTGCCGCGGAGAAGATTTCCCCGAGCGTGGGAATATCCTCGCCGACCGGCTCGTCCGAAAAGTCCAGCCCATTGGAAAGCACGCCCGTCGCGTGCGGGAACAGCCCGGTCCAGTAGGCGGCCCGGGCGGGTCTGCACAGCGGAAGCGGCGTGTAGGCGTTCTCGAACCGGACGCCCCGCTCAGCCAGCGCGTCGATGTTCGGGGTGTTCACGTGCGGGTTTCCGTACGCGCCGACAGCCTGCTGGGACAACTGGTCGCAGACGATGATGAGAATGTTCTTCCGGGCGGCCATGGGTTTACTCCGGTCCGAGGTAATGAAGGGCTCAAGGATAGGTCGCCGGCAGGGCAGCGTCAAGATGGGGCGCCAGCCGCACAGAGCCACCTCAGCCTCAGGCGGCACTTCGGGCAGCGCTGCCGCGGAGTGTCAGCGCCGGCAAACACAAGAAATCCGCAACCCCCTGCCCCTGCTGGGCTGTTATACTGATGGTTCTTCACCCAGTAGACAGCAAGATTTGACGAAGAGAGGACGCACATGAGACGCTTTGCCCTTTGGACACTCGCTGCCGCGGTTTTCTTTGGACTCTGCGGCCCTGCCGGAGCCGATGAGGTTGAGGACCTGGTCAAGAAGCTCGATCCGCCCAGGCGATTCGCGGACTACTCGCCGAACTGGTCGGTTCAGAAGAAGGCGTTCACCTTCGAGCACTACGGCGACAAGCAGCAGACCTGGGACTTCTGGGCGATCAAGGACGGCGACCGGTACGTCGCCCTGATCCCGCTGCCCGGGTTCCACAGCGGGACGATCTACCTGCTGGCCAATGACCCCGCCAAAGCGCCCGAGAAACTGGACATGCCCACCGAGCGATGGCATATCGACACCGCCATCGGGACCGAACTGCGGACGGACCTGTACATCCCCCAGAGCGAAGGCAGCAAGGAAGAGACCTACAGCTTCAAGAAAGACGGCGAGAAGCTCATCCTCACCCGCGACTGGGAAGGCAAGGCCAAATTCCGCAAATGGGCCCACAAGGTGAAGAACCGCGAAGAGACCGTCGACGTGACCAACACGTTCGTCTTCAAGGTCGATCCGGTGTTCGGGTACATGGTGGACGCCGAGTACGACGTCCGCGTCAGCCCCAAGCCTTGGGGGGCCGAGCCGTGCAGCCTCGCCACGGCAGGCCGTTACTCGCTCTGGCCGGGCACGGAGACCTGCTACCGCAGCGTGCACACGCCCAAGGGCAGCGACGGCTATCGCGGGTACTACCTGAACCTGGCTGCGATTGCCTCTGCAGGCGGGAAGTACAACCTGCGCGCCGGCGGGTTCGGAACCTATTTGAACGACAAGACCGGCTGGAGCAGTTGCATCACCACCGCCGACGACGCCCGGATCGTGGTATGCAACGCTCACGCGGACCTGGACTATGTCATCAACTGGGACAAAGACTCCAAAGCGGACGACAAGGGCATGCACCGCAAGGTGTTCAAACACCGCCTGATGTACCTGCCCCCCGAATTGACCAAGCACGTCTGGGACAAGATGCAGGTCGACCACCAAGGCAAGCACAAGGTGCAGATCCGCATCGGCGAGAAGGAAACCTTCGAAGATCAGCCCCTGCCGTACACCACGCGCGTCCGCGGGCTGTCCTTTGTGCACCATGACCCGGAGATCACGGCCGAGCACGCCCACAGCGGCAAGCGTTCGATGGTCGTCAAGGGCAGGGTCTGGCCGGAAGTGCCGCAGCTGAACCTTCAGCCGAACACGAAATACGTGGTGGAAGCGTGGATCAAGATCGAGCCGTGGAGCAAAGAGCAGATCGAACAGGAGAATGCCAAGCGCAAGGCCAAGGTCGAGCAGGACAACGCCAAGCGCAAGAAAAAGGGCAAGCCGCTCCGCGAGTTCAAGCCCATCGGAAAGCCTGAAGCGTACATTGTCGGCGACCTGTACGAATGGACTCCGCACAGCCGGCAGTGGACGACCGAGCAGAAGACCACCTCCGCCACGCCCGGCGGGGATGAATGGCAGCACGTGAAGTTGGAGTTCACGTCGCCCAAATGGGGCCCGTTCATCAACATCGCCTTCGTGGCCAACGCCGCGACGGCCTACGTGGACGATCTCCATATCCGGGCTGTAGAGGACAAAGAGGACAAATGAGCGCGGAGTCTGTATCGGACGGGGTTGATGCTCACACAGAGGCTCAGAGGGACAGAGCAAAGCGTTTTAAGAGGATCAATGGGGTGGCGGGTCGGGCGGCCTGCCACCCCATCTTGTTTCCGCGTGGTGGGTCTCCAGACCCATCACGTTTTCATATCGCACATCGGCAATCGGCGGCGGGCGTCAGCGACTGCCCTCCCGTTGGCCTTTCGCCTGCAGCCTGCCGTCATCCCTGCAAGAGGGATTCGGTTCCGTCGATGTAGATTTCCGTTCCGGAAATGAAGGACGACTCACCCGAGGCGAGGAAACGGATGAGCCTGCCGACTTCTTCGGGCTTGCCGGACTCGCCACCGGTCAGCGGGACGGTTCCCTCGGGGTACTCGGCGGCAGGGCCTGCTTCCTCGGTGCCCCGCTTTTGGGTGCGTTTGCCGATATTCGTGCTGACCGGTCCGGGACAGATCGCGTTGACGCGGATGTCATGCTCGGCCAGCTCCAACGCAGCCATCTTCATGAAAGCGACCTGTCCTGCTTTGCTGCACGAGTAGGCGGTGGCGCCGGTGTTGCTGAACACGCGGTTGCCGTTGACCGAGGAGGTGATTACGATCGACCCACCGCGTTTCTTCAGCAGCGGCAGCGCATACTTGACGCTCAGAAACGTGCCCCGCAGGTTGATGCTGATCGTCTCGTCGAACTCCTCGGGCTTGAGCTTGTCCAGGGGAGCCCACACGCCGTTGACGCCCGCGTTGGCCACCAGCACGTCCAGGCGGTCCCAGCGGTCTTCCACCTTCGCCATCGCGTTGCGAACGTCGTCGACTCTGGACACGTCGGCCCGGATAGCGATCGCATCGCCCCCAGCCCGGTTGATCTCGTCGGCGACTTGTCCGGCTCGATCTTCCTGCATGTCCACCGCGGCGACCGCGGCGCCCCAGTCGGCCAAGAGCGTCGCAGCCGCCCTTCCAATGCCTGAAGCAGCCCCGGTGACCAGCGCGACCTTCGATTCCATCGGTTTCATTGCATCTCCCTTTTGCATGACTTCTTGAGGTACACCGGTATTGTAGGAAGAAGCCCAGGATGGACGGGCTGTTGATGCTCACACAGAGAGGTAGAGAGACAGAGAACGCGAAGGACAAAGTAGAAATGACAAAGGACAAACTCGATTTCAGGCAGTCGCCCGTTCAAGGAGCGAAGTCCTTCAGAAGTCCCGTAGGGACGCTTGCAAGTAGCCACGCGGCGCAAGCCCGTGGAAAGAAGCGAACAGCAAAAAACAGTCCTCCTTTTCAGATAGAGAGTCCCGTAGGGACGACTGCAGGCCTGCTGCGGTGCGGAACCGTGTCGGCTCCAGCCTCAGCCGGGTTTCGAAGACAAACGGGGTGTTGATGCACACACAGAGAGGTAGAGAGACAGAGAAGGCGAAGGACAAAGTAGAAATGATAAACTACAAATTACGAAGTACCGAGGACAAATTACAAAATTCGCATTTCGCCTGCCTTCAGAACTCCAGCGGGAGGATGACCGGTTTGTGGGTTCGCTGGGCGTCGCGGGCGAGTTCGTAGGCTTCGGCGTACTGGTTGGAGACCACCTCCCAGCTGACGACGTTGTCGAGGTACTGCTTGAGCTTCTCGCCGCAGTCCATGCGGAGCCCCTCGTCGGTGGCCATGCGTATCACGGCCTGCCGCAGCATGTCGCGGTTGGTGAACAGCAGCCCGCCGCCGCTTTCCAGCGTCTGGGCGGTCAGGCCCTCCATGGGCGAGGTGGTGATGTACGGTTTGTTCAGCGCGATGATGCGGGCCAGCGTGCCCGATTGCGTCTCGTCGGTGCTCGGGAGCACGATGAAATCGCACACGGCCATCATCTTGTAGTAAATCTCGCCCCGCGGGACGAACTCGTAGTAGTGGGCCAGGCCCTTCTTTTCCAGCAGTTCCACGGAGTTGCGGTAGCGGTCGTAATCGGGCTTGTGGTTCGGGTCCCGCCATGTACCCGCCGCCAGCAGGTCCCAGCTCTGCCCGGTGCGATCCTTGATCTTCGCAGCGATCTCCTCCCACATGTTCGTGAGGATGTCCCACCGCTTGTTGGACTGGATCCACCCGATCAGGCCCACCAGGTGGTTGGACAGGTAGTCCAGCTTGCTGAGCCCCAATTCGTCCTTCAGCTCAACGACTTCCTCCAGCGAGTATCGCACATCCGAGCGGGCTCCGTGGGGGACGACCATGATGTTCCGCGGGGTCGGCCAGCCCTTGCCCGCGAAGTTCCAGTCCAGGCGCCACTTCTGGTAGTGGCATTTGAACAGCACCAGGTCGGCCCGGCGGCAGAGCTTGAAGATGAAGTCCGCCTCGAATTCCGTCAGCCGCCCGTGAACGGTATGCGGTTCGACCACCGTCGGCACGTCGCCGATGGCGTCCAGCAGGTCGAGAAAGCCTTCGTTCCCGTCGCCGCGACGGCGCTCGTCGGTATACTCGTACAGTCCGTATTCGTGCTCCAGGTGCACCGCGTACGGTTGGAGTTCGTGGATCTTCTCGGCGACCGGTTTCCACCAGTTGGGGCTGGATTCCGGGTCCATGACGGGGAAGACGCCCTCGCCTTCTCCGTCAGTATGACTGATCACCAGCACTTCCCGGTCGGGGAAGCGGGCCTGGATGAACTCGCGAGCTTCTTCGCAAAACGTACCGATTCCGCACAATCGCGGAGGGTAGCTACTCACCATCACTATCGGGGCGGGCATTGGATTTTCCCTTCGCTCCTACAACCGGGCCGGACGGGCGGATCGGGCGCGAGACACGCCGCCGACGGATTGCCTCGTCGCTGGGCAGTTTGCCGAGCGCCTGCTCCATCTGGTGTTCGTGCATCAGCAGCAGGCTCGTCAACCAGGCGATGGTCGCCTCGGCTCCCTGGTTCTCCACCACGCGGTCCTGACTCAGACCGTCGCGACAGCCGCCGGTGGTGAAATCGTACAGGGGCGTCCGCATGTCGTTGTCGCCCAGGAACCAGTTGAACGCAAGATACGCCTTGTCGACCCAGTGGTCCTCTCTTGTTACATGGTAGGCTTCGATGCAGGCATCAACCAGAGCCTGCGCCTCGGATGGCTTCTGATCGAAGATCGCCTTCCGGCCGCCTCGCATATACCAGCCGTCCGTACCGACGATGGAGAGCATTCCATCCTCGTTGGTCTGGATGTCGATCAGCCAGTCCAGGGCCTTCTTTCCGACATCGATCATGTCATCCCGGTTCATCCATTTGCCGCTCATCAGCAGCGCGTGGGGCAGCTTGGCGTTGGCGTAGGTCACCACGTCCTCGAACCACGGCCAGTCGTCGGTCATGTTGCTTTCGAACACGTTGAAGATCTTCTCGCTGAGCAGGGCCCGGTAGCGGCGGGCTTCGGTATCCCCACCGAAACGCCTCAGGTAGGCGTGAATCCCGACCACCGCATACGCCCACGCCCGCGGTGAACTGAAATCCTCCATCGCCGGCAGGCCGTCCAGGAACAGTCGCGTCGCCAGCGCGATCATCGATTCGTGCGGGCACAACGCCGCGGCCACACCGAGACCCCATAGGGCGCGGGCATGGTTGTCTTCCGAGCCGAACCCGTCGGCCCACTGGCGGTTGTAGTCCATGCGGTTGCGGAATCGGCGGCTCTTCGGGTCGAACGAGTGGGCCAGGAACGACAGGTACGTGTGCATCAGCGGGACGACCGTTTCGTCGTGGTTCTGGTCCCAGTGCATTGCGCAGGCGATCAGCGCGGTGCCTGCTTCGTCGGTGTGGTAGCCCTGCTGCCGGTCCGGCGTGCTGTAGACGCAGTTGCGGACGATTCCCGTATCGTCGGTGAGGATCTTCAGATGCCGCAGATCCACCTCCGGCAGCTCGTTTCGCTGATCGGACTTCTTCACGTGCGGGACCGCCACCGCGGTGTGCTGGCGCTCGACCCATGCTTCGCTGGCCTCGTCGAACAGGTCCAGGTAATCCTGGGCGACCCGCGCCCACGTCATGCGGCGACAGTACGTGTAGGCGGCCTTCCGCATCGCGTGTCGCTGGGTCTCGTTCTCCAGCAGATCGGTGATGTGCTCGGCGATGGCGTCGGAGTCCTCGGCAGGGACCAGCCGCCCCCTGCCGTCGTCAAGCAGTTCCTGGGCGTGCCAGTACGGTGTGGAGATGGTGGCTTTGCCTGCTCCCAGCGCGTAGGCCAGCGTGCCGGAGGTAATCTGCTCGAGGTTCAGATACGGCGTCACGTACAGGTCGGCCGCCCCGAGGTACTCCTTCAGTTCCGACAGTTCCACAAAGCGGTTGACGAACATCACATTGTCGCTGAGGCCCAGTTCATGCACCCGTCGGGTGAGGCTGTTGCGGTACTCCTCACCGCTGGTTCGCTTGATGTGCGGGTGCGTGGCGCCCAGGATGATGTACACGATATCCGGGAACTTCTTTGCGGCCTTGGCCAGCGCGTCGATGGCGTATTCAATGCCCTTGCCCGGGCTCAGCAGCCCGAAAGTGAGGACCACTTTCCGCCCTTCCACGCCGAACTGATCCTTGTAGTAGTTCGGGTCCACGAACGGGACGTCATGGATCCCGTGCGGAATCAGCACGACCTTCTCCGACGGCACGGACCACACGTCGTGCAGGATATCGCGGGCCTTCTCGGCCATGACTACGATCCGATCGCTCAGCCGCGTCACTTCCTGCATGACCAGGTGCTGCTGTTCGTCCGGGTCCTGCAGGACCGTATGGAGTGTGGTCACCAGAGGCCGGCGGAGCCGACGCAACATGGTCAGCAGGTGCGAACCGCACGCCCCGCCATAGATCCCGTACTCGTGCTGTATACACACTGCCGAGACCTGTTGAATGTTCAGAAATTCCGCAGCCAGTCGATAGTCGGTCTGCACCGGCTGGCGGATCTCGAATCGCACCCGATCCGGGTAGGCATAGCCTTCCGGCTGATCGTTCATCGCCACGGTGAACACGTCACCGCTATCGGCCGCCTGCAGGCTTACCGCGTCGGTGAGATCATGAGTAAACGTAGCAATACCGCACTGTCGCGGCACGTAGGAACCGACAAACGCAACTGAGGATTTGTCCCGAAGGACTCGTGATTTCGCCATGTGCTCTTTCCACTGATGGTAAAACGACTACAAACCGCATGCGGTCCATTTTAGGAACATTCGGAAGCCTTCTCAACCGCGCCGATCCGGCTGCGTTGCACGGTTCGGCGGGAAAAGTCTTGTATCGGAAAGTATATGCGCCGATACTTCTGTATCGGAAACATCGGTCACATGCAGCAGTAGTCTTTGCTGTAGCGGCCCGCGATTGAACAATAACGGAGCGATTACGATGGCGAAAACAATCCGCGAACTGCAGGAAGAACTCAAGGCCAAGCAAGCGAAAGTCGGGAAACTCCAGGCCAAACGAGACAAATTCCTCAACGAGATCTCGAAGTTGGACTCGCAGATCGAGAAGATCACCGGCGAGAAACCGTCCTCGGCTGGGACCTCCACCCGACGGACCGGTAAGACCCGCCGCAGCCGACGCGGCCCTGCCGGTGGAAAGACCCTCACCGATTACCTCGAGCAGGTTTTGAAAGATCACCCCGAAGGCATGCGGGCCAAGGAGGCCGAGCAGGCCGTCCTCGATGCCGGCTACCCCACCACCTCCAAGTCCTTCTACAACATCGTGGCCACCACCTTGCGGGAAGGCAAACAGTTCGAGAAGGTCTCCCGCGGGGTCTACAAGCTGAAGTAGAGAACGTCTCCGCACGAAGTGAAAACACAAACCGGGCGGCGAGAGGGCTATAACCCCATCTCGCCGCCCGGTTTCTGCGCTGGTCCGCGCAAATGAAAAGCCCCGCAATAATCGGCTGCGGGGCTTGTTCAGTGGGCCCTACTGGACTTGAACCAGTGACCTCCTGCGTGTCGAGCAGGCACTCTAGCCAGCTGAGCTAAGGGCCCGAAATCAAGGCTGGATACTCTATCGTTATCGGCAGGGGCTGTCAAGCGGCGGATGGACGATTTTTCGCGGATTTGCAGCCGTCGGGAGCGGCGGCAGACCGTACCGGCCAAGCCTCAGCGGTTCGTCTGGACCTCTTGCTCCATCGCGGGCAGTTCCAGGGGCTTGAGGCCCTTGTACTTTTCGTCGGTCTTGTGTTTGTCCCACCACTCGCGGAACTTCTCCACGCCGGCCTGGCGATCCTTCTTGCTCTTCATCCCGTATACCTGGACATCTCTTCCGTGGCTCGGCCAAGCCGTCAGTCCATGCTCTTCGGGCTTTTGGCCGGTCAGCTTCGTCAGGGCGTATAGCGCCGGATCACTGGGGGCAAAGGACAGCTTCAGCTGACCAGTGCTCCAGGTCGACCGTTCGTCACTTTTTTCCAGCAGGTTCATCATGTGCGGTATCACCCGCAGGTCCTTGCGCTTGACCAGCAGGTCGGCCACGAAGTAGCTCAGGTTCACATCATACCGATCTCTGCACATCACGCCGGCAAAGACGGCTGTGACTTCATCCGACTTGAACCGCGAGAGCCCCTTCAACGCCAGGTTGAGACCCGACGGCTCCCGGTAGGCACGTGTAACCTCCCGCCAATCGCGGTCGGAGGCCGACTTTACGATTTCAAGTAGTGCATCGCGCGTTGCGTCGGAATTCAGCGAACGCTCGACGAGTACCTCCACAGCGCGTCTGGAGACAATTCTGGACCCGTGGTCCATCATCATCAGCAGCAGCGGCTCTGCGCCGGGGGTGTCGGTGCGCCGGGCCAGTTCGTCCACCGCCACCAACGCAGCCTGCGACCTCAGCGAGAACAGCTTGCGATAGACCTCCGGATGCTTCCCGGCGAACTCCCGGTAGAGCCGCCGGGTTTCGGCATCGACCGGGACCATGCTGCAGGCGGTCCGGCTCTGGATGACCGCCCTGCTGAGCCCTTCCATCGCCAGCGACCGGCGTTTGTCCTCAAAACGGTCCGCGGCAGATACCAGTGGGCTCAACAACGCCTGCTCCAGGGCGAGCATTTTCTTCGCCGCACCGCGGCGGGTCCGGTAGCGTCTGGCGCCGAAATCCTCCACCAGCGCCCCCGCCGCTTCTTTCAATGCCGGCTGCACGTCCTTTGCGGCAGGGCCCGATGTCGGCTGCGTCTCGGCCGGGCGGGTATCCGGCTGGGCTCGATCAACCACAGTCGCGAGCCTGGGCCGATCCATACGGAGCGGAAGATCCGGCTCCAGAGGTTTAAGCCCGTGATACCGCCCATCGGTTTTGAACGCCTTTTCCCACCATTTCCGGAACTTCTTCATCGCCTCGTGACGCTTCTCTTCGTTCCGGAACCCGATCAACTGCCGACCGTAGTAGTCCGTCACCAGCAGGTCGTAATCGTTCAACGACTGTCCGGTCATCTTCAGGCAGACGTACAGGCCAACATCGCAGGCGCTGACATCGATCCGTGTATTGTCGAATGTATAGGTGTCCCTGTTGTTGGCCATGTCATCCAGGTGTTTCAGCAGCGTCGGGACCACCCGCAGGTTGCCGGTTTTGATCAACGTGTGAGCCAGCGCGTGATCCGGGTCGGAATCTTCTATGAGCAGATGCACCAGCGGCCCGGCCGCCCGTTTTGCCTTGAGATTCTGGAGAGACAGCAGAGCGCTCCGGGCGGGATCCACCTGTTCATCGCCAGTGCCGATCGAATAATGGGACCGGTTCTCGGACCATCGACGCGCTCGCCGGTACAGCCGGGTCAACTCATCAATGTAGGCTTCGGATGTATACTCATCATCCCACCCGGCCCGGGCGGCAGCATCGGCAAGTGCCGGCTCGGGGTGACGCAGGCACATGATCAGCAACGGCTCGGCGAGGGCCTGCCTGTCCTCCCACTTGTCGATCGCCTTGACCGCGGCGATCCGGTTCTGAACATCCCTGCTGAACACGTTGTTGAACTCGTCGTGCTTGACCTGGCGGAATCGCATCAGTTTCTCCCGCTGCGGCGGGGAGAGTCGACTGAATACCCGCTGAATCCGGGCCTCAAGAGTGAGTTCCTCCACGGCCGTGGCGACCCGTGCCGACACCTCCGGATCCGCCGCGTCGAGATTCGCCACCAGCGGCGCCAGCAGCGCCTGCTGCAGATCCTCGATCTCGCCCAGAGCTTCCTCCTCCGACAGCGCCTCGGTCTTGTAGTCGGTCAGGATGCTTTCCACACGATCGGCCAGGAGTTGCTCAAGGTCGGTTTCGGACTCGGCGAGAACAGGCTCGACCACAGCCGCGCCGACCAGCAAAGCGAGCCACAACAGGGTCCCCAGCTTTTTCGGATAGAAAGACATGGCTTTCTCCAGTTCATTCCGCCCCAAAAGAAACATTTCCACCCGTCAATTCTAGCACATGGACCAACAGCCGAAAACCCGAATCGGCAAATCGCCCGCGAAGACCATCCCGCCCCCGAGCCCGACCGAACGCCGTTGACGCAAGGAGTACATTGTCCGGCGTCCCCTGTGACGCTATTCTATAGTATGGACAGGTCAGGGCGACCTGCGCTTTGGCATCTCCCGCGGGCGGTTCAAGGGACCCTGCCATGAATATCGTTGATCTGTGCAAGCCATATCATCAAGAGTACATGCGCTGTCTCTGCCACGGCGATCCGACCAACTGCGGACGATACAAAGAGCGGTGGGTCCAGCGGGTGGGAGAGAAACTGCGGGTGAAACTCGCAGCCGGGAAGGACGGTCCGGTCGGCATGATCCAGTATCTGCCGATCGAGCTGACCCGGGCCCGCGGCGACGGCTATTACTTCATCCAGTGCATCTGGGTCCACGGGTATGAGTCCGGTCCGGGAAACATGCAGCATAAGGGGATCGGCACCGAATTGCTTTTTGCCGCAGAGGCGGATGTCCGACAGGCCGGAGCCAAGGGTCTGGCTGGGTGGGGGATGGACTTCGAGGAATGGATGCCGGTCTCCTGGTATCTGGCTCGAGGCTTTAAGGAGGCCGACCGCAAAGGCCCCGAGGTGCTGGTCTACAAAGCGTTCGATACGGCGGCGGAGACACCGTACTGGGTGCGGATGAAGAAACTGCCCGGGCGCGTGCCTGGCAAGACGACGGTTCACCTGTTCGTCAACGGCTGGTGTCAGGGCGGGAACCATCACATGGTCTGCATGAAGGAGGCGGCCGAGAACTTCCCGGAGGAGGTCGTCTTGCAGGAGTTCGACACATCCGACCCGGCGGTGTTCGAGGAGTGGGGAGTCGACGACGCGATCTTCATTGACGGCGAGCAGATCCCGTTCCTGCCGGACCCGACGGTCGAACACTTCCGGAGCATCCTGGAAGAGAAGATCGTCGACGGCGAGTAGTTCACGAGCCGCAACAACAGCAACGGCTTGGTCCACGAATTACACGAATAGGCACGAATTGTGGCTGACGCCGCTGGCGACACGCCTTCGCTCGACACGGCAGCAACGGCGACGGCTTGGTCCACAGATTACACAGATTGCACAGATTATTCCGGCTGACGCCCGTAAGGAAGAACCCGCTGCACGAGGCGCAAAAAGCAACCGCCCCCCCAACCGCCCTCCCTGAAGCCTGAAGTCTGAGGACTGTAGCCTGAGGACTATTGCCTGAAACCATAGCTAAAAAAGCCCCCCGCCACACGAGGCACAAAAAGCAATTGCCACCCCCCTACCGCCGTCCCTGAAGTCTGAAGCCTGAGGACTGTAGCCTGCTTCTACCTCGTTTCATCCGTGATGACGCGGGCCTGGACTTCCTTGTAGCGGGTCAGTTCGTCCATGCCCGGCCGGAGGACATGATCGAACCGGTCGGCGTCTTCTTCCCGGATGAGTCTGGGCTTTCTCCCGGCAGCGATCTGCCGGAGGTAGAGGTCGTACAGGTTCCAGGTGGTACTGGCCAGTGCCTGGAGGATCCACTGGCTGGTATCGATTTCCTTCGTTCGGGCCGGGCGGAACTCGTCGGGCACCACGATGGCGACGTCAAATTCCGGCTCGTCCTGTCGATTGGCATAGTTGTCCACCATCTCGCGGAACGGCTGGACCAGATGCTTGGGCTTGTTGTCCGGCGTGAACAGGCCGAAACGGTATTCCCAGTCCTTGAATTCAAGAAGGTCCCGCTTGTCGTGGCTGCACCACCACGTGAACAGTCGCACCCCGCCGTCGATCCCTGCCGGGACGACGCCCTTGAGGTAGTCAATCTGCTGAGCGTCGCTTCCCCACAGGTCGCAGGCACCGAGTTCCTGGACCCAGACCGGTTTGTCGCGGTTCTTCGCGTACAGGCGGCAGAGCTGAGCGCAGAACCCGGCCAGCTCCGTGGCCGGGGCGTCGGGGAGATCGCCCTTCTCAAGACAGCCGGTGAACATCGGCCAAGTGTGGATGGTGATGGTCGGATAGTCGTCGGCCAGGTGCTCCATGCTGAAGGTGGTTTCGTCGAAAACCGGCGTGTGGTCGATCCCGTTGACGCACATCGCCGCCTCGCCCAGCAGCGGATTGATGGTTTCCAGCAGTTCGCGGGCCCAGGCATCGCCGACGTCGGTCGCCAGTTCGTGCCGCGTGAGGCAGTTGATCTCGTTGCCCAGGTCGACGCCCATGAAATTCGGGCGATCGCGCACATGCTCAACCACGGCCCGGGCAAAAACCTTCTCCATCTCGATGGTTTTGCGGTCGGTAAAAACGCCCATGCGGGTAACCCGCGACGGCAGGAACGTGTACCCGCTGAGATACCCGGTCAGCAGCGTGACCAGCACGTCGATCCCGCGGTCCTCGGCCACCTTCATCAACTCGCCAAGCCGCTCCAGGTGAGCCGGGCTCACGTAGGTCGGGTTCGGCTGGAAATACGGCCAGATGAGCTGGATGCGGACATGGTCAATCCCTGTCGTCGCCATCGCGTCGAAATCGGCGATGATCGAGCCGAGGTCCCAGTCATTCCAGATGTAGTACCAGATGTGCCCCGGGGTGTAATTGAGTCCGAACCGGACAGAGCGGTTACCGGTATTCAGCATGAAGGTTTCCTTCTACAGCGTGAGAGTAATAATGCCCACCCACGGAAGGTGGATGGGCATTAGAGCGAGTGACAAAACTCTTTTCCGGTTCAGCTGGCTGCAATCGTCCCTGCCTGCGTCCGGCTGCATCGGCAATGCTACGGCATTGCCTGCATCGCCGTCCTTGTCAGGAACGCTTTCGCC
>JBKHHU010000214.1:0-5443 GCA_046539045.1 Phycisphaerae bacterium
ATTGCGGATCATGTGCACGAGCGGGTCGTTGAGGACCTCGACCATGTTGCGGTCGATTTCCGTGTCGTCGCCTTCGGTGACGAACTGCACGCTCTTGCCGGTCTTCCTGCCGAGGTCGCGGACCAGGCGGGCCATCTTCTGGAAGGTGCCCTTCATCGGCACCATCCGCAGGGCCATGCTCAAATCCTGCAGTTCGCGGATGATCTTCCCGGCGTGGGAGACGTTGCGGTTCATGCGGGGTCCGGCTTCTTCCATGGTCGGATCCTGGGCGACCATCGAGTGGGCGATCACCAACTCGCCGACGACGTTGATGAGGTTGTCCAGGCGATCGGTGCTGACGCGGACAGTGGTGTCCCCGCCGGAGGCCCTGCCGCGGGCCTGCTTCTGCGTACGCAAAGCGCGGGCGACGCTCTCTGCCTTGGCCGCCTTGTTCTTGACCATCGCCGAACCGAGCTTTTCCCCGCCCTGCTGGGCCGCGATCTTCTCGACGGTCTCGCTGTCCGAAGCGCCCTGCTCGACGAGGATCTCGCCGATTCGCTTGTCACCGGCAGCGTCCTCTTCGCTGACGCCGGAGCCTTCCGGGTCGCTCAGCACGTCCAGCAGGCTGTCGTATTCGCCGGGGATCACCAGCGGCTCGCCGGGCATGATGCCTTCCAGGGCCTCGAGCATCACGCGGAGAACGTCGCAGCTCTTGAGCGACAGATCCGCATACCCGCCGGAGATCGTAATTTCCCCGTCGCGGGCGCGGTCCAGCAGGTTCTCTGCCTTGTGGGCCAGGCTCTGCATCTTGTCCAGACCCAGGAAACCGCTGGTGCCCTTGATGGTGTGGAACGCGCGGAAGACGATGTTGATCTGCTCGTCGTCGCCCGGAGTGGATTCCAACTCCAGCAGCGCCGCCTCTGCACCGGAGATATGGTCGAGAGATTCGATCACGAACTCAGCCAGCAGGTCGGTGTCCGCATCGGCGGGAAGAATATCGGGTGTCTGCTGCTGGGGTTCTTCGGCGGCAGGCTCATCGGCGGCAGGTTCCTCGGCAGGTTCTTCGGGTTCAGTCGGTCCGTCGCTGGTTTCAGGCCCTTCGGAAAGCTCTTCCTGCTGCGACTCTTCCTCGACCACCAGGGCCGCCTTTTCCAGCAGCGACCCGACCTGTTGGAGGAGTTCATCGGCGTCGCCTGCTTCGCCGGAGGTGATGCGGTCCATGGCCTCGCCGGCCGCCTGCAGCACCTCTCCGGCCGCGGTGGGAACGGTCTGAACCGCCGCGACCTTGCACAATTCGTCTCGCAACTCGACCAGGCTCTCGGTATCGTCGGCAGTGAGCGTGAGCAACCGGGCAGACACGGAATTGATCGTTGTGCTGACGGAGTTTTCCGACGGCGTTTCAGCGGTCTGGATAGTCTCGGCAGCTTCCGCCCCTTCGGCGTCGGCGGGGGGCTGCCCATCTGCCTGCTGCAGCTTCTCGATCAGCGAGTGGAGATCCTGGGAGTCGGCATCGTCGGCATCGACGATCTCGGAGAGCTCATCCAGCACCTCCCCGACAAGGGCCGCGGCAGAGCTGTCGACGGATTCCTGGTAGACCTTCTGCAACAGACAGAGGCATTCGGTAAGTACGTCACTGACGTGGGGCAGGTCGCCCTCGAGCGTTTCCACGGCGCTCTCGATCAGGAATCCGAGCCGGGCGACGGCATCGGTGTTGCCGCGGGAGGCGGCGGACACTTCTTCGCCGAGATCGGTGATGAGATTTCTTGCTTCTTCCCTGTTGGTCATGGTCGGCTTCCTCGGGCCTGTGTCAAAACTGTTGCGGGTTCCGGCGGATGCGGCTCAGCCGATGATGCTGCCGATGGTCACTCCGGTGACGAACTTGCCGTGGGGCGAGTCGTAGAGTTGCTGGCGAGACTGGATATTGCTCTGGGCGAGGAATTCCATGTGCTGGCCGCGCATGACGGTCGGCAGGGAGATATCGGCAGCGACGCCCTTGCGGTCAAGGACGGCCTTGAGCGTCCCGGCAAGGATGTTGGTCAGCTCGCCGACGGCATCGCCCATGTCTTCGCTGTCGTAGGGGATCTCGAATCCGGTGAACATCGTCGACAGCTCTTCGGCGGTCTCTTTCGGCAGGCCGAGAAAGACGGCCCAGTCGACATCGCCGACGAGATTGATCACCGCAACGATCACTTTCCCGCAATCGCTGATGAATTGCTTCCCGCCGTCAATGGGAGCCACCTGAACTCCGCATGTGCCCAGGAACGCCTCGCCGACAGCCGCCTCGACGCAGTTCCAGTGCCGGATGATGGATTGGTCGGTGGTAGATCCACCCATGGTGCAGTCCCTTCTAGATCTTGCTCGTTGTATTTGCCCTGGTCAGGAAAGGCTCTTGGCGATTTTCCCAAAGAACCCGTCGGACTTCTTCTTTGCCGCGGCGGCGATCTTCGTGAACAGCGGCTCGAGTTTCTTCTCGAGCACTTCCGGCGTGAACGGTTTGACGATGAAGCAGTCGACGCGTGCTTCGTTGAGGGCCTCCTCAACCTTCCCGACGGTGCTTTCGGTGGTTACCATCACCACAGGGATGTGCCGCTTCTGCTCCGAACGGACCTTCTTGACAAAGTCGATGCCGTTCATGTTGGGCATGTTCCAGTCCACGAAGATCATGTTGATCTTCTCCGGATCGAACTTCTCCAGCGCATCCACCCCGTCTTGGGCCTCGGTAAACACGAAATTGGCCAGGTCCGTCTCCCGAAGGGCTCGCATGACCATCTTTCGCATGATGCCCGAGTCATCTACAATTAAAGCACTGATCTCCATCGTTGTGCTCCCGCTCCTGTTTCTCTTGATCCGTGACCGTCCCGACCGTCCGTCGGACAGGACGTCATCGCCGAATGTTGGCTTCCGTACATCCGCTGTATCGGCCGACCTTGAAGGCGACTTGGCTAAATTCGCCGCGAAATCGGCAATACTCTTTCAGTCGGCACAAGTTACCTGCCTTCCATAAACTCAATCGGATCGCGACAGTCGGATAGTAAGCAGAATCTGGGCTTGAACAGGGATTCTCTCCAAGTCGATCAGGCCGGCGAACCGGCGGGATGCGCCGCGTTGGCGGGAACATAAGATTGCCCCCCACGCAAGGCGCATGCAAACAGGCATCGGTGAGCACTTTTCGCTCGCCGATGCCTGTTGGTTTCTCGTGCAGAGGGGGTTGGCTCAGGCGGTGATCTGTTTCCAGCCTTCGTTGAGGTCTTCGAGGATTTTGATCACTTCCTGCACCATCTTCGGGTCGCGTTTGATGTTGGCCTGGTCCAGATGCTTGATCATGAACAGGTACAGGGCCCGCAGGTTGCTTGCGATCTCGCCACCGGCTTCCATGTCGAGGCAATAGTTCAGTTCTTCGATGATGGCGATGGCCTTGTTGATAAACTTACCCTTTTCTCCGAGGTCGCCGGCTTCCAGGGCCTGGATCGACTGGCGGAGGAATTTCACCGCGCCCTCGTAGAGCAGAACGACCAGACGGCCCTTTGACTGGGTGGTGGTGTGATTTTCCTGATAGGCTGCTATACCGCGCATGGTCTACTCCATCTGCCTCTTCGATTACTGCTTCTTGTCGCCCGAATCGAGCGAAGAGAATACTGCTTCAAACGCGCCCTTCTGGCTTTCCAGACGAGCCAGCGTCGCCTCCATCCGGGCGTACTTGTCATAGAGCCGCTGCTCGATCCGCTCCAGACGCCCTTCCATGTTTTCCATCTGGTTTTCCACCATGTTGATGGCGTCCTCGATCTGGCCCTGCTTCTTGACCAGCACGCCGTCGGTTTCGTGCAGAAGATTGTCCAGCCGGCCGCCAATGGAACTGGCGATCCCGTGCTGAATGGTTACCTGACCGGTCTGGGTGTGAACCCCGGCAGTGCCGTCGGAGACGGCCGTCAGTGCCAGACCTTCTTCAGGGGTGTTCACGCCGCCGACGATCTTCGAGCCTTCCACCGAGGCAGATCGCCATTCGGTGTCGGCTTCGCTGCTGAGCTTGTAGGAGGCTGCGGTAATCACGTCGCCATCGAACTCGACCTTGACGTCGTAGATACCGGCCTGCGTCTTCGTGCTCGTCCCGTCGAACTGCATGTACGTGCTGTCGGTCACGCCACGCTTGTCGGCACCGATGAACTGCAGCACCTCGTCGTAGTTGGTCTCCAGAGCCTGGTCCAGCTTCGCCGTGTCCAGCT
The DNA here is from genome assembly GCA_046539045.1 of Phycisphaerae bacterium. Classification (GTDB taxonomy): domain Bacteria; phylum Planctomycetota; class Phycisphaerae; order SM23-33; family SM23-33; genus JBKHHU01. Next base: position 4,200 of record JBKHHU010000214.1, read on the forward strand.
TCAGGTGCCCGTCCTTCTCGAACTGCAGGCCGATATCGGCGACCATGCTGATATCGTCCACCGCAGAGTCCCAGCCTTCCGGCGTGCCGACCAGCTCCGAGCGGATCTGCGGAAGCAGTCCGTTGACCACTGCATCGCCCTGCAGGATTCCGCTCTTGCCGGTCTCCTGGTTGTAGCCGGTGTAGTCGTCCAGTGCGTCGACCAGACCGTTGTAAGCATCCACCAGCGACTGAACCTTGTCCTTCAGCTTGCTGGTGTCCGTATTGGCGGCGATGGTCGTCGAACCGGTGGTCTTCAGCGACAGCGACATGTCCGGAATGACGTCGGAAATCGTGTTGGTTTCCCGCTCGATCCAACTGCCGGCCGGGTATCCGTCCAGGCGGATCTGGGCATTGCTCGCCGTCTGGGTTTCGGTGAACGTATCAGCCGCGAATGCAGTCAGATCGGTGGCCGCGTCAATTGTGATCGAGTTGCTGGCGCCCGTCTTCTGCCCGGTCAGTGTCAGGTGGTAGTTGTGATCGGCGTCGACTTCGTATTCCAGGACACTGGCGGTCACACCCGGATTGCCCGCATCCTCATTGATCATGTTCTGCAGGTCCTGAAGGGTGGTTGTGTCGGTGGTGTGGATGGTCCGCGTCGTCCCGCCGTAGTTGTAGACGAACTTCCCCGCGCCGACCAGCGAGTCCAGCCCGGCCAGACCGTCATGGACTTCCTTCTCTGCCTGGGCCAGTGCGTTGACCTCCACCGACCAGGCACCTTCAAGTGCTTTGTCCCCGGCAGTGACGCCGAGAACGCTGTCGTCGGAGACCGTCGCCTTCACACCGCGGAGGCTGTCGAGCCCGGTCATCCCGTCTGCCGCGTTGCGGAGCGAGGTCAGGCGCGACTGCAGATCCTTCGTGGCCTGTCCGCGGGACTCGTACCCTAACTTCCGCGATTCAAGCCGCTTTAACGGGGCCCGACGGGCTCGCATCGCCGCATCGACGAATGTGTCGGAGTCGATTCCCGTCAAGACGCCTGTTAGTTTCATTCCACTGGTGCTTGCCATGGTTGGTATCCCATTAAACCTTCACTCCTGCCACACCTTCATTCTCGGAACCAGTGGCCAATACTTGAGTGACCGGGGGAAGAAAAACGCGGAAAAATCACGGCCGCTCCTGGAGATCATGCAATCCGAAGGAGGAATTTAGGAGCTTCAACTCGGGTTGGTGTCTGAAACTCACGCCGACACAACGATCCGCGGCACC
>JBKHHU010000215.1:0-5386 GCA_046539045.1 Phycisphaerae bacterium
ATATATCGATGGCACGTATTGCTGGGATCAACATTCCCGTTCAGAAACATGTGGTGATTGCCCTGACCTCCATCTACGGGGTCGGGCCGACCCGCGCCAAGGCGATCTGCGAGGCCACCGGCGTCGCACCGGATCGCAAGGTGCGCGATCTTTCGGAAGCAGAGGTCGAATCCCTGCGTACGGAAGTCGGCAAGTATGTGGTCGAGGGTGACCTGCGCCGCGAAGTGTCCATGAACATCAAGCGCTTGATGGATCTGGGCTGCTATCGCGGTCTGCGTCACCGTCGCGGCCTGCCGCTGCGTGGTCAGCGCACACGCACGAACGCACGGACTCGCAAGGGTCCGCGTCGCCTGGTCAAGCGCTAATCAGGCTTAATATTCTTTCGAGAGTAGGATTCTTAATGGCTAAAGCAAGTCAAGCTACCCGTAAAAAGGTAAAACGCGTCGTCACTGATGCGGTCGCGCATATCCATGCGTCATTCAACAACACGATCGTGACGATCACCGACCGTCAGGGGAATACCCTGAGTTGGGCGACGTCGGGCGGCTCCGGTTTCCGCGGTTCGCGGAAGTCCACGCCGTTCGCCGCCCAGGTTGCGGCCGAGCGCGCCGGCGAGGCGGCCAAGGCGTACGGGGTGAAGAACGTCGACGTCGAAGTCAAGGGCCCCGGCCCGGGTCGCGAGTCGACCATCCGCGCACTGAACGCGGTTGGCTTCAAGGTGGGTGTGATCACCGACGTCACCCCGATCCCGCACAATGGTTGCCGTCCGCCCAAAAAGCGTCGCGTTTGACGGTGCGTTTGTAAGGAGTATTTGACTTATGGCTCGTTATCTCGGTCCTACTTGTAAACTCGCTCGGCGCGAAGGCACGGATCTCTTCCTGAAATCCGGCGTCCGTGCCCTTGAAGACAAGTGCCACCACGATCGCGCTCCTGGCCAGCACGGCTCCGGCCGTCGGCAGAAGGTTTCCGACTACGGTCTGCAGCTGCGCGAAAAGCAGAAACTGCGGCGCACCTACGGTGTGCTCGAGCGCCAGTTCCGTAACTACTACAAGCGCGCCGCGCAGATGAAGGGTTCCACCGGCGAGAACCTCCTTCAGATCCTCGAGTGCCGCCTGGACAACGTTGCCTATCGCATGGGCTTCGGTGCCACGCGTGCCGAGGCGCGCCAGCTGGTTTCCCATCGCGGCGTGACCGTGAACGGTGAAGTCGTGAATATCCCCTCCTACCAGGTGTCTGCCGAGGACGTGGTTGCGATTCGCGAAAAGGCGAAGAAGCAGCAGCGCGTCAAAGATGCGCTGGAGCTCGCTTCCCAGCGGGAAGTGGTGCCGTGGGTCACGGTCGATTCCAGCAAGATGGAAGGCGTCTTCAAGGCGGTTCCGACTCGGGACGAACTGCCGGCGGACATCAACGAATCGCTCGTCGTCGAGCTGTATTCGAAGTAACGGTTTTCGGGGGTACGTAATGCAACTGGGTTCTACAGAGCTTCTCAAGCCGCGCCTGGTCGACGTGGAAACGATCGACGACACACATGCGCGCGTGGTGCTGGAGCCGTTGGAGCGGGGGTTCGGCTATACGCTGGGCAACGCGTTGCGGCGTATCCTGCTCTCGTCCATTCCCGGAGTTGCGGTCACCGAGGCGGAGATCGAAGGCACGCTGCACGAGTACAGCAGCCTCGAGGGTGTCCAGGAGGACGTGCTCGAGATCCTGCTCAACCTCAAGGGTCTGGCGATCACGATGCACGGTCGCGACGAAGCGGTGCTGAGCATCAAGAAGACCGGTCCCTGCACCGTGACTGCCGCGGACGTCAAGGCCGACCACTCGGTCGAGATCATGAACCCGGACCACGTCATCGCCACCCTGCGTGACGATGCCGAGCTCAACATGACCTTCAAGGTCGAGCGTGGAATGGGCTACGTGCCGGCCAGCGCGCGTCGCGAAGACGAGGAGACCACCGTCGGTCGCCTACTGGTCGACGCGTCCTTCTCGCCGCTACGCCGCGTGGCGTACTCGGTCGAGCGGGCACGTGTCGAGCAGCGTACCGACCTGGACTCCCTGGTGCTGGACATCGAGACCAATGGCTCGATCTCCGCCGAGGACGCCATCCGCCAGGCGGCCGGCATCCTGGTCGACCAGCTGTCCGTGTTGGTCGACCTGAAGGCCGAGAAGGCCGAGCCGGTCGAAGAGCAGGCGCCGTCCGTCGATCCGGTGCTGCTGCGCCCCGTGGACGACCTGGAACTGACGGTTCGCTCGGCGAACTGCCTGAAGGCCGAGAACATCTACTACATCGGCGATCTGATTCAGCGTACCGAGATGGAGCTGCTGAAGACGCCGAACCTGGGCAAGAAGTCCCTGACCGAAATCAAGGACGTTCTGGCCAAGCAGGGTCTTTCGCTGGGTCAGAAGCTGGAGAACTGGCCGCCGGCCGAGCTCCAGAATCTGAGCGAATCCAAGATTTGAACGAATTGATTTGGAGTAACTGACATGCGTCACCGTCAATCCGGTCGGCAATTGGGTCGGAACGCCTCCCAGCGCAAGGCGCTGATGCGTTCGCTCACCAATGCCCTGATCGAGCATGAAGTCATCAAGACCACCGTGCCGAAGGCGAAAGAGCTTCGTCGCGTGGCCGAGCCCCTGATCACCCTGGCCAAGGAAGACAGCGTCCACGCGCGCCGTCAGGCCTTCGCCAAGGTCGGCAACAAGGCAACCGTCGGCAAGCTGTTCTCGGACGTCGGCCCGCGTTTCAAGGAGCGCAACGGCGGTTACCTGCGCATTCTCAAGTGCGGCTACCGTGCCGGGGATGCCGCACCGATGGCCTACGTGGAACTGGTCGAGCGCGCGGCCGAGCCCGAGACGGCCGCAGCCGAGCCGGCAGAGCAGGCTGCCGAGTAAGTGGCAATCGCGGGGCATGCGCTGCCCTGAATCGGAAAAGGCCCGCCGTTGTGCGGGCCTTTTTGCTGTCGGTCGCCATCGGCGGGTCAGGTCGCGACCGTTTCGCGAATCATCTGGTCCATGCTGGCCTCGACGTCGCGAGCGACACCGGCTAGTTTGTCGTCGGTAGCTAGCTGGGCCAGCAGTTCGGTCGGTCGGATCATCGATACCTGTGCCCGGCCATCCTGCTCGTAGACGGCGATGCGGCAGGGGAGGGCATTCGACAGGTCCAGGCGCCCGGCCAGTATTTCGGCGGCCTGCCGGGGGTTGCACACCTCGAAGACCCGGCATTCGGGGGCAAAGTCGACGCCCTTCGAATTCAGCGTGGCGTGGATGTCATGTGTATGCAGCAGGCCGAAGCCGTTTGCCGCAACGGCGTCGGTCAGGCGCTTGCAAGTGGTCTCAAAGTCGTGCGGGCTGGCGGTTTCGTCGATCATCATGGATGCCTTTCCGTTCAGCTTGGGCGGACCGGGGACTCTAGCAGACAGGGCGGCCCGGTGAGGTCCATGACTCGCGGTTGCTTCCTTGGCGGCTCGGCCCCGACGGGGCCGTGGTGGAATGGCCGTGCATGGTCTGCTAGTCTCGGGACCGTTTCCGTATCCGGGTGGAAGCGGTTCCCGATTCGGGCCGATGGCGGGGGCTTTCGGGGCTGCTTCGTTGCGGTTCCCAGTTCGTTTACGCGATTGGTCCGGATCCTCCGGAACTTTTCGTTCTCGGTGCGTGTCGCAAGAGTTCTCGGGGCTACGGTGCCCCACACCTTTCCGGTGTGAAGCCGTCACATACGAACCTAGGAGTGAATGCATGTCCAATTGGAACCAGAAGTTGCGCAAATCCATGTTGGCTGCCGGTGTCTGCGCTGCCCTCGGCTTCGGGGGTACTGCGCTGGCTCAGCAAGGCGGGCAGCAAGCTCCGCACGGGGGCGGTGCCCAAGGGCAGCAGCCGGCGCCTGAAGGTGGCGCTGCTCAAGGGCAGCAGCCGGCGCCTGAGGGCGGCGGTGCCCAGGGCCAGATGCCCGAAATGAGCGAGGAGCAGCGTGAGCTGATGGAAGAGATGCGTGCTGTCCAGCAGGAACTGCAGCAGACGCAGGAGAAGCTGAGTGAGATGGAGCAGCAGGCCTACGAGAAGAAGCCGGAGCTCGGTGATCAGCGTGATGCGCTGCAGGACAAGATCGCCGAGAAGATGTCGGGCGATGGCTATGATGCCGAGAAGGAATTCGAGGAGATGAAGGCCACCATGTCCAAGTACCAGGATGGCGACCAGCAACCGTCCGAGTCCGAGGTGCAGGCCTTCCAGGAGAAGCAGCAGAAGTTCCAGCAGCGCCAGCAGCAGGCCTTCCAGGACGAGGACGTTCAACAGATGGCCGAGAAGCTGCGTACGGATGTTGAATCCGAGATGAAGCAGACCAACCCGGAAGCGGAACAGCTGTTCAACGAGATGGACGAGAAGTCCGCGGAGATGGAGAAGCTGCGCGAGAAGGCAATGCAGATGCAGCAAGGCGGCTAATCGCCGCGCAAGCGGAACGGCCGATACGTAAAAACCGGGCGAAAGCCCGGTTTTTTGTTTCAGCCGTCACTCGAATTCCTGGCTGTATCCCGGGTCCGTTGCACCGAAGAACGCTTCCTTGAGTTTCTGCAGTTCGTCTCGCGCCCGTGCGGCGGCTTCGAACTCGAGGTCGCGTGCATGGCGGTGCATCTCGGCCTCCAGCGCCTTGATGCGCTTGGCCGCCTGCTCCGGTGTCAGTGCAGCGTAGCCGCTGGGCCCTTCCGCCACCTTGCCGGCGGCCTGACGGCGACGACCCGGGCGTGCCCCGGGAATGCGGGACTCGCCGGACTCCAGGATGTCGTCGATGCGTTTCTCGATGCCCTTGGGCGTGATGCCCATCGCCTGGTTGTGGGCGAGCTGTTTCTCGCGTCGCCGCTCCGTCTCGTCGATGGCCTTGCGCATGGCGTCGGTGATCGTGTCGCCGTAGAGGATCGCCTTGCCTTCGAGGTTGCGCGCCGCCCGGCCGATCGTCTGGATCAGCGAGCGTTCCGAGCGCAAAAAGCCCTGCTTGTCGGCGTCTAGGATACCGATCAGGGCGACCTCGGGAATGTCGAGGCCCTCGCGCAGCAGGTTGATGCCCACCAGCACGTCGAACTCGCCCAGGCGCAGGTCCTGGATGATCTCGACCCGCTCGACGGTATCGATGTCCGAGTGCAGGTACCGCACCCGCACGTCGTGTTCCATCAGGTAATCGGTCAGGTCCTCGGCCATGCGCTTGGTCAGCACGGTGACCAGCACCCGCTGGTTCTTCTCGGCACGCAGCCGGATCTCGGAGAGCAGGTCGTCGACCTGGCTGGCGACCGGGCGGACCTCGATCGCCGGGTCGATCAGCCCGGTGGGGCGGACGACCTGCTCGGCGATCTGATCGCTGTGCTTCTCCTCGTAGGGCCCGGGTGTCGCCGAGACGTAGACCGTC
>JBKHHU010000216.1:0-5376 GCA_046539045.1 Phycisphaerae bacterium
GGTTGGCGGGTCTCCTGACCCGCCAACTGGCTAACCGGTCCATCCTGTAAGCTCGGGACCTCAAGCCCGTTGACCGGATCGCTGGGATTACGCCCATCAGCATCCATTCCCGTCGGTGGGTCAGGAGACCCACCGACCGCGTATGCGTTGCCCGCTCCAGCGGGCTCAGTTGGCGAACTTCTTCTGCTTCAGGCGGTAGATCATCGCCAGGACTTCTGCCACGGCGACGAACAGCGTTTCCGGCACGGGGTCGCCCGGTTCGACCGAGTGGTATAAAGCTCGTGCCAACTCCGGCCGCTGGACGATCGGGATATTGTTGGCCCGGGCGATTTCCTTGATCTTTTCGCACAACAGGTCCGGTCCCTTGGCGATAACTTCGGGCGCTCGCATCTTGCCCTGGTCGTATTTGAGCGCGACGGCAACGTGGGTCGGGTTGACAATCACCACATCGGAATCCGGGACCTCCTGGAGCATGCGTTTTCGCGCCATCTCTATCTGAATCGACCGGATCTTGCCTCGCACCTCCGGCGGAAGTTCGTACTGCTTCCGCTCTTCCTTCACTTCCTGCCGGGTCATCATCTGGTCTTTTTTGTACTTCCACCGCTGGTACAGCAGGTCGATGATCGCGATGACGATCAGGCCGATCACCAGACGGATCATCACGCCGAAAACAAGGTCGGCGATTCCCACCAGCGCGCCTTCGGGGGTCGCATGCCCCAGCGCCAGGCAGGCTCCCATCTTGTCGCGAAGGTAGACATAGATGATCACGCTGATCACGCTCAACTTGATCAGCGAGATGACCACCATCACCAGGTTCTTCTTGGAGAACAGGTTCTTCGCGCCATTGACCGGGTTGATCCGCTCGACCTTCAGCCCGACGGCCTTGGGCGAGAACGCCCATCCGCTGGAGATCAGGCTTCCGAAGATCGAGGCCACAAAGGCAGCGATCAGGAAGGGCATGACCTGCAGCAGAGCCCCGGTCGCCTGCGTCTTCATCGCGTAGAGGAACACCTGTCCGTCCGGAGGCCCGTCGATGCTGAAGCTCACGCTCCGGCGGACGATATTGACCAGCCAGTCGTACATCCCTCCGGCAGTGAGGAAGAGGACGATCAACAGCGCCGTAAGCATCAGTGCGCTGCCGACTTCCTTGGATTCCGGCAGCTTGCCTTCTTCCTTTGCCTTTCGCAGGCGTTCGGGAGTCGCTTCTTCAGTTTTTTCGCCGGCAGGTTGGTCTGGCATGGTGTCTCCAACGTCAGGTGACGACCAGGAACTGCTGCATCCAGTCGGCGATATCCACGGCGAAACTCTCCAGCAACGGCATCATCGCCGCTGCCATCAGAAAGCCCAGGCCCACCCGCAACGGCAGGCTGAGCAGAAGTACGTTCATCTCTGGCATGACGCGGGCGATCACACCCAGCACGACGGTCAGCACGAAAAACGCCGCCAGTACCGGGGCCGCCAGCTTCAATGCGAAGGTCAACATCGTCGTCCCGGCGCTCAGCAGCACCGGGGCGAACTGCCCCAGCTCCGGCACGCCGGCGATCGGGAACACGTCGTAGCTCCGGTAGATCATCGCGATCAGCAGGTAATGCCCGCCGGCCACGAGGAAAAGCAGCGAGAACGTGATGTTGAAGAACATCGTCATCGATTCCGAGCCCGATCCGCTGGACGGGTCGATGATGCCCGCTTCCCGCAGGCCCATCTGCATAGAGATGATCCGCCCTGCCTGCTGGGCGGCAAGGAACACCAGCTGGGCGGCCAGGCCGATGGCCAGACCACAGAAGGTCTCCTTGATCACCAGCAGCGCCCCGGCCAGCCAGTGGTCCGGCAGACCGGCAAGGCCGGCGCTCGGAAGCGACCGGAACAGCAGGTAGCTGATCGCCAGCGACATCCCGATCAACACCGTCTTGGGGATCATCTTCCAGTTGAACAGCGGCATGACCGCCAGGCAGCCCGCAACGCGAGCCACGATCAACAGGAAAGGCAGGATGACTTGGATCAGTTCGTCCATTGCGATTCCGTGTTACGGTCCAACCTTGCCGATGGTGTTGAACACCTCGGTCGTGAATTCCATCAGTACGCTCAGCATCCAACTGCCGAACAGCAGCAGCGTGATTCCGATACCCGCCAGCTTCAGCACCATGCCCATGGTCATGTCGCGAATCGACGTGATCGCCTGGATCAACGCGGTGATGAAACCGACGATCAATGCGACCAGCAGGACCGGAGAGGCAACCAGCATCGCCGTTTCCATCGTTCGCCGGCCGAGATACAGCACAAGGTCGCCTGTCATGGTCCACCTCTTATGAAACTGTCTACCAACGCTTGGGCGATCAGGCTCCAGCCGTCAACAAGCACGAAAAGGATGATCTTCAGCGGCAGGGACACCATCGCCGGAGGCAACATCATCATGCCCGCACTGAGCAGGATTCCACCGACGACCAGGTCGATCAGCAGGAACGGAATGAACAGCAGACAGCCCATCTCGAAAGCGGTGCGGAATTCGCTGATCGTGAAGGCGGGGATCATCACGTGCATCGGCACGTCCTCTGCCGTCTCCACCTGCGTGATCCCGGCCATCTCCAGGAACATCGTCAGATCGCCCTCGCGGGTCTGCTGAACCATGAAGCCCTTCATATGCCCGTTGGCGGTTTCCAATGTGCTGTCGAAGGACATCTGCCCGGCCATGTACGGCTCGACGGCGCTCTGGTTGATGCGTCCGAACGTGGGGGCCATGGTGAAAAGCGTCAGGAACAGCGCCAGGCCGATGATGGCGATATTCGGCGGGATGTTCTGGGTGGTCAGGGCCCGGCGGATGAACCCGAGAACGATGACGATGCGCGTAAAGGCGGTCATCATCACGAGCATCGCCGGCAGCATCGCCAGCAGGCCGAAGATCAGCGCCAGGCGGATCGGACCGGACCAGCTGCCGTTTTCGGCGTTGCCCTCGGCGTCTTCTTCGGGGGCGGTGGCTTTGTCCATCAGGCGCATGACCTCGCCGATTTCCGGAACGGATTCCCGATCCGGGCGGGTGGTCGCCTCCTGCGCGACGGCCGGAGACGCCGGCAGCGCCACTGCTAGCAAGGCGCTCAACGTCAGCAAGATGCGGGCCGGGGCGCTCACAGCTCCACCTCCGGCGTGTCGGTCTCTTCGGCGAAGGCGTCGGTCACGTCGCCGAGGTTGGTCATGCAGTCCCGGGTGCTCCCGAGGAGTATCCTGCGGTCGCCGACACGGAGGACGTGGACGGTTTTCCGCACGCCCAGCGAAAGGGTCTGCTCTACCTGCAGGCCCCGCATCGGACGCTTTCCGGCAGGGGCCATCAGGCGGGGCATGTACTTGCGATAGACGACGTACCCGGCGACAACCACCGCGCCGAGGATGATCGTGTAGATGATCATTTTCCAGATGGCCGTCGGGGTGGTCGGGCCGGACGCGGTCGAATCGTCGCCGTTCTTCCCGCCGTACAGGCTCTCGCGGAGGCTCTTGCCCAGCTTCGGCCGTCTGGCGCCGGACTCGCTGCCGTCGGCGTGTTTCGCGGTGCCGGTCGTGGCGGGGGAGGTGGTAGGCTCTTCGGCGCCAACAGTCTCAGCCGCTACCGGCTGGGTGGTCGGCTGGCTGTTGCCGCGGACCGCATCGCCGCTATCGTCAGCATCGACAGGCGCGACAGTCAGGAGAGCCACCAGAACGGCCAGAATCAGCGCGACCGGGCGGGATATTCTGTAAGGGGACACCGTTGTCATGCCCGATTGCATGCACAACACGTGCCAAAGAGGCAATTCCGGGAATAGGAGCAGTTATCAGCGCCCACCGCCCCTGCAGCGGGCGAAATACCTGTACAGTCTGTTGAAAAACTTTACAGTCTCCCCCTGTCGGTCGATGTATCAGCCTTCCTGCTCTTCCCGACCCGAGGCCAGGATCTCGCGGATTCGTACACCAAGGCTCTCGCCGACGATCACGAGATCGCCGGTGGCAAAACGAATTCCCCGCAGGTACAGATCCACCGGCTCTCCGACCTGCCGATCGAGCGTAAGTACGGAACCGGGACCCATTTCCAGCAGATCCCGGACCAGAATCTCGGTTTCCCCCAGCGAGGCGGTGACGTTCATCGCGGTATCCAGCAGAATGTCCACCTGTCCGCTGGGCGCGTCGCCCTCTGCCGGCTGGGGCTCGGCCTGCGGCAGGTCGGCTTCGCTGACCTCGACGGTTTCCTCGGCCGACTCTGCGTCGTTTTCCGGTTCAGGCTGTTGCGGGGCGTCCTGCTCTTGTGCTTCCGAAGGTTCAGCCATCGGAGTGTGTCCTTTCGCTTCCCCGCCTCGGGTGCGGGGACCGTTGGTCTCTACTCGAAATCGCGCTGCAGAACCTGCAGTGCGTAGTGGTTTTCGTACTGTGCGGGCACTCCGGAGAAGGCCCGCTTTCCCTCGACGATCATCTCTGCCGGCTGAGCGTTCGCCGGTTCCAGCAGCAGCACGTCGCCCGGCTCCAGCGAGACGATATCTCTCATGCTCAATTCGGCCCCGCCGATCATAATCCTGCACGGGACAGCCACTTGCGACAGGTGCTCCAGCATCATCTGCCGGTTGTGCTCATCGGCGTCGGCAGACTGCTGCACCGGCTCGATCCCGGCTACGGGTTCTACCATTCCCACCGGCAGGGCAAGCATCCCGCCGGGAGCGCCTTGGTCACCGGCTTTGCGGAAGAGCAGCCGCAAGTACGCCTCGGCTTCGTTGTCGGTCAGCGGGAACTGCTCCTTGCTGAGTGTCCCCTGCCGCTGTACTCCACCCACGCCCCACTGCCGACAGACATCCGAGAGCCCCTCGCAGAGCGTATCCACCACGTCTCCGAGCAGTTCGGCTTCCAGTGCGGACAGTTCGTGGACGTCCTCGATTTCCTCTTCCGAGCCGCCCAGCAGACGCGAGACCCAGACCATGGCACGCTCCGGGCGCAAGCCGAATACGCCCGCGCCGGCGCCCTGCTGTTCGGACAGCGCGATCCAGTAATGCGGGTCGTTACCGGCCATCCCGTTGAGCGACGCTCCGAATGCCTGATCCACGCCCGCCAGATCGACTTCGAACGGTTCCTGCAGCACCTTCGTCAGCACCTGGGCAATCCGGCCGGCCATCGCCCTGCCGAACTCCCGCAGACGCTCCAGGCCCGACGGTGGAAACTGGTTGGGCACCGTAAAATCGTACTCGCGCACGTCTCCCTGAGGCCCGGCCGCTGCCGAACGCTTCTTAGCCGCAGCCAGCAGCGACTGGATGATCTTTCTGTCCGACGCACTCAGCCGCGTCATTTGACCGCAAAATCTTTCAGAAGTACGCGTTTGATGGTTTCCTTTCCGTCGCTGGAGAAGACGGAATTGAGTTCGCGTTTCAGTTC
>JBKHHU010000217.1:0-5341 GCA_046539045.1 Phycisphaerae bacterium
CAGAGAATCCAGGCCGGGCGACACTTCTACCTGCCTCTTTTTCTGCCTTCGCGGTCTTCGTGGCCTTCGAGATCTTCCCGATCCTGCCGTGTCCGGGGCGGACTTTCCTAGCAGGCGACAGCCAAACCCTTGGGTAAACTCTGTGCTCTCTGTGCCCTCTGTGGTTCTTGACTCTTCGGTTCCGAAACATTCTTCGTTCGCGGTTTCACCTCCGGGAGCGGGGTTTTCTGTCTTGGGTCCGGATAGACGTGCACGTTGTCCCAGAGGTACTCGCCCGGCGGCCAGTAGGAGTAGATCTGGATCTGGAGGTAGTCGACGAATTTCGGCAGCCCGCCGCGGGGCGGGAAGGGGGCAGCAAGGTGGGCCCACTCGCCCTTGGCGTCTTTGCAGTTCAGGTACCAACGGTAGCATTCCCGCATGTAGCGGAGCGGGTGTCTTTCTGCGTCTTTCTCGATCAGTTCCTTGCGCTTGGCTGGGGGCAGGTCGGCGAATTCCTCCGGCGTGAGCCCCATCTCCGCCAAGGCCGATTCCGGCAGGCTGTCCCGACCAGCTTGGCTTTTGCGGAACCCTTTGACGAAGACCTTCGCCCCGCCCAGACCCTTGTGGTCTGCGGTAAGCCAGTACCGCCGGCCCGGAGTCGCCTTGAGGAAACCGCTGGCGAAATGCACGCCTTCCAGCCCGGCGACGCTGGCGTAGCTGGTGTCTCCGGCGATCTTCGGCGGGTTCTTCGGATCGGCTTTGCCCATCAGCAGGTCGCGTCGGTACTTCAACCACGGCTCGCGTTTCAGATCGGTTCGAATGCGAAGAATCCTCCCCCGACCTTTCGGCCCGTTCTCGATGAACGTCGAGACATTGTCCGGCCGGTCCCAGCCTTTGGCCCCGGCATCGAAGCTGCCGTTTTCGTTCAGCGGCTTACCGAACTTTTTCGGCTCGGCCTCGTGGCCGTATTCGGGTGGGGCCCACTGGTATTCGCCGGTGATCGTTTCGACTACAGCCTTCCCGATCACCGCTCGCCAGCGTTCGGTATCGTCGGTGAGCTTCAGCGGCGTGAGCGCGGGCTTTTCCCCGGCCGATGTGTCGACAATCACGAGGTCGGCTTTCCACGTCCCCTTGTCCTCAACAAGCGAACCATACACCGCGACGTTGACGCCGAGCTTGGTCTTCATCAGCTTATGAAGGGTTTCGGGTTCGGTCGATTTCGGCAGGGCGGCGGTCGCTTCCTGCGTGGACAGGCGGTCCAGTACCCAGTAGGCCTTTTTGCGACGCAGCTTGAGGCGGATGGTGTCGGCCAGGGCCTGACCCGCCTGGACGCTGTCGGAACAGTGAAAATCCAACACGGCGACGAAAGCCTTGTGCTTCTGAGTTTCCTGCGTAGTGGTGTCCTCGCCGGCAGGGCAGAGGGCGGCGGTCAGCAGGCCCGCCAGGATGATCCAGATTGTCGGTCTCATGAAGTCTCCGATCCGCGTCCATTATAGGAAACCTCCCGGCCCGGGGAAGTTCCGGGATTCCCCGGGCGTGACGGCCCCGCAGCGGCTCCTATAGTGCATGCTTCGTGAGTTCGTTGAATCGTTGAGGCGTGATTTCGTTGCTCCCTTTGAGATGTCAACGACCCAACGAATAAAGAAACCATCGCTTGCGGGCGCTGGTTGCCGGGCGGGCCTGGCGTTCGAAGTAGACGGTCATGTTCTTCCCGCACGTTGTTTCGAGGCGGTAATAGTGGCGCCGGAGGTAGAGCTCGCCCTTGGAGGAGTGTCCCTCCCTGCCGGACTTCTTCCAGCTCTCCAGCACGCGGACGACGGTGAGCTTCTCGCCCCGCCATGTGAACTGCTGCGGCAGGCCCGGCTCGCCGCGGGCCATCCCGCCGGTGTCGAAGGTACCTTCGACCGGCTTGATCGGCTCGCTGATGAACTGCTCGTCCATGGTTGCTGCTCCTGGTAGTTCAACGAGTCAACGAATAACGCGTCATCGACCATGGCCATGTACTCGTTGCGACATTTGGTACAGGTGTAGGTCTGGTGATCTCCCAACCACGGCCCGACCGGTTCGGCACAGACGGGGCATTTATAATCCCGCTCTCGTCGCACGTCGGCTTGCTCTACCGGCGCCCTGGACGCCCCCTGGATGGTCATTTCCTGCTCTTCTTTCCGGGGTTGTGGTCGGCGGGGGCCAGGTCCGTCAGCGGGAGCTGCATCTCGAACGCCCCGGACTGGACCGTCGCCTGCTGCTTGTGCTCATCGACGCGGATCAGCGTCGCCCGCTTGTTGAACGGAATGACGAACACCTGCTGACCCGGCTCGAGGTCGAGCATCTGCTGGACCTTCTGCTTGGCGGCCTTGCCGGTGGACTTGCCGTGCCGGATCGGGCGGTCCTTGCTCTTGCCGTTGCCTTTGCCTTTCCCGCGTTTGGCGCCCTTCCGGCCTTTGGCGAAGGGCCCGGTCTGCGGGAACAGATCCTGCACGGGCAGTTCGATGCTCTTGCCCTCGCCGGTGCGGATGGTGGCCCGGAGCTTGGGCAGGTCGAGCTGTTCGAGGATTCCGCTGCCCGGCTTGCGGGCGATGGGCACTACCTTGCCGACCTCGGCGTTGGCGATACATTCCAACCAGTTGTCCCACTGGCGGGCGCGGTCCTTCTGGTGCTTGAGGCTGCGGTGGTACTCTGCCTGGATGCGCTGGGCTTCGGCGCGGGCCTTCTCGCTCTCGCGGGCCTGCTGGAGAATCTGCCGCCGCAGGTCGTTGATCTCCTCGCGGATCTTGTTCTGTCCGAGATCGGGCATCAGTTCCTGGATCGGCACTTCCACCTGCATCGCGTCGACGTCGACCACGGCGATCTGCTTGCTGAACTGCATCCGCACGAGCTTGCCTTTCTTTCGGATGCTCGGGACGTACACCTCGTGGCCGGGCTGGAGATCGGGCAGCGTTGCCAGCCAGTGGGCAAATTCGTCCTGGAGTCGGTGCAGATCGGCGAGTTCGGCTTCGTAGGTTTCCTGCTGACTCTTGGCCTGGGCGGCGGCCTGTTGTGCCTGGGCTCGGGCCTTCTCTGCGGTTTGTCTGGCGTGGCTGGTTGCCTTGATGGCCTTCTTGAACTGCTTGCCTTGGCGGTCCATGTAGCTGCGGGCGGAGTTGGTGATGGTTTTAGGCATGCCCAGACGTTTGGCGACGGTAATCGCATGCGACTCGCCCGGCGTGCCGATGTTCAGGTGGTAGGTCGGACTGAGAGTCTTGGTGTCGAATTCGACCGACGCGTTGTCCGCCCGCTCGTGGGTGAACGCGTAGGCCTTCAGCACGCTCAGGTGCGTGGTGACCATCGCCAGGCAGCCGATCTCCAGCAGTTCATCCAGAACGGCCTGGCCGATCGCTCCGCCCTCATCCGGGTCGGTACCGGCGCCGAGTTCGTCCAGCAACACCAGGCTCGCGCCGTCGGCCTTGGCGAGGATCGTGCGGATTCGCTGGATGTGTCCGCCGAAGGTGCTGAGCGACTGCTCGAGTGACTGTTCGTCGCCGACGTCGATGTAAATGTCGCGGAAGACCGGCATCTTCGCGTCGCGCTCGGCGGGGATGTGCATCCCGCTCTGGGTCATCACGGCCATGAGGCCAAGGGTCTTCATGCTGACCGTCTTCCCGCCGGTGTTGCTCCCGGTGATCAGCAGGATGTCGAAGTCGCTGCCCAGCCGGATGTCGATCGGCACCACCGGGTGACGCTTCTCCGGTGGGAGGCCCTTTTTCTCCTGCCGGTACGCCTGGTCGACCAGAAGCGGATGCCGCGCCTGCCGCAGTTCCACCGACCCACGCTCGTGCAGTTCCGGACAGGTCATCTCGAACTGGTATGCGTACTGGGCTTTGGCGCAGATCAGGTCCACCTGCGCACAGATCCGCAGGCTCTTGACGATCTCCTCCTGCCTCTTCTGCACGCGAATCGCCAACTCGTTCATCAGCCGCCGGATCTCCCGCCGCTCGTCTTCGTGCAGCTTCGCGAGCTTGTTGTTCAGTTCGACGCTGGCGTTGGGTTCCACGAACACGGTCTGCCCGGTGTTGCTCTCGCGGTGGACCACGCCGGGAATCCGCCCGCGGTTGTCGGCCCGGACCGGCAGCACGTAGCGGTCGCCGTGGATGGTGACGTTCGTGCTCTGGAGGTACTTCGACACGTGTGGATTCTGCAGGAACCCGTACATGATGTCGTGGATCCGCCGGGTGACCGTTTCGATCTCGCGGCGGGTGTTTTGCAGCTTGGACGACGCGGTATCGCGGACGGTGGCCTCGGCGGTGACCACGCTGCGGATGGCCTTGATCTCGCCGTCGAAGCTGCTGAGGCTTTCGGCGATGGTCCGCAGCAGTTCGTGTTGTTCGGGCAGGGCGTTCAGGAAGCTCCGCACATTCCCGCAGCCTTCCAGGGCGTTGGCGATCTGCGCGAAGTCCTCCGGGTCCGCACCGCGGGACGGATGAGCCCGCCGTAGCGGCTCGGAGATATCCGCGATGCCCGCCAGCGGAGGCGTGCCGATGTCGCGCAGGACGTACCGCATCTCCGTCACCTGCGAGAGCCACTTCTGCACGACCTTCGGGTTGCGGGAGGGGGTGATCCTCGCCGCCAGCGACCTGCCGGGCGTGGTGGCGCAGAACTCGGAGAGAAGGTGACGGACGGCGTCGAACTCGAGTTTGTCGAGCGTGAGAGAATCCATGGTGAACTTCCCGGTTTCAGTTGTTGTTTACGAAGGCCCGCCGCGCGTCGAGTCCGGGAGCAGGGCGTGATCGTCACACGCACCCGCCGCCGGGACCGGCTCGGGGCGCCTGTATTGTAACCGACAACGCGTCGAGTCGTTAACTCGTTGATGCGTTAATTCGTCGGCTCAGCCTCTACCCTGACGTTGCTCGGCCAGCAGTTGTCTTCGCGGGATGATGTTCATCCGGTTCGTCCACTCGGTGTACATGTCGTCCATCCGGCGAACCACGTCGTCTTTGACGGCCGCCAGATCGTTCAGTTCGGTCCGGTCGTCGAGCATGTCGTACAGTTCCCACTGGCCTTCGGTTTCGAACTTCTGCACCAGCTTCCATCGTCCCTGACGTACCGCGCAGTTGCCCTCGTGTTCCCAAAACAGCACCCGCTCGGCCGTCGTGTCGGCGTTGCCCACTACATGCCCGGCAAAGCTCTCTCCCGCGACCGGCGTGATCGGCTTGCCGTTGAATTCCGTTGGATACTCCACGCCCGCCAGCTCCAGGCACGTCGGCATGATGTCCGAAACATGCGTGAGTCGACCGGTCAGCTTGCCCGCGTCGGTCTTCCCCGGCCAGGAGACAATCAGCGGGGTCGAGATCCCGCCCTCGTGCACCCAGTGCTTGTGCATGCGGAA
>JBKHHU010000051.1:0-18716 GCA_046539045.1 Phycisphaerae bacterium
TGGCCACGAACAACGCGAACAACACGAACACAAAAAGCCCAGATTCATGTTTGCGGAGTTCGCGCAGTTCGTGGCGAGCAATAACCCACTGAAGGTTTCCGCGTGGTGGGTCTCCTCACCCACCACGTTGCATCGTGCCCATTGCGGACGGTCATACGCGTTGGCGGGTCGGGCGACCCGCCAACCGGGGGGAGGCGGCACTCAACAGTTCCCGCGTGGTGGGTCTCCTCCCTTCGGAAGGCAGACCTGACCCGTTAACGGTGCAGAACCGTTCTTAAGGGAGATCGTGCGGAGCCTGCTGTCCCGCTATTCCGCCGAGCCGGTCAGCACGTCGACACCGTCTGCCGTGATCGCCAGCGTGTTCTCGAAGTGGGCCGAGAGCGATCCGTCGCGGGTGAGGATAGTCCAGCCGTCCTTGTCCATGCGGATCGACTCTTTCCCCACGTTGACCATCGGCTCGACGGCGATGACGAGCCCTTCCTTCAGTTCGAAATCCTGTCGACGCATCCGCGCCTGCCAGAAGTTCGGCACGCTCGGCGGTTCCCACATCTCCTGCCCGATCCCGTGCCCGACCAGTTCACGAACAACGCTGAAACCGGCATCCTCCACGTACTGCTGCATCGTGGTGGCGATGTCGCTCCACATCATTCCCGGCCTGGCCATGTCGGTGGCGATGGTCCGGGCGTTGCGGGTCACGTCCAACAGCTTCTTCGCCTCGGTGGAGATTTCCCCGACGGCATATGTCTCGGCGGCGTCTCCGCACCAGCCGTTCAGACGAATTCCGAAGTCGACGCTGAGAATGTCGCCTTCCTTGAGAACCGCCTGTTCGGAAGGGATCCCGTGGACGATCGCGTCGTTCGGCGAGGCGCAGATCGCCGCGGGGAAGGGACCCGCCCCGTGCGGGCTGGGGACTCCCTTGAAGAGGCAGTCGGCCCCGGCCTCTGCGGTGATCCGCTCTGCTTCGGCGTTCAGTTCGGCGGTGGATACGCCGGGGGCGACCATCTCCCGAAGGCGTTCCAGTACCCGGCGCACGAGGCGTCCGCCGGCCCGCATTTTCTCGATCTCTTCCGGTGTCTTGTATCTGAGTCCTGGCACGGTGGTTGGCTCCTGCATCGGTTCCTGAATCGAAACAATGTACGAGTCCGGGAGGGCGATTGCAACCTCGCTAATGCCGGCGCTTGTCTGCGCAGCAGGCTGGAGGTAGTCTTGTTCCGACACGCATTTGAAAGGACAGGCACGTGACCGCCGAATGCACTTACCAGCCGGCCCGGACGGACGACCTTGCCGTCGTGGCCGATCTGTTCGCCCAGTCTTACCATGGGTGTTCGAAAGAGGACTATCGCAAGCGGCTGGAAGCATACGGTCCGGACCACGTTCGCGTCATCCGCCGAGCGGGGCAGACAATCGCCACCGGACAGCTGGTGCAGGTGGGCCAGTTCTTCGGAGGCAAGTCGGTCCCGAGCTGGGGCGTGGCGGGCGTGGCTGTGCGTCCCGATGTGCGGGGAGAAGGCGTGGCGACGTTCCTGATGGAGCAACTGCTGGCTGAGATGCGAGCCGAGGGGATCGCGACCTCCTCGCTCTACCCCGCCACCACGCCACTGTACCGCAAAAGCGGGTATGAACGGGCGGGACTGCAGATCCAGCACAGCCTGAAAACCGCTCCGGTTCGGGCCAGGTGCCGGGACGGCCAGATCGTGCCGGTCACCGATGATTTGTGCGACGAGATGAAGGATGTCTACCGCCGCTACGCGATCGGGCGGAACGGAATGATGGATCGATCTGACGTGTGGTGGTCTCACGTCCTGGACGAGCATGGGCCGGAGCCGCCCCACGGGTACCTCCTGCGTTTCGACGGGCAAAGCGAGGGGTACGTGCTGATCCGTCGTAACGAAAAGTACCTGGACCTGGCCGATTACGCCGCGCTGACCCCGCGGGCGGCGGAGCGGATTCTGACGATGATCAGCCACCAGGGAATGCGGTTCACGGAGGCGCGGTTCTACGGCGGGTTGAATGAGCCGCTGGAGCAGACCGCAGGCAATCAGGTCACCGAGCGCAGGTTCACGAACGACTGGATGATGCGGATCGTGCATCTGCCCGAGGCATTGGCTGCGAGGGGCTACAACCGCGCCGTCTCAGCCAGCGTGGAAGTGGAGATCGCCGACGAACTGTTCAGCGACAATGCCGGCCGATGGACCGTCAATATCGATGACGGCGAGGCACACGTCCAGCAGGGCGGCAGTGGGGCGGTGAAGATGAATATCCGCACACTGGCGAGTCTCTACAGCGGCTTTCTGACCGCGGATCTCGCTGCCCGTACGCAGCAGCTTAGCGGACCGGCCGAGCAGATCGCGACTCTCGCGGCCGCACTGGCCGGGCCGTATCCGTACATGTCCGATTCCTTCTAGGCCCGCCCGGGTGGGCACCTGCGACGCGCGGTTCACTCGGCCGATTCGTTGCCGTCGGCGGGCTGGAAATCCAGCGACGCGGAGTTGATGCAGTACCGCAGGCCGGTCGGTTCGGGGCCGTCTTCGAACACGTGTCCCAGATGCCCGCCGCAGCGGTTGCAGTGGACTTCCGTCCGCACCATCGCGTGACGCGTGTCGGTTTCCGTGCCGATCCTGCCGTCTTCCATCGCCTGATAAAAGCTGGGCCATCCCGACCCGCACGCGAACTTCGTATCGCTGCTGAACAGTACCAGACCGCATCCGGCGCACTTGTAGACGCCTTCCCCGTCGAAGTCCCAATACTCGTTCTGGTAAGCAGGCTCGGTGCCTTTCTCGCGCAACACGCGATACTCCATCGGCGAAAGCTCTTCCCGCCACTGCTGCTGCGTTTTGGCGACCTTGTCTTCCATCTCCCACGTCTCCCTGTGTTTCTCGGCTGCGGTCTCGCTCACGCCGCGGTCATCGCTGCAGCCGGCAAGCGCAAGAGCGATAAGCAGACATATGGAACCAAATCTTTTCATGGTGACTACCTCAATCCATTGTAGGGCGGCTATCCGGCCGGTATCCTTAACATGAACGGATCAGCACCTCTTTTGCGTTCGACATAGAGGGAAAATCGGAGTGACCGCCCCCACCAGCGACGACCAGCGCATCCGGCACGGCAGGAAGTACCTCGCCGCCATGAGCCTGTCGTATGCGCTCGGGGCGTTCAACGACAACTTCTTCAAGATGGCGGCCATTCTGATCGCTGCCAATCACGCCTTTCACGACTTTCGCGGGATGGCAAGTGCTGTCTTCTCGATCCCGTTTGTTGTGTTCGCAGCGATCGCGGGATGGGCGGCCGATCGCTACTCCAAACGCAACGTGATTATCGTCATGAAGCTTCTGGAGCTGGTGGCGATGATCATCGGCGTGGTCGCCATCTTCACCCAGGCGTATTGGCTGATGCTGGTGGTGATCTTCCTGATGGCCCTGCAGTCGACTTTTTTCAGCCCGGCGGTGAACGGCTCGATTCCGGAGATCTTCCCATCGCACTACGTGCCGAAGGCCAACGGGGCGGTCAAGTCGCTCCTGGTGACCTGCGTGCTGCTCGGGACGGTGCTCAGCGGATACCTGCTGAACCCGAAGCAGCCGGTGTGGGGATACCCGCTGGGCTGGTGGCTGGTGAGCGGTGCGGTGCTGGTCGTCTCCGGGGTGGGCGCTCTCTGGTCGCTGAAGGTGGCCCATCGCCCGGCCGCGGACGAGCAGGCCCGCATGCCGTGGTCCGGACCGATCAAGAGCTTCCGTATTCTCTGGGACTCTCGGCGCGACCGGATGCTGACCACCGCGATTCTCGCCGACGTATTCATCTGGTTCATCGGCACGCTTCAATTGCTGCTGATCGTCGCGCTGGTCAAGAGCGAGCTGCAGATGAGCGACGCGATGGCCAGCAACATGATCTTCCCGCAGCTGATCGGCGTGGCGATCGGCGGTGTGTTGGCCGGGAGGTACTGCCCGGACCGGCACTGGTACGTCTGGCTGGTACCGGCGGTGGTCATCATGACGCTGCTGTGCCTGGTGATTACTGCGGTGCAGTGGCTGCCGGAAGCGGCGCACCTGCCCAGCTGGCTGGTCCTGTTCGGCCTGATCGGCGTCACCGGCGGGCTGTTCATGATCCCCACGGAAAGCTTCATTCAGGTCCGGCCGGACCCGAGACAGAAGGGGGCGGTCTGGGCGTCGGCGAACTTCGCGTGCTTCATCGGGATCTTCTTCGCCAGCCTGCTGGACATTCTGCTGACCGGCTGGGTCGGGGCGATCAACATGTTCGGCGTGCTGGGGATGTTCACGGTTCCGGCCGGGCTCTATCTGCGGTGGAAGCTGCCCATCCGCCGGGACGCGAAGATGTAGCCAGTTCCGTCGGCGGTCTTCGGCATCAGTTTGATCGCTTGGTCCTGCTGGTCCGGTTCGGTCACCAACATGCAAGACAGTTCGGGTGTTCCTTTGGCGGTTCGCTTCTTCTTGCTCCGCAGCTGCCGAATCCTCCTTCGGGCGGATTGTCGCCCTGGGACTGCAGTTTGGCGCTGTTTCAGCGGCGACAGGTCGAATTCGATCTGCACCCACCAAGACGCGTGTCTGAAGTTTCAGACGCGCAAGGGCGGGAGATGTCTCCAGCTTGTGCGAGGTCGATCGGGGTACATCCACGGCCTCGTAAATCAAGTGCCCCCCGAGTTTGTCCGAAAATGACGGTGTGGCGGCAACTGCGAGGCCCGCCGGAAAGTTGAGGGTATGATGAAGTCGAACGCGATAAAAACAGGCTTGGGCTGGTATCTGGATCAGATCAAGGAGACGGAACTTCTTACCGCCCAAGAGGAAAAGCAGTTGTCCCGCCGGATCCGGGAACACTCCGACCCGATTGCCCGCGAGCAGATGATCCAGGCGAATTTGCGGTTGGTGGTCAAGATTGCCAAGGACTATTCCAACCCGGGCATGACGCTGGGCGATCTGGTGGCCGAGGGCAATCTCGGGCTGCTTCGTGCGGTGGAGGAGTTCGACCCCGAGCAGGGGGTGCGGTTCAGCACGTACGCGGCCTGGTGGATCAAGCAGGCGATCAAACGCGCCATGATCAACGCCGGTCAACCGATCCACATCCCGGCGTACCTGGTCAAGCTCATCAGCAAATGGCGACGTGCCGCCAGCCGACTGGAAGCCGAACTGGGCAGGACCCCGACGGTCAAGGAGATCTCCAGGGAACTGAAGATCACCATGAAGAAGGCCGAGATCATCCGTCAGGGGCTCATCGCGGTCAATGCCCCGACGCAGATGGTCGCCGAGGAAACCCAGGCGCTCTCGGAGATGCTGCCGGATGAAGAGGGCGATACGCCCGACCAGGCCATGCTCGACGCCGGAACCGCCCCTTATGTCAAGGCGATGCTCTCTCGGCTGGACAAGCGGACCCAGAAGATCATGGAGCTGCGGTTCGGTCTGGACGGCTGGGATGGCCCGCAGCGGACGTACAAGGAGATCGGAGAGGTTATCGGGCTGACTCGCGAACGAGTGCGTCAGCTGGAAAAACAGGCTCTCGGGCAGCTCAAGGCCTTCGCGGAAGAGGAATAGGCTCTAACCCTCGAAATATCATGTGATTAGGCGCGGCGTTCGATTGGTTCGCCGCGCTTTTTCATGCGCGGGCGACAGGCGGGTCGGCAATCGGCTGTCGGTGCGAAGGCCTCGGAGAACCCTTTGCACTCCATTCCGGGCGGGCCGCGAGCGGCGCCCCTGCAGGGCACTCGGGAAAAGAGGCGCGAAGTTTCCGTCCGCCATCGCGTATAATCCGGTGTCAAATCACCCTTTCCGGTTTGTGGGGCGACCTGCAATTATTGCCCCGGACGAACGTTAAATGCGGTATAGTGATGGTCCGAGTATCGACTCAGCGGGGGTAGGACATGGCTGCGGATCGAGAGCGAATGCGCGACAGTGCGGACAGAGGCGAGCAGCAGACGCAAAAAACGAACCAGCGCGGTTGGATGCGCCGGATCGCCGGTCGGCGTCTGCGCCCGGTGATCCTGACCACCAGCGTGCTGCTGGCGGTGTTCACGCTCTCGCGGATCGGCCTGTTCATGCTGAAATGGGATGAGCTGGCCGGCAATGTCGGGCTGCGGCAGGTCGTCCGCTGTTTCGGCGTGGGCCTCCGGTTCGACTTCATGCCCATCGGGTACGTCATGCTGCCGATGGTGCTGGTGGTGGCGCTGACACCGGCCCGCCACCTGAACCGCGCGTGGGTTCGTCGGCTGGTTACGCTCTGGGGTGCCGGTGTTCTCGCCTCGCTGGTGACGATGGAAGTGGTGGGAGCGGCGTTCTTCATGCATTTCGGCATGCGCCTGAACTGGATGGCCAGCTTCGCCGTCGAGCGGGAGATGGTGGAATTCATCCTCGAGAAATACCCGGTTGGGCTGGCACTGCTGGTGCCGCAACTGGTGCTGATCGTCTTTTACCTGCTCGGCCAGCGGTTCTTCTGGCGGGGCGTGGGCGACATTGAGCCGATAGGCCCGGCGCGTCGCATTGCATTGGGCGTGGTGCTGGTGGGGCTGTGTGTGCTTGCCTGCCGTGGAGGTGCCAAGCGAAAGGTCATCAATCGCGCCACGGCCTATTTCAGCACCAACCGGCTGATCGACCAACTGGCGATGAACAACTTCTATACCTCCTACCAGGCCATCGAAGATACCGTTACCGACGGCGAGGCCGAGGATCGCAATTTCCCGTTCCCGGATGATGAGCAGATCGTCGTCCGCAGCAGGGAGATGGTCCTGCAGGACGTGGATCTTCCGATCGGCGATGAGGCGCATCCGCTGCAGAGGCGGACTGAACCGGGCACGCCGCAGCGGGATTACAACGTCGTGTTCATCATCGCCGAGGGCCTCAGCGGCGAGCGGTGCGGGATCATGGGCAATACGCCCTCGCACACGCCGAATTTCGACCAGCTCTGCCGCGAAGGAGTCTTCTTCGATCGCATGTACGCGGTGGGCGCTCGCACCAGCCGGGGGGTAACCGGACTTCTGCTGAGCCACCCGGATATCGGCGGACTTCCGCTGCTCAAGCGGGACGGTGCGGTCGGGCAGTTCACGACCCTGCCCAAGCTGTTCCACTCGCGGGGCTATCGCACCACGTTTTTCTACGGTGGATACGGCGAGTTCGACAATATGGCACCGTTTTTTACGGCTCCCAGCGGGGGCGTGGAGACGTTCGTCGACAAGGAAGATCTGGATGCCCAGCCGCTGCCGGGCAGCTTCGGCGTGCCGGACCATCACATCTTCGACAAGGCCCACGAGCAGTTCAAGGCGATGGGCGAGGAGCGGTTCTTCGGGGTGATCCTCACCGTATCCAACCACGAGCCGTTCGCGGTTCCCGAAGATGTCGACGTGGATTATCTCAAAGGCGATGACCTGGAAACCCGCATCGCCAACGCGTACCGCTACTCGGACTGGGCGCTGGGCCGATTCATGGAGAAGGCCCGGCAGTCGGAATACTTCGCCAACACGGTTTTCGTCATCGTGGCCGACCACGGCAGGTTCCTCGACCAGAACCGCCTGATCGACGTGCCGGGCTTCCGCGTGCCGTGCGTGTTCTATGCACCGGGGATTCTGCCTGCCCGAACCGTTCCGATCGTCTCCAGTCACGTCGACGTCGCACCGACGCTGATGTCCGTGATGGGCGGGGCGTTCGAGCATCGGTTCCTCGGGCGGAACCTGTTCCGCGTGCCTCCGGGAGACGGGTTTGCTCTGCTGCACGAGGACGACCGGTTGGCCCTGGTCCGGGGCAACAGGGCCCTGGTTATGCGCGCCCGCTCGCAGGCGAAGATTTTCGCCATCGGGCCCCGCATCATGCGACACCTGCCCAGCCACAGGGTCGACTTGCAAGAGACGGCCGATCTGCAGCGGGATATGCTCAGCTACTACGGGATCGCCCGACAGATGTACGTGCCCCCGCCGTCGATCTTCGAGAGAAACCGCTTCTTCCGCTCACTCAGCGAGGACTGGGACGACTAGGGCCCGGCCTCCTCACCCTTGCCGCAGCGCCGCTTCCGACAGGGCCCGTGGCGGTGGCTATTCCGGCTTGCCCAGGAGGTCCTCTTGCCACTGTTCGGCCCGGTCGGGCACCCGTCCGTCCAGCAGAGCACTGAGGCCTTCGACGGCATGGAACGCATCTCCCAGCGGGTAGTAGAACGCGTCCCAGTTTTCACTGTCCTCGCCGTCGTGGTTGGGCAGCACCCACTTGAAGCGAGGGGCGTAGCGCATCTCGCGGAAGGCGCTGGTGCAGCGTCGCTCCACGTTTTCCAGGTCCGGCAGGCTCAGCAGCGTCTTCTGGTTGCGCGTCCGTCGCAGCAGCTTGCGACGCATGAAATCCGCCACCAGACGCTCCACGTCCGCAGATTGCTGCTTCAGGTAGAGAATCTCTCGTTGGCTCAGGGGCGAGAGAAACACGCTGATCACCTCCGTCCCGTCCGGAAGAGGCGCGTCCAGCAACGCGGCCGCGACAAACGGATTGCCCTCATAAAAGGCCACTTCCCGCCCGGCCGCCTCGGAGAGGGCGGGAAGATGGACCGCCTGCAGGTCTCCGCGGACGTCCATGACGATATAGTCGTCATCGTCACGGAACGTCTCGATCTCATCCCGGCTGCGGAAGTGGTAATCGACGCCGTCTTCCTCGCCCGGTCGGGACGAGCGACTGTTGAACAGCACGAGTTTCTCCAGCGATTCGGCCTGGTCGGAATGGTGCCTCTTGAGAGCCTTGTGCAGCGGACCTTTCCCGACACATGACGGGCCGGTGAGGATGACAAAGCTGGACATGGTTGACCTTCCTGTATAGGGGTAAAGCGGACCGGCTGTGACAGCCGGGACTATAGGGAAGTCTACGCGAGCGGATAATGCTGGTGAGGGTCCGGCCAGGCCGGTGGGGCAGTTGGTCGCGGCAGTCGGCGCTGCACAGATCAAATGAAAAGCGCCGCACCCACTGGGAATGCGACGCTTCAATCGTTTGTCCGGCCTGCCGGTTCGATGCGATCCGCTTGCGACAGGCGGTCGGCAGGTCGGCAGGATTACCCGACGCTCGGTCGCCGCATCTCGTCCGGTTCTTCGGCCGGGGTCGGCTCACGACGACCCACGGTGGTCGACAGATCCGAGTCCCTGTACCCGCGGCGGAATTTCAGCAGGACGATCAGCCAGATCAGCAGGGCCACGGCCGGGTAGGCCACGAACTTCAGCCAGAAGATGGTCCAGTCGAACAGACCGGCTTCGTCATCGCCGTTCCAGCACATGTCCTGCATGCTGTTCAGCAGGGCGGGGTAGTTGCCCAGTGCACCGGACACAAGCGAGCCTTGGAGGATCTGCTGCCATGGCGTCAGGATGGCCACCAGAAGGACCGACCAGAAGAACGCGCTGACAAACCCGCTGACCCCGCCGAGTCGATCGAGCAGCGAGATCTTCACGGCGAACATGATCGCCAGAGCCATGAGGACCGCCGCGACGAACCCGAAGAACTTGGAGGCCCCCAGGCCGACCGAGAAGATCGAATCCCACCAGTTGGCGGTGCCGATTTCGCCGATGTCGTTTTGCCGCTGGGTTGCTTGGGTGGGAATGGTCGTGGCGGTGTCGGTTTCCGCGTGCAGCGAGTCGACCACGCCAACGGCGTAGATGAGGATGAAGCTGGTCAACTGCAGCAGGATCGCCAGAAGGACGATCACCGCGAAAAGGTTCTTCCAGCGTTTGGTCGTGCCGAACGCGGCAGCGTATTCAGAGGAAACCGTCTCATGGTTGATTGCGTGCATGTTGTTCTCCTTTTTGTCCGGCCGGAGGCCGGCGGGTCAGTCCATGTGCTCGCTCGCAGCGGCGAAAGCGGAGCGGGCGGCTTGTACTGTTTCGGCAACGGCGCCGTCGTCGTGTGCCGATGAGACGAAGAACGACTCGAACTGGCTGGGCGGGAAGTAGATGCCCTGGTCGAGCATGGCGTGGAACCACGCGGCGAACGCGTCGGTGTTACATTCGCTGGCTTCTTCGTAACTCCGGACTTTCGCGTCGGTGAAGAAGACGCACATCATGCTCCCGACGCGGTGGATCTGTACCTTGTCGGTAAGGCCTTCGCTCTCGGCAGCATCGCGCAGGCCTGCTTCGATGGCCGCGGAGGTCTTCTCGAGCTTGTCGTAGAAATCGTCTGCCTGGAGGGCCTGGAGGGTGGCCAGGCCCGCTGCCATGGCGGCAGGGTTCCCGCTGAGCGTGCCGGCCTGGTAGATCGGTCCCAGCGGCGCCAGACGCCCCATGATTTCATCCGGGCCGGTGACGGCACCGACGGGCATCCCGCCGCCGATGATCTTGCCGAATACCGTCAGGTCCGGTTTCACGTCAAAGAGGCTCTGGGCCCCGCCATAGGCGACGCGGAACCCGGTCATCACCTCGTCGAACACCAGCAGAGATTCCTGCTCATCGCACAGCGTCCGCAGTTGCTGAAGGTAGCCCTCTACCGGTGGGATGACGCCCATGTTCCCGGCGATCGGCTCCAGCAGTACCGCGGCGATCTGACCGGGGTTTTCGGCGAACGCGGCAGTGACCGCTTCGATATCGTTGTACGGCAGGAGGATCGTGTCGGCCGTTGCTCCGGAGGGAACCCCCGGGCTGGACGGTATGCCCAGCGTGGTCGCTCCCGAGCCGGCGCTGACCAGCAACGAGTCGGTATGCCCGTGGTAGCAGCCGGTGAACTTGATGATCTTCCCGCGTCCGGTCGCGCCGCGGGCCAGTCGAACAGCCGTCATGGCCGCCTCGGTTCCGCTGGAGACGAACCGCACCTTGTCGGCGTTCACGGCCCGGGTCACCGCAGCGGCAAGACGGGTTTCCAGTTCGGTCGGTGCGCCGTAGCTCGTACCGCGCTGGACCGCTTTGTTGATCGCGGTGACGACCGATTCATCGGCGTGCCCGAGGATGAGCGGGCCGTAGCTGCAGACGTAGTCCACGTAGGAGTTGTTGTCCACGTCGGTCAGTGTGCAGCCCTTGCCCTTGCAGATGACGGGTGGTACGCCGCCCACGGCGCGGAACGCCCGCACCGGTGAGTTCACCCCGCCGACCAGCACCCGGGACGCTTTCTCGAAGGCCTGTTCGGATTTGTCGGTTCGTCTTGCCATGGCTTAACTACTGTAGCTCCAACAGGTAGACATTAAAAGTATAGAAGCTTCCCGCCGACGATCCCGCGGATGCGATCCGGGCGGATGCTGCCGTTCGTCGGGTCCGCTCGCGCGGTCTGTTACTTCACCACCAGGTTCACCAGGCGGCCGGGCACGACGATCTTCTTGACGATCTCTTTCTCGCCGATGGTCCGCTGGACGTTTTCCTCGGCCAGGGCGGCTTGAACGATCTGGTCGTGTCCGGCATCGGCGGGGACGCTGATCTTCCCGCGGACCTTCCCGTTGACCTGCACGGGCAGCTGGACGGACGATTCGACCACCATCGACTCCTTGTAGGTCGGGAATGCCTCGTGTGCCAGCGACCCGCTCCCGCCCAGCCGCTGCCAGAGCTCCTCGGCGATGTGCGGCGCAAACGGTGCAAGCACCAGCACGAACCGCTTGGCCTGCGGGGCGGTAATCGTCCCGGCCTTGTATACCTGGTTGACAAAATCCATCATCGCCGCGATGGCCGTGTTGAACTTCATCGCCTCGATATCTTCGCCGACCTTCCTGGTCAGCTTGTGCAGCGCCCGCTCGACGTCCTCGGACGCATCGTCGCCAAGCAGCGGCTCGTTGTCGTCATCGCCGACGATCATCCGCCAGACACGGTTGAGGAACCGGTGAACACCGGGCACGTCCCGCGTGTTCCACGGTTTGGACTGATCCAGCGGGCCCATGAACATTTCATACAGCCGGAAGGTGTCGGCCCCGAACTGCTCGATCACCTCATCCGGATTGACCACGTTCCGCAGGCTCTTGGACATCTTCTCGATGCTGATCGCCAGCTGCTCGCCGGTTTCCTTGTGGACGGCCTTGTCGTCCTGCACGTCCACCTGCTCGTGAGGGATGCTCACGCCGCGGGAGTCGCGGTAGGTGAAGCTCGTGATCATGCCCTGGTTGAACAGCTTGCCGAACGGCTCGGGCGTGTGGACGAACCCGAGATCGTAGAGCACCTTGTGCCAGAACCGCGAGTACAGCAGGTGGAGCACCGCATGCTCGGCCCCGCCGACGTAGAGGTCCACGCCCAGCGTGTCCTGGTCGTCGTTGCCGGTCATCCAGTACTTCTGGGCTTCGGTGCTGCAGAAGCGCTCTTCGTTGTCCGGGTCGAGATACCGCAGGTAGTACCAGCAACTGCCCGCCCATTGGGGCATGGTGTTCAGTTCGCGTTTGGCCGGGTCGCCGCAGTAGGGGCAGACGGTCTCGGCCCAGTCGGTGGCCTTGCCCAGCGGCGGAGCCGGCGGGGCTTGCGGATCATCGCTGCGGGCCGGGCTGAAGTCTTCCATCTCCGGCAGACGCAGCGGCAGCTGCTCTTCCGGAACGGGCACGGTCCCGCAGGTGTCGCAGTGGATAATCGGGAACGGTTCGCCCCAGTACCGCTGGCGGCTGAACAGCCAGTCGCGCAGCTTGTAATTGGTCGCTTCCTCGCCGAGTCCTTCGCTTTCGAGCTTCCGCGTGATGACGTTCTTGAACTCCGGCGTGCTGAGCCCGTCGAAGTCACCAGAATTGACCGCCTCGCCGTCCCCGGTGAACCCCCGCCAGTCCTGCCCCTCCTGCGGCTGGACCACCTGCACGATCGGCAGGTCGTACTTCTCGGCGAACTCGAAGTCGCGCGTATCGTGAGCGGGCACGGCCATGATCGCACCGGTCCCGTAGCCCATCATGACATAATCGGCCACCCAGATCGGGATCAGCTTCCGCGTGACCGGGTTGACCGCGAAGGCCCCGGTGAACACGCCGGTCTTCTCCTTGGCTTCGGCGGTCCGTTCCAGTTCGCTCTTGTGGATCGCTTTCTCGACGTACTGCGTCACGTCCCGGCGGTATTCGTCGGTGGTGATTTCCTGCACCAGCGGATGTTCCGGCGCGAGCACCATGTAGGTTGCGCCGTACAGCGTGTCCGGGCGGGTGGTGTAGACGCGGATCACGTCGTCGTCCTCGACCGGCGGGAAACCGTTCTCCTCGCGGTCCTCGAACCACGGCTCGGTCCCTGCCGATTCGAGCGGGAAGTCCACTTCCGCGCCCACGCTTCTGCCGATCCAGTTCCGTTGCATGATCTTGACCGGTTCGGGCCAGTCCACCAGCTTGAGGTCGTCCTCCAGCCGCTCGGCGTAGGCGGTGATGCGGAGCATCCACTGCTTGAGTGCCCGGCGGAACACCGGGTAATCGCCGCGCTCGGACTTGCCCTCGTTGGTCACTTCCTCGTTGGCCAGCACCGTCCCCAGCTGCGGACACCAGTTGACCGGTACCTCCGCCTGGTAGGCCAGACGCTGGGAGTCGATCACCTGCTGCTGCTCTTCCGGCTCCAGTTCCGAGAACTTGTAGTATCCGCCGGGCGTGCCCGCCACCGCTTCGATCGTCTCCACCATCGGTTCGGGAACGATATTCCCGCCCACGTCGATCATCAGTTCCCCGGACTCCAGATCCTCTACGAGTTGGCGGATCGGCCGGGCCTGCTGGGCTTCCGGGTCGTACCAGCTGTTGAACAGCTGGATGAAGATCCATTGCGTCCACTTGTAGTAGTTCGGGTCGGTGGTGGCCAGACGCCGCGACCAGTCGTAGCTGAAGCCGAACATCTTGATCTGCCGCTCGATGTTGGCGATGTTCTTCTCGGTCGTGTCGCGCGGGTGCACACCATGCTCGACGGCGTACTGCTCTGCCGGCAGGCCGAACGAGTCGTAGCCCATCGGGTGCAGGACATTGAAGCCCTTCATCCGCTTGTAGCGGCTGACGATGTCCGTGGCGGTGTAGCCTTCCGGGTGTCCGACGTGCAGCCCGGCACCCGACGGGTAGGGGAACATGTCCAGAACGTACATCTTCGGCTTGTCCTCGAACCCGTTGTCCTCCGGATTCGGCTGGACGAACGTGTTGTGCTCGGCCCAATAGTTCTGCCACTTGTTCTCGATGGCGGTGAAGTCATAGCCGGCCATGGTAGTCTCCGTTTATTGATGAAACTCGTATCGCGATTGATTCCAAGGTTCTACGTCAGCGGGGCGGTCAAGTCAAGCAAGCGGGAAAGGCGCACAGAAAACCGCGGCCGCTGCGGACCGCGGTGTGGCTCGGTTGCGTCAGAGGTCGTCGCGGCCCGTCAGGCTGATAGCTTCGATAGCGCGCGTAGTCGCCGCTCGCCAATGACTTCGGCGATGCGTCGACCCGGCCGACAGTATGTTGCGCGACGATTGTACATGGTATTTCCCTTTACCGGTATTATCGCCCGACCGGCGGGCAGATCAAGACCAGCGGTGAAAATCTCGCAGGGTTCCATGATCGACAATGAGATCGGAAGCAACCAATCGCGCCTTCCCGCCATGCGATCGCAAACCGCAAGAGCACAGAAACCGTCTCTTTTCGTAGCGTTTGTGATCTTCGGCTTCCCTGGTGATTCTGCCGCGTCCTTCGGCGGCTGCGGAAGGTTTGCCGCGGGAGGGTTGCGGGCGATTGCCCGGTGGTGTAGAGTTCATTGCCCCGGCCTGCAATTCGGGGCGATCGGAAAGGAAGGGAGCACCGATGCAAGACAGACTCAGCAGCGTGCTGAAAAACTGCGGGGCCGACTACGCGGAAGTTCGCTACGAGCAGCAGGACAACTCGCGGATCGTCTACCGCGGGAAGGAACTGGACGACGCGGCGACCGGCAAGTTCACCGGTGGAATCGTGCGGGCGTGCGTCAACGGCGGCTGGGCCACGGCCACCTTCGACTCACTGAACGACCTGGAGCATCAGGTCGCGGTGGCCGTGGAAGGCGCCAAGGCCGTCGGCAGGGAGAGCACCGAGCTGGCCGAGGTGGACCCGGTGGTGGCGGAGAATCCCGCCCGCCTGGTGCATGACTTCCGCGGCGTAAGTTTGGACGAGAAGCTCAAGCTTGCCGGCAGCTACAACGAGATCCTGCTCAAGAGCGACGACGCCATCGAGACCACGACCGTCCAATACTTCGAGAAGTTCCGCACCGTCCATTTCGCCAACTCCCGCGGCACGTACTTCATGGAAGAGCGGCCGCAGGTGGGCATCTCACTCCGCGCGACCGCCCGCGACGGCTCGCAGACCCAACGCGCCCAGAACGGGTTCTCCTCGGCGACGAGTTACGACGTGGTAACCGGACTGGAAGAGGAGACACAGAAGATCGCCGACCGGGCCGTGGCACTGCTGAAGGCCCCGAGTTGCGAGGGCGGCAAGTACACCGTGATTCTCGATCCGTCTCTCGGCGGGGTGTTTGCTCACGAGGCGTTCGGGCATCTGTCCGAGGCGGACTTCCTCTACGAAAATCCGCAGATGCGGGACCTGATGCACACCGGCCGGGAAATGGGTGTCAAGCAGTTGAACATCGTCGACGACGGCTCGATGGGCAGCCTGATCGGCACCCAGAGCATGGACGACGAGGGCACGCCGACCGGCAAAACCTACCTCATCAAGGACGGCGTGCTGGCAGGGCACCTGCACTCACTGGAGACCGCCGCGAAGATGGGCGAAGAGCCGACCGGGAACGCCCGCGCCCTGGGCCGGTCCAACGCACCGATCGTCCGAATGACCAATACGTACATCGAAGGCGGCGATAAGAGCTTTGACGAGCTGATCGCCGACGTCGACGACGGGATCTACGCCTGCGACATGTTCGGCGGCCAGACGATGATGGAGATGTTCACGTTCTCCGCCGCGTACGGGTACCGCATCCGGAACGGGCAGGTCGGCGAGCTGATCCGCGATGTGGTGCTGACCGGGAACGTGTTCGAGACGCTGCACGGCATCGACGGATTCGGCAACGACATGCGGATGCTGGAGAAGACCGGCGGGTGCGGCAAGGGCGGCCAAGCCCCGCTGCCGGTAACGTTCGGAAGCCCGCATCTTCGTATCCGTGACGTGGTCGTCGGCGGACAGTAAAGGAGGACCCCATGCGAAACCCAATGATAGACCAAGCCGCAACGAAGCTGACCGACGGGCTGGGCAGAGCCAAATCGCTCGGAGCGTCCGAAGGCAAGCTGACGTTCATGCAGAGCGAGTCGACCTTGTGCAAGTTCTCCGCCGGGCGTCTGAAGGATTTCAACTCGTCTCAGTCCATCCGCTACGACGTGGAAGTACTGGTCGACGGCAAGCTCGGGTATGCGACGGGCAACGATTTCGACGCGATGGACGAGATCATCCGGCGGGCGGTGACGCTGGCGAAGGTCGGCAGCAGGGCCCATTTCGAGAAATTCCCCACCGCCCGGGACGTACCGCAGGTACGGATGCATTCGGAGCGGACGCTGGCGCTGACGCGCGAGCAGATGATCGACGCCGGGCAGAGCATCGTCCAGAAGCTCAAGAACTACAACAGCGACCTGTTCATCGAAGCAAGCGCCGGCAAGAAAGAGACCGAGGAGGTCATCGTCACCAGCGGCGGAGTACAGCACCAGTCCTGCGACACCGGCTGGAGCCTCGGCGGGATGTGCCAGCGGACGCTGGGCACGGACATCCTGTTCGCCGGTGCCCAGCGATCGTGGAAGGACCTGAACGAATACTATGATCCGGACTACATCGCCGACCGGACGCTACTGGATCTGAAGCGGGGCGAAGAGCCTGCCGATCCGATCCGGGGCAAGATGCCGGCCGTCTTCCCACCGCATACGGTCGGCATGCTGCTGCACGCGGTTTCGCTGGGCGTCAACGGACGCCTGGTGGCCAAGGGCGATTCCCCGCTGGAAGGGCGAATCGGCGAGCAACTGATGGACGAGCGGATTTCCGTGATCGACGACCCGGTCAGCGATTTCGTCAACGGCGCCCGCGAGATCAGCGATGAGGGTATCCCTGTTCAGCGGCTGCCGATCATCGAAAATGGCGTACTCAGAAGTTTCCTGTACGATCTGGACAGCGCCGGACTCGCCGGCGCCGAGCCGACCGGTCACGACGGTTGCAGCCCATACAGCCTTCTCGTGCCCGGCGGGGAGAAGGCCTCCGACGAGTTGATCGCGGACATCGACGACGGGATTTACGTCAACTATCTCATGGGCTTCGGCCAGGGCAACATCCTCAACGGCGATTTCTCCTGTAACGTCGGTGTGGGCTACCGCATCAAGGACGGCAAGTTTGCCGGGCGCGTGAAGAACACAATGGTGGCCGGCAATGTATACGAACTGCTCAAGAGCAACGTGCAACTCAGCAGCGACGGCGAACCGACCGACCGCATGCCGTACATGGTGGTCGACGGGCTGAGCGTCATTTCCGGCTGAGCGGAGGAAAGCGGACCATGCGAGCGGGCTTCTGCGAGGTCGACATCACACCGGGCAGCGACATCAGCCTGATGGGCTACGAGTTTCGACAGGATCAGCTGCCGGCGGGGAACCTGGGTGTGAACGACCCGCTCCGCGCCCGGGCGCTGGTGCTGGATGACGGGAGCGGTAAGCCCGTGTCGATCGTCGCACTGGATCTGTGCGTGCTGACCAACAGCCTGGCTCGCCGGCTCCGACAGACGGTCGCGGAGAAGATCGAAACCGACACTTCTCGGGTGATCCTCGCCTGCAGCCACACGCACTCCGGACCGTTCCCGGTCACCGCAGAGGATGTCGAGAGGCGGGGCGGTTCGCTCTCGAAGTTTGCCGGCTCTGCCGATACCAGCCCGGACGTTCGCTACGCAGCCGAGTTGGAGCAGCGGATTGTTGAAGCGGTTTCCCGGGCCGCGGGTCTGACCTTCCCCGTTACGCTCGGTTTGCAGCAGGCGTCGCTGGGGCTCGGGTACAATCGCCGCGTGCTGACCGACGAGGGCGTGCAGCATTGCTGGGGGCCGCAGGAATGTCCGGAGCTTCCGCCGGGCCGGCACCCGGACGACACGCTCACCGTGGCGGTGCTTGCTCAGACGGCAGGGCCGCGGAAGTTCATCCTCTGGAATCACGGCACGCACGCGGTGACGCTGGGCAAAACGTCGCGCGTGATCTCCGCCGACTGGCCGGGCACCGCCTGCGGGATGATCGATTCCCAGACGCCCGGCGCCCGCAGCCTGTTCCTGCAGGGGGCATCCGGTAACACCCATCCGTGGATCGCAACGCAGGAAGACCCTGCCGCACTGCAGAAAGTCGCCCGACCCGCTGCCGGAATGGTCAGCCTGCTGTCCGAGGCGACGGAGCGGCCGGCCGAGGGCGACGTGACGATCCGCAGCGCTGCCGAGACCGTGGAGTTTGCCAACCGCAAGCTGGACCTGACGGCGTGGCGCATCGGCCGATTGACAATCGCTGCGGTGCCGGTGGAGTTGTTCGCCGAACTGTCTGCCGCCTTGCGGGACCGGCTCGACGGCCCGCTGATGCTCGCCACCTGCGCCAACGGCTGGAACGGCTACTGGGCCCACCGCCAGGCCTACCAAGAGGGCGGCTACGAGGTGGCCAACTCCCCGGCAGAACCGGGCGAGGGCGAGACGCTCATCGAGCATGTCGTGCGGCTGGTTGAGAGCTGTTGATTCTCACGCAGAGGCCCACAGAGGCAGAGAAACGGTTTTTGAGTGGTGCGCTTGCCGAACCCGTGTTTGCCCCGGCCAAGGTTCGCAGCCTGTCGCAGCAAAACAGGACAAGAGCCCGACGGGCGCGTTGCGACCGTGAGCCCGCGACGGCAGTTGCGCGGGTGATTTCCCCAACAAGCCCCGG
>JBKHHU010000002.1:0-48292 GCA_046539045.1 Phycisphaerae bacterium
GTGCCAGCCAAACCCATGACAATCCCACCGGAACGGTTCGCGCCGTCCATCGGTTGCTAGAAGGTTGTTTACAGGACACTGCCGGATGCCGATATCCACGTTCGGTACCTGCTGAAACGTGCCGAAATGAGCAGCCGTAGCGACGGTTTCCATGTGTTCATAGTGAACGAGCATCAAGGAAAGAGATGCCGGCAGAGAAAGGATGAGCAGGAGAGATACAGAAGGTTCTTCCGCCATAGGGACAAGGTCCATTGGACGGAGCTATCGTTCGAGCAGTTTGCCGCGAACCCTCAGCTGATCCAAGAGGTGTCCTAGTATGCCCGCTGACCACCGGGAAATGGCCTTCGAAGCCGCCATCGAGCACCACCTGACGACAGCGGGCGGGTACGTCAGCGGTGACTGTGATGGGTTCGATCCGCACCGGACGGTCTTCCTGGCCGAAATGCTAACGTTCGTCAACCGGCTTCTTCACAACAGCCAAGTCTATTGCCTGAAACAGCTAATAAGGATGGGTTGACAATGGCTCTCTATGAAATGGCGACGGACAGAATTCTGCCTATCCGGCAGACGTCGTTCGCGGAAGCGGGCCTGAAGGAGCGGGAGGATCTTCAGCGGCTGCTGAAGACTCAGATCGGCTGGATACGAGATCGATTTCGCGAACAACCGGGGGCATATGGCCCTGGAACACTGGTGGATCTGCCGATGGTTCCACGAGCCGGAACTGCGCATTGACACCGGCGAGTTGACGATCGGCAGCCCGGTGCGTGTGCAGGTTCGGCAGGGGCTTCGCCGCAATGCACTGCTCAAGCGGCAGATCGTGGCGCCGGAGTGTCGCCGTGAGTACCGGTTGAGCGGCGGAGTAGCCGAGCCGACGAATCGGCCGGGCGTGCTGCATCGTTCCATCTGGAGTCAGGAAGGCCCCGCCAGTCGGTACGGCCCGGACCGGCCGATCCGCACCGACTTCGAAATCAGCCCGCCACCGGACCAGTTGCCTTCTTCGGACCCGGACTCGGACTGGCCCCAGACAATCCAACCGGTTCATCTCCGGACCCAATTGCAGGAAGGGCCGGTTTACACCGCACGCTATCCGGTGCAGGTGCGGTAGACGCATCGGAAATGGGCGCCCGAACCAGCGTCATCTGTGGCGTCCGATCGGCTGATTCTTTAGTGCACCCGGTACTTCCGGTAATCGATGTCCAGCTGCTTGATCTTGTAGCCGATGATCCGCGCGGTGCTGTCCAGGTCGCGGGCGGCGGCGGAGATGTTCCCGTTGGTGCGCTTGAGGGCATCGACGATGATGTCCCGTTCGTACAGCGCCACCCGGTCATCGAAGCTGCCCGTGCCGGCCGTGTCCGATCCGTCCGAGGTCTGCAGCGATGGCGGCAGGTTGTGCCCGTGGATCACGCCGTCATTGCTCAACAACACCGCTCGCTCGATGCAGTTCTCCAGTTCCCGCACATTGCCCGGCCAGTGGTAGGCGACCATCATGTTGATCGCGGGCGTGGTGATCCGGCGGACGTCCTTGTTCATCTGCCGGCCGTATTTCTCGATGAAATGGTCGGCCAGCAGGAGGATGTCATCCTTGCGGTCGCGCAGCGGCGGCAGATGGATCGGGAACACATTGATCCGGTAGTAGAGGTCCTGGCGGAAATCGCGGTCGGACACCGCTTCTTCCAGATCGCGATTGGTCGCGCAGATGATGCGTACGTTGGCCTTGCGGGTGTCGTTGGAGCCGACGCGTTGGAATTCGCGCTCCTGCAGGACGCGCAGCAGCTTGACCTGAATAACCGGGCTGAAGTCGCCGATCTCGTCGAGGAAAAGCGTTCCGCCTTCGGCTTCCTCGATGCGTCCCTTGCGTGCCTGGATGGCCCCGGTGAACGCGCCTTTCTCGTGGCCGAAAAGCTCGCTCTCCAGCAGGTTTTCGCTGAGTGCGGCGCAGTTGACTTTGACGAACGGGCCTTTCCCGCGAGGGCTGGAGTAATGAATCGCGTGGGCGACGAGTTCCTTGCCCGTTCCGCTCTCGCCGCGGACCAATACAGTTGTATCGCTGCCGGCAACCTGGTGGATCGCCTGGTAGACGTCGCGCATCGCACCGGAATTCCCGATGATATTCTCCGGCCGGAAGCGGTCTTCCAACTCGCTGCGAAGGCGGATGTTCTCTGCCTCCAACGCCTGCCGCTCTGCCGCGGCAAGGCGGCGGTTGCGGACATCGTTGGCGATCATGCTG
The DNA here is from genome assembly GCA_046539045.1 of Phycisphaerae bacterium. GTDB lineage: Bacteria > Planctomycetota > Phycisphaerae > SM23-33 > SM23-33 > JBKHHU01. The sequence continues at coordinate 2,228 of JBKHHU010000002.1, forward strand.
GCGACGATCGTGAGGATGCGGACGTCCTGATTCAGGTCGGCGTCGGGATCGTAGTCCTTGTCGACCGAGAGCGTCCCGACGACATCACCGGCCAGCAGAATGGGAACACAGATGAAGCTGAGGTGCCCCTCGCCCACTTTCCGGTTGTGGATCTTGTCGAGGAAGAGGGGTTCCTCGGCCACCTTGGGTACGACGATAGGCTTGCCTGATTCACTGACGCGTCCGGAGATGCCCTCGCCCGCGCGGTATCGGGTTCTTCCGGCGGTGCTGCTCTTCAGATCGTGGGCGATCTCCACCTGCAGTTCGGTACCGTCCAGGCTCAGCAGCATGATGGTTCCTCGTTTCATGCCCAGTTCACTGGACAGAACTTCCAGCACCTCCTCGAGCATCTGCTTCTGGGGCGAACCTGAGGAGAGAATCTGCGTGATCTCGAAGAGCGCTTCGAGTTTCCAGGGATGGTCCGGGGGATCCGTGTGCGCAGGGTCTATGGAGTCTGTGCGTGCCATCGTCTTGTCTTTCTGCCCAAGGGTAAGGACGGAAAAAGATGTTTGCCTGCTCATCATGGTACAAGATTGTAACTGCAGGTCAATAGGTTAACAAAAATGTAGCAACTCGCCCTTCCCTTTTAGTTTCGTAGCCAAGAGGTAAGACCTTGTCAATAACGGTCTTGTATCAAGATAAGCGTTTTGGCACGCAGTCTGCCTTTCTGTCCAGCGAATTCGTGTTCCTTAGTCCTGCCGGCGGGACACATTTGGAAAGGTGAAGCGATGACGACCGAGAGAGCACCCATGTTGCGAGGCGGACCGATCCGGTTCCGGCACATCGACGAGGTGGTATGTCCTCGTCCGGCGGCCACCTGGTCGCGGATCTGGCACCAGCACGAGCAGGTTCCCGAGGCGAGTCAACACGGTTCGATTGGACGATGGTATCTGGCGAGGCTCAAGAATCAACGGTCGCGATTACCGGCGAACCGGATTGAGGGCCAGAGCGACCGCCCGTGAGTGACGGGCGACAGCAGGCAAGCATCAGACGAGACAAAAGGGCAAGCAAAGATCAAGGCCGGTCCTGTTAGTGGGCAGGCGCGGAGTAACAAACAATGAGGATTCGAAACGGACTATTGGTATTTCTGTGCATCGCTGTCCTGTGCGGCGTGGTTGTTGCCGACGAGCCAACGACTGCCGCGGCTGATCCGCCGGAGGGCGTTGTGCTGGATTCCTACGGTGGCGAACACAGCTATGCGGATGTGGTCTGGACCTGTGTGGCGGCCTTCCTGGTCTTCTTCATGCAGGCCGGGTTCGCCATGGTCGAAACCGGGTTCACCCGCGCCAAGAACGCGGTGAACATCATCATGAAGAACGTGATGGACTTCGCGGTCGGGACGATCGCGTTCTTCGTGATCGGGTTCGGTTTGATGTTCGGCAACAGTAACGGGATATTCGGAACCGACCGGTTCTTCGGGATGGGATTTGACGGAACCTGGGACTTCACGTTCCTGATCTTCCAGACGGTCTTCGCCGCCACCGCCGCGACGATCGTCTCCGGTGCCATGGCCGAGCGGACAAAATTCACCAGCTATCTGCTCTACAGTGCGGCCATCACGATCTTCATCTACCCGATCTTCGGTAGCTGGGGCTGGGGCAACCTGTTGAACGGCGAAAACACTGCCTGGTTGGCGGACATGGGCTTCCTGGATTTTGCCGGTTCGACTGTCGTGCACTCCGTCGGGGGATGGTTGGCGCTGGCCGGTGCCATTGTGCTTGGTCCGCGTATCGGCAAGTACGGTCCGGACAAGAAGCCCAAGGCCATCGTCGGTCACAGCCTGCCCCTGGCGGCCCTGGGTGTGTTCATCCTGTGGTTCGGCTGGTTCGGGTTCAATCCGGGCAGTACCACCACCGCCGACGCCAGCATTGGTTACATCGCGGTGACGACGAATATCGCCGCAGCCGGTGGTGCCGTGGCAGCGATGCTTACCGCCTGGTGCATGTTCCGCAAACCGGACGCTTCCATGACGCTCAACGGTGCCCTGGCCGGGCTGGTCGGAATCACCGCCGGCTGTGACGGCGTGAGCCTGTTCGGTGCACTGATCATCGGTATCGTGGCGGGAATCCTGGTTGTGCTTGCGGTGACATTCATCGACCGCGTGCTGAAGATCGACGATCCGGTCGGTGCGGTCAGTGTCCACGGTGTCTGTGGTGCCTGGGGCACGTTGGCAGTCGGTCTGTTCAATACGAGCACGGGCCTGTTCTATAACCCGGAAGAAGGTCTGGCTCAGTTGGGCGTGCAGGCTCTGGGCGTGGGTACCGCCTTCGTCTGGGCTTTCGGGATCGGCATGCTGCTGTTCCTGGGCCTGAAGTACACCGTCGGGCTGCGTGTCTCCGCTGATGAAGAGCTGCGTGGGCTGGACGTGGGTGAGCACGGAATGGAAGCCTATACGGGATTCCAGATCTTCACCACCACGTGAGCCGACATCCGCAACCAACCCCCAGCCCAAAAGGATATTCAACCATGAAACTGATTACAGCATACATCCAGCCGGAGAAGCTGAACGACGTAAAGCAGTCCCTGTACGCCTCGGAAGTCTATAAGCTGTCGGTAACCAACGCACTCGGCTGCGGCCAGCAGGGCGGGTACCACGAGACGTACCGCGGTGTGGACATCGAGGTCAACCTGCTGAAGAAGGTCCGCCTGGAGATCGCCGTCAACGACGATTTCGTCGAGCCGACCATCAAGGCGATTGTCGAAGGAGCCCGCACGGGCAACATCGGCGACGGGAAGATCTTCGTCACCGCCCTCGAACGATGCGTGCGGATTCGCACCGGAGAGGAAGGATCCGAGGCGATCGGATAGAGAAACCGCCAGTGTCGGGGGAGGTCCGGACCCGCGACCGGCCTCCTCCGGCCACTTTACTTCCGTCAGTCTCAGAGACGGAACAAGATGCGGGAGGTACCGAGATAAAGGGATTCTGGAGTTCTTCCAGGACAGAGTTTGGTGGGCAGGCTTGCCCGATTTGGGAAGGAGAAATCCGATGAAGTACAGATTTATGAGCGTTGCGTTGATTGTGGCCGTGTCGCTGGGAATCGTTTCCTTCGCACCGGCAGAGGAGAAGCAGGAGAAGGACGGTTGGCTGGCGATGGCAGAGGCCACACCGCTCCAGCCGGGAGAAGAGCCGGAGGCGGAGGTAAAGAAACCGCTGCCTGTTTCGTTCGCCATCGACTACACGCTGGTGAGTGATTACATCTGGCGTGGGATCAACCTCTCGGAGTACGCCGGGGAAGGGCGGGAAGCGCTGAACCACCAGCTGGGCGTGACCGTCAGCTACGAGACCGAGAAGATGGGTACCTTCAGTGCCAACGTCTGGTTTGAGTGGTATGCCGACAATGACCAGTTCGCCTCGCCCGGGAGCGTCGACGACGGCAAGCTGCAGGAAGTGGACTACACCCTGAGCTGGGCCTACGACATACCGGATACCCCGGTCAGCATCGAGCTCGGCTGGATCCTGTACCAGTTCCCGCAGTTCGAAGATTCCGATGCGGAGACGACCCAGGACGTGTACTTGAGCATCTCCGTCAACGACGGGTTCCTGTTCGGCAAAGACGAGGGCGTGCTCAACCCGTACTTCGCCTATTACCTGGACGTTGATGACGTTCGCGCCAGCTGGATGGAATTCGGGATCTCGCACGATTTCGCCGTCGTCGAGAACCTGACGGTCAGTCCGTCCCTCGTGCTCGGGATCGACCACCGTTATGTGACCGGCTCGACGAAGCTGGCGAACCTGACCTATGGACTCGGCGTCAGCTACGATCTCAGCAGTGCGCTGAACATCCCCGAGAAGTACGGAGCACTGTCCATCGGCGGGTTCGTCAACTACTCGCAGGCGTTGGCGGATGATGCCCTGAATGATGAATTTTACGGTGGGATGAATCTGGGGTGGTCCTGGTAACAGGCCGCTCTGCACAGGTCCGATCAATCATATATGCACCGGTCGATGGTACCTCCTCGCCATCGGCCGGTGTTTTTCTGTGCGATTTCCGCGCAGTCGGCGACCTTCCCGCGCCGGCAGGCAATATGTACCGGATGTGACAAGAATGTGAGGCATCATCCCCAGTAACTACATTTCTGTAGCATTCCCCGGGATCTGACTCGGAACTCTACACGGTCCGTAAGTCTTGTTCTACAACCATGTAACGTCCAATTGTATGTATTTGGCACGCGCTGTGCAATGTGCCTGGCGGCATTACACTTTTCTCCAGGACTTGTTCAGAATAAAGGGTAGCATCGTGAGAAAACGGACCCCGTTTGGTTCCGCGATCCTCATCGCGGCCATGGTATTTGTCGTTGGTTTCGGCGCTCAGGCAGCGTTCGCCGCGGAAGAGGAAGCGGTCTCCGGGGCGGAATGGAAGGTTCCGCTGGATACGGTCTGGGTTCTTCTGGGCGCGTTCCTCGTGTTCTTCATGCAGGCCGGGTTCGGTATGGTCGAGGCGGGATTCATCCGCGCGAAGAACACCTGTAACATCCTGACCAAGAACTTCATCGACTACTGCTCGGCGAGCTTGATGTTCTTCCTCGTCGGATACGCGTTCATGTGGGGCTCGGACGCCGGAGGATTCATCGGTACCGATTTGTTCGGCCTTTCCGGCGCGCCTGCGGTTACCGGCGGGGTGAGCACCTGGGCGTTCTGGCTCTTCCAAGCTGCCTTCTGAGGTGCGGCGGCAACCATCGTCGCCGGAGGCATGGCCGGACGGATGAAGTTCCCCGCCTATCTTCTCTACACCGTTGTCATTTCCGGATTGATCTATCCGATCGTCGGGCACTGGATCTGGCATGAGGACGGCTGGTTGATTCAGATGGGATTCAGCGATTTCGCCGGATCGACCGTCGTGCACGCCACCGGAGGTTGTGCTGCCTTAGTCGGTACTCTACTGCTCGGGCCCCGACTCAACCGTTTCGTGAAGAACGGAAACGGAAAGACCAAGTCGCGGGCCATTCAGGGCCACAACATTCCGTTGGCCAGCCTGGGCGTGTTTATCCTGTGGTTCGGCTGGTTCGGGTTCAATCCTGCCTCCACACTCGGCGTGAGCAGCGACGGTGGAAGCCTGGCCGCTCTGGTTGCGTTGAATACCAACATCGCCGCTGCCGGTGGGGCCATCGCGGCCATGGTCGCCATCTGGATCGCTACCGGTAAGCCGGACCTGGGAATGATCATGAACGGCTGCCTTGCCGGTCTGGTCGCGATCACTGCTCCGTGTGCTTCCGTCGCTCCGTGGGCAGCGATCATCATCGGTATGGTCGGTGGCGTTCTGGTCGTTTTCGCTACGCTGATGCTGGACAAGCTCCGGATCGACGACCCGGTCGGTGCCTTCCCGGTCCACGGTGTCAACGGCATCTGGGGCACGTTGGCGGTGGGGCTGTTCGCCACCAAAAACGGCCTGCTGACGACCGGCGGATTCCAGCAGTTGGGCGTACAGGCGCTTGGAACGTTCGCTGTGGCCATTTTCGTGAGCGTCACGATGGGCATCGTCTTCCTGGCGATCAAGTCCACTGTTGGCCTGCGAGTGCCCAGGCACGAAGAATTGCGTGGGCTCGATATCGGCGAACACGGGATGGACGCCTACGCCGGATTCCAGATCTTTGCCACCGAGTAACCCACCAGGAGAACGACCATGAAATTGATTGTTGCATACATCCAGCCGGAGAAACTCAACGACGTCAAGCAGTCGCTGTATGCGGCGGAGGTGTACAAGCTGTCGGTGACCAACGCCCTCGGTTGTGGGCAGCAGAAAGGCTACCAAGAAACGTATCGCGGCGTGGATATCGAGGTGAACCTGTTGAAGAAGGTCCGCCTGGAGATTGCCGTAAATGACACATTTGTCGACCGGACGGTAACCGCCATCGTTGAAGGAGCCCGGACCGGCAATATCGGTGACGGGAAGATCTTCATCCTCCCGCTGGAGCGGTGCGTACGCATCCGGACCGGCGAAGAGGGAGGCGAGGCGATCGGTTAGAGCGAGTGACAAACCCTTTTCCGTTTCAGCTGGCTGCAATCGTCCCTGCCGGCGTCCGGCTGCTTCGGCAATGCTACGGCATTGCCTGCATCGCCGTCCTTGTCAGGAACGTTTCGCCGACGCTGAACCACGAAATTACTTCTGTCACTCACTTTAGACCTCGCCGGGCAAGAATCGCAAGCGGCGCAGCTAAGGGAAAACGAGTCCCTGTTCATGAAAGGAGCAAACCGAAATGACACCCAAGGAATTCTTTGAGTTCGCCAGGGAAAACGACGCCGAGATGATGGACCTGAAGTTCGTCGACATGCTCGGCACGTGGCAGCACTGTTCGTACCCGATCGAAACGGTCGACGAGAGCATCTTCGAAGAAGGTCTCGGGTTCGACGGTTCCTCGATCCGCGGCTGGCAGGAGATTCACCAGTCGGACATGCTGGCGGTCTGCGATCCGGACACTGCCATGCTGGATCCGTTCTTCGCCAAGCCAACGGTAAGCGTGATCGCCGACATTGTGGACCCGGAAACCGGAGAAATGTACGACAAATGCCCGAGAACGACGGCGAAGAAAGCTGCCGAGTATCTGAAGACCACCGGCATTGCCGACGAATGCTTCATCGGTCCGGAGCCGGAGTTCTTCATCTTTGACGAGGTCCGCTACGAGCAGAACCAGCACACCGGGTACTACGCGATCGATTCGGTTGAGGGTTGCTGGAATTCCGCGCGGTTCGAAGAACCGAACCTCGGCTACAAGCCCAGTTACAAGGGCGGGTACTTCCCGGTCAGCCCGACCGATACGTATCACGACCTCCGCGGTGAGATGGTCTACGAGATGATGAAGATGGGGATCAAGGTCGAGGCCCATCATCACGAGGTCGCCACGGCAGGGCAGGGCGAGATCGACATGCAGTTCTCCGAGCTGCTGAAGATGTGCGACCAGTACATGTGGTACAAGTACGTGATCAAGAACGTCGCCCGCCGGGCCGGCAAGAGCGTGACCTTCATGCCCAAGCCGGTCTTCGATGACAACGGGTCGGGCATGCACTCTCACATCTCGATCTGGAAGGGCGGCGAGCCGATCATGGCCGGCGACGGCTATGCGGGCATGAGCGAACTGGCGATGAAGGGCATCGCGGGCATTCTCAAGCACGCCCCGGCGATTCTCGCCTTCGGCGCTCCGACCACCAATAGCTATCGCCGCCTGGTGCCCGGGTTTGAGGCCCCGGTCAACCTCGCCCTGTCGGCCCGGAACCGCTCGGCAGCCTGCCGCATCCCCATGTACTCCAACAGCCCGAAAGCCAAGCGCGTCGAGTTCCGATGCCCGGACCCGACCGCCAACGGATACCTGCTCTGGCCGGCGATGTTGATGGCGATGCTCGACGGGATCCAGAGCGATCTGGAACCGCCCACGCCACTGGACAAGAACATCTACGAGATGAGCCGGGACGAACTCGCCTCCATTCCGAAGGTACCGGGCAATCTCGCCGAGTCCATCGACGCTCTTGAGGAAGATCACGAGTTCCTCACCAAGGGCGGCGTGTTCAGCGAGGATCTCATCCAGTCCTGGATTGACTGGAAGCGGGACGAGGAACTGGACCCGATGGCATTGCGGCCGCATCCATACGAGTTCCATCTTTACTACGATTCCTGATCGTTTGTCAGTCGGTGCCCGACCGGCGAAAGGGGCGGCCGGGCCCGACCTCCTTCTGGCGGCCACGCTTGTCGGGTTTCTACTGCGCCTGCGGGTGCGGAGCGGGCGTGGCCGATGGGCTGCATCATCTTGAGAGGGTTTGGTCCTTGCTTAGGGCCTTTCCCTTAGCTGCGAGGGCGGTCCTTCCCGGGCCGCCCTCCTGCTTCTACCGGGCTGCCCGAGGTTTTTCCGCAGTTTTACGTAGGCAAAAGGAGGCCTGAGCCCCACAAAAATGTAACAGGATACAGATACTATCTACAAACTTGTAGAGGCTCCCTCCGGAGCAGCAGACCCGGATTGTTGGTTCAAATCTATGGGGTACATATCCTTACGAGTATAATACAGCTTTGGCACAGCAGGTGCACAGGGATGAGAAGAAAGGGCGAGGTGTCTATACTGGCCCGTAAGGCAGGAACGGACAGCTTGACCGGACTGCAGCTAAGGGAACAAGGTATCCGAAGTCGTGATGGGCGGCACGCGGGATGTGCCGGTTCTTCTCGCAACGGAAAAGGAACTTAAGTAAGGATGCGAAAGATGAGCAACAATGTACGCCAGAAGGCGATCGACGCAATCAGTGAGGTACTTCCCGTAGGCGGGAAGGTCGATTTCGTCGCCAGCGGTGTCCGTGACGTCTACTGCGAGCACGTGTTCAACGAGACCGTGCAGCGGACGCGCCTGCCGAAGCCTGTCTTCAAGGCTCTGCAGAAGACCATCAAGACCGGTGAGGAACTCAAGCCGGACATCGCTGACGCGATCGCGCTGGCGATGCGGGACTGGGCGATCGAACACGGCGCCACGCACTTTACGCACTGGTTCCAGCCGATGACGGGCAAGACGGCAGAGAAGCACGACAGCTTCCTGACGCCGATCGCCAACGACGACGTGATGGCCCACTTCGGCGGCAGCGATCTGATCCGCGGTGAGCCGGATGCGTCCAGTTTCCCCTCCGGTGGTCTGCGGGCGACGTTCGAAGCTCGCGGCTACACTGCCTGGGACCCTTCGAGCCCGGCGTTCATCCTGGACAACCCCAATGGGGCAACATTGGTGGTTCCCACGATGTTCCTGAGCTGGACCGGCGAGGCGCTGGACAAGAAGACCCCGCTGCTGCGTTCGATGGAAGCCTTGAGCGACCAGGCGTTGCGTCTGCTGCGTCTGTTCGGCAACGAGACCAGCCAGCGGGTCTACACCACCGTCGGGGCTGAGCAGGAATACTTCCTGATCGACCGTCACTTTTACTACCACCGGCCTGACCTGGTCAACACCGGCAGGACGCTGTTCGGTGCCCGTCCGCCGAAGGGGCAGGAACTGGACGATCAGTATTTCGGCTCGATCCACGAGCGCGTGCTGAGCTACATGGCCGAGACGGAATACGAGCTGATGCGTCTGGGCGTTCCGATCAAGACGCGTCACAACGAGGTCGCCCCCGGACAGTACGAGATCGCCCCGACGTTCGAGACGGCCAACCTGGCGACCGATCACCAGATGCTGGTGATGGAGACGCTGTCGAAGGTTGCTCCGCGTCATGGGTTCACGTGCCTGCTGCACGAGAAGCCGTTTGCGGGCGTGAACGGAAGCGGCAAGCACAACAACTGGTCCATGACCACCGACGACGGTGAGAACCTCCTCGAGCCGGGCAGCACTCCGCACGCCAACGCCCAGTTCATGGTGATCTGTGCGGCCGTCTGCAAGGCGGTCCACAAGCACGCGGGTCTGTTGCGTCTGAGTGCGAGCGGTGCGGGCAACGATCACCGTCTCGGCGCCAATGAGGCCCCGCCGGCCATCATCAGCATCTTCCTGGGTGAGCAGTTGACCGACGTCTTTGAGCAGCTGGCCGTGGGCAAGGCGGACAGCAGCAAGTCGGCGTCGGACATCGAAGTGGGCGTAAGCATGCTCCCGAAGTTGCCGCGACACGCCGGCGACCGCAACCGCACCAGCCCGTTCGCGTTTACGGGCAACAAGTTCGAGTTCCGCGCCGTCGGTTCCAGCCAGTCGGTCGCGGGGCCGAACACCGTGCTCAACGCGATCGTCGCCGAAGCTCTGGATGAGATGGCCGGTCAGTTGGAGAAGGCCGTCGAGGGCGGCAAGAGCCTCAACGAGGCCATCCAGGAGTTGATGCCCGGATGGATCAAGCAGTTCAAGCCGGTTCTGTTCGACGGAGACAACTATTCCGACGGATGGAAGGCCGAGGCGGAGAGTCGCGGGCTGCCGAACCTCGCCAGCACCGTCGATTGCGTGCCGCTGGCGACCTCTTCCGAGGCGATCGAACTGTTCACCAAGTACGGCGTCTACAGCGAGCGTGAACTGCACTCCCGCGAGGAGATCCTGCTGGAGAACTACGCGACCACGATCGGCATCGAAGCTTCGACCACCGTCATGATCGCCCAGACGATGATTCTCCCCGCGGCCCTGAAGTTCCAGGCGGACGTCGCCGGTGCCGTCAGCTCGGCCAAGAGCGTGGGTGTCGAAGACGAGAACCAGATGGAGTTGCTGAAGGATCTGGTCGCGACCATCGGCGGGCTCCGCAAGGCCGCCTGCAAACTGGATGAGCTATCTGAAAATGCTCCGGCAGACGGGGCTTTGGAGCAGGCCAGGTACATGCGCGACAAGGTTATCCCGGCGATGAACGAAACCCGGGAATACGGCGACAAGCTCGAAACGATCGTCGACGATGCCTACTGGCCGCTGCCGACGTACCGGGAGATGCTGTTCATCCGGTAACACAAACGTTCCTTTTCCCGTGTGGCCGGGATCTGCTTTTCGGGGCGGTCCCGGCCTGTTTTATGCGCCTGCCCAAGCGGCGCCCGGATCCCGATTTTGCTGCATGAGGGAAAATGCTTTGTCTGCAATTCATATGCTGTCTACACTTCAGAGCCGCCAGCCCGCGGCCGACTCGCTCGTTTCTGTTTGGGAGGCATCTGTTGCCAGAATCCGTACCGGCAAGATCAACGCCGTCTACTCGATTCGCCTGGACGCTCATACTGTGCGCTTTGGCCACTCTTATCGTGTTTGTCGCTCTGGTCGCTGTGCGCTCGCTTCCGCGGGTTCCCTACAACTACCGGCAGTTGTTCGGCCGCGACCATCCCATGCTTTCGGCCGCGGTGTTCTCGGTGGCCCTTGTGTGGCTGGTGATGATTCCACCGCTGATCTGCAGGTTTGCTGCGCGTCGGCCGGTGCGGATCTGGGTGGTTCCCTGGTGGTTGGCGATCTGCCTCTTCGGCGAGTGGGTGCTGGTACGGTTTGCCGTACCAATGGAAAGCCTGCATGACGTGCTCGGGACGCCGATCTACCGCACCTGGGGCGGCGACTGGGAATTGATCCTGAGGTTTCTCGCTTTGACCGGAGCCCTGACACTATCTGCCATCGCCGGGCTGTTCGTTATGGTCGGGTTGTCTCGCCGGGGTCCGGTGCTCAGCTTCAGCAAAGCGTTAGTGGCGGTAGTCTGGCTGATTCCCTGGATGGTGCTGTGCCGGTGGGTGATCGTCCCGTGGGCATCCACGGACAATCTTGTCGAGCTTTTGCGGGGCACAGCTGTCGGCCTGGATATGATCCTGTTGGCGATTCCGTTCATATCGGCCCTTGCCGGAGGCCTGCTGATCGGCTGCGTAGGCTATGGCAGGTTCCGATGGCTGCCCCTGACGCTGCCGTTTGCCGGGGCGACGATCCTGCTGAACTGGGTTCTACTCAACGTAGCGCTGGATCCGGCGGTGGAAGGCAAGAGTGGGCTGGTCTTTCCGGCGTTGCGATTCCTGCTTGGGCCCGACCGCATCACGGACATCTCCGATTCGGAGTTGCTGCTTCGCTGGTCGGTGATAAACGCAGCAGGAATGGTTGCCATAGGCGTCGCTTGGCGGATCACAGGCGTGGTAGCGGCCGCTGGTTCTGAAATGACATTGCCGACAGCACCCAGACCGCCTGTGCGCCGGCGGATACGCCGGTGCTTCGCATGGCTGCTTGTGCTGTATGCGATTTTCCTGCTCTATGGCAGCACGGCACCCTTCCGCTTCATCCCCACAGATCTGTCGAATTCCATCGACCGGTTCTGGTTGAATCTGTCGTTGACTATCGGAGTCTGGAGCCACTCGGACCTGGTGACGAACACGATCATGTTCGTCCCGCTCAGTTTCGCCGCGATGGGGACGTTCTCCAGACGGAATGACCGCTGGTTCCAGATCGTGATCGTATTGCTGGTCCTGGGGACGGGCCTGCTGTTCACTGTCCTGCTGGAATACGTCCAGATCTTCCTGGACGGCAGAACTCCGGCGATCCACGACATAATCGCTCAGACCATCGGTTCGCTGATCGGCGTGACATTGTGGTTCCTTGCCGGCCGGATCGTGTGCCGGTGGCTGGCAGCGATCCACCGCCGGACTTCCAGAGCCACCGGGCTTGGCCGCATTCTGGCGGTATATCTCGTGCTGGTCGCACTGTATCTGCTGCACCCGTACAACGTTACCATCAGTGTCAGTCAACTGTGGTCCAAGATGAAGACCGGCAGGGTGGTGCTGATTCCATTTCAGGAGCCGCTTGGCTCGCTGCTGTTCTCTGCAGGGGTGGAGGCTCTGCTCTTCGCGCCGGTCGGCTGGTTGACTGGGGCAATTGTCGGGCGCAAAGGCGGATCCATCGGCCGGGGGGTGATGATCACGCTTGGCATCATCGTCGCAGTCGAACTGGCTCAACTTCTGGTCCTCAGCCGGTACAGCAGCACGTCGGACGTCATCCTGGCCGGCATCCCTGCCTCCATCGCGTGCTTCTTCGGGCGACGCTGGGCCGGGCGCCGACAACCTGCAGGCCCAAGGCGGCCATCACGCCAGCCTGGAGATGATGCGGGGTCCGAGTCGGCGGATCATGCAGGCGGGCATCCTGCCCCATAGTTTGCTCAGCGTACGATACATTCCGGCGTCGGGTTTCAGCTCGGGAAGCTGCTGACCGTCAGGAAGAATGAAATACCAGTGAAGCGGCACTTCGTGTGCGCCCCATTGCTTCTTGAACTGCCACGTTCCGCTTTCCCGCGTGGATCGGCCGAAGTCAAAACTCCGCATCCCATCCTCACAGGCGTCGGCCAGCATCCCCCAATACAGCCGCACGTTGCCCAACCGTTTCTTGTCGCCCCTGCGGTCGCTGCCGGACCAGGGAACGTGGGCGCCCCGGCGGTCCCGGAGCGTAAACCCAGCCGCGACCGCTCTGCCGGCGATGCGGACCACGTAGAGACGGCTCTCGTCGGGGAAGTGCTCGATGATACATCTGAAAAAACGCTTGCTGTGAGGGGGGCTGTTCAGTTGCCGCATCGTGTGGAAATAGATTGCGTAGAATTCGTCCAGCAGTTCATCTGTGCCCGATGCGAACTCCATCTTCTGCTTAAGCGACTTGCGAACCCGGTTTCGGGTCTTGTAGCGGAAATCTTTCAGGAGCGTCTGGGAATCCGGAGGCAGGTCCATCAGCATCGTTACTTTGTCTTCCCTCTGCGGGAGATCGAGGGGCAGTTCTTCATTCTGCCGAATCTCGACGTGCTTTGCCCGATTCTCGTTACGAAGCTGTGAAGCCGACTCCAGAAGAGCTTTTCGAACGTCATCGTCTACGGCCAGAATCCCGGAGGCGTCAAACCAGGGAAGGGAAGTCAGGCGCTTGCCCCAGAACAGACTTTTCTGCAGGACAAGCTGCAAAAAGCCGACTGTGGTTCCGTCACGCACTGCCGTCAGGGACAGGACGTTCAGCCCGTACGCGTCGAGGACAACTCTGGCCCAGCGGGGAGAATGGTATATCCCAGCCGACGGAAACGCGGCCAGAAGCTCTTCCTCGTTTATCCGGTCTGCGCGTATCTTCAACGTTCCCGATCCGGTGGGGATGGTTGCTTCTTCAACGGCTTTATTCACGACAGGTGCTCCTTTCTTTTCGGTACTGCATAAACTCCCTGGTGTTCAGGAGCGTACATACGATGCGTGCTCGTTCTGTTTCGCGCTTGTCCGGACCGGTCAGGAGGCCCAGGTTGGATCGCAACATTCACACAGTCAAGCTCGCTGCTGTCGGCGATCTGCTGTTTTGTCGCGACGGTCGAGCTCGCTGCTGGGATCGCCTTTTCGACAGAGCCAAGCCGCTGTGGGACGGCAGCGATATCCTCTTCGGGAACCTGGAGTGTTGCCTGGCGTCCGACCAGACGGTGACCACCGAACCTCGCGTCGTCGCGACTGAGCAGATGGTGCGGAGCATCGGCGGCGCCTTCGACATTGTTTCGCTGGGCAACAACCACGCCATGGATTGCCTGGAGCAAGGCTTGGACAGACTCATCGAAACGGTAGAGAACCTGGACATCGAACACATCGGGGCGGGAATGGAAGCGTCGGCCGCCGCGGAAGCTACAATCTTGCGTCGGTGCGGCCGGTCGGTCGCATTCATCGCTGCTGTGGATGCCGAGACCGGCCCATGGTGCTTTGCCGACGCCGGCCGGGCCGGCGTGGCTCCGCTGGACGAGAGCCTGGTGGGACGGATCCAGAGCCTTCGGGAACAGGTGGACCACGTTGTCGTCTCGCTGCACTGGGGCAGGGAGCGATACCCGATGCCCTTGCCGTCCCAGCGTCGACTGGCGCGGCGGCTGATCGAATCCGGGGCGGACCTGATCCTCGGGCATCATCCCCATGTGCTGCAGGGGATGGAACGTATCGGCAGGGGGGCGGTAATCTACTCGATGGGCAATTTCGTCTCCTGCGAGGTCCCGTTTACCGACGGCGACCGGATCAAATGGAACCGGCGCGAGCGCACCGGGTGCGTCGTGCTGGCTGAACTGGGAGAGGGCGGAGTGGCTTCGATCCGGCGCGTGGCGACCATCGACGACGGCGACGGCCCCCGGCCGCTTTCCGCAAAGCGGTCCAGCCGCCTGTTTGAGCGGCTTGATCGCCTTGCGGCGGTCGATGCGAGCAGGGGGTGTCTGCGTCGTCAACATCTGCGTCTCCACTTACTGAAGCCCGCGTTGGGCTATCTCAAACCTTCCAAGTTGCGGACGCTCCGTATCGGCCAGTTTTCGAAGGCCCTTCGCACTCTCCTGGCCCGGAAGTGATCCGAAGTTCGTCTGCGGCGTCTCACCGGGAGCGGGGTCTACGCTTCCGAGGGGGCTCTTGTCTGCCCCTGTGCTCTTAGTTGTCTTGCGACCTCACTGACGATCGGCATGTATTTGCCCGACGCGGCTGTCTTGATTTCCGGTACGATTTCGACCCGCACCTCATCATCGCTCTTCAGCCGGGCCCGTGTTGCTTCACGGACTCGCTCCACGCCGTCGGCTGGGAAATTCTCATCCGTTTCCAGCAGCACCCTGATCTCTCCGATGCGATCCTGTCGGACCTGAAAACGCGTCACGCCTTCGATGCTGCGGCAGATGTAGATGAAGGAGTACCCCGCGATCCACTTTCCGCCTTTGGTGACGAAGAAATCGACAATCCGTCCGCCGCTGACCTCGATCGATCGCAGCGAGCGGCCGCATTCGCATCGGCCGTCTTGCAGGGTGACAATATCTCCCGTGCGGTAGCGGATGATGGGGAAAACCTTGCTGGCGATGTTGGTGAGAACCAGTTCCCCCTCGCCGTCGGTGGGTTCCAGCGTGTCCGGATCGATCGTTTCCAGAAAGACCTGTTCGTCGCAGGTGTGCATCGTGAAGTGCTCGCACTCGTGCCCGATGAGCCCGCCTTCCCGAAGGCCGTATGAGTCGTAAACAGGTGTGTCGAAAGCCTGGGAAATGATCTCGCGGTCTTCATCGGTGAGCATCTCCGAGGTCGTGCAGATCGCCTTGAGCGAACCGTCCCGACTGAGAACGGAGAGATCCACGCCCTGACGCTCGGCCATGTGGGACAGCAGAACGAGACTGCTCGGGTAGCCAAACAGGCATTTCACGCCCCAGTTTCGCCAGGCTTCGACCGTGAGGTCGACCTGATCGTCGGTCATCTCCAGCGCGTTGGTAAGCCCGTCGTTGATCAACCAGTCGCGGAAATGTTTGATGCGGTCCTGCTTGCTCAACTCGACAGGCGATGCCCAGAAGTACATCTCACGGTCGCCTTTGCGGATCCCGATCCATTCGTGGCCTCTCATACGAGCGGCGTTAATCTGGGCCTCGCGATTGGCATTGGTGTAGAACTGGAGGGCCTCATTGGTGGAGCCGCTGGTGCGGACCAGTTGCAGTCGCGGGCCTTCCTCACGCCATACCATTTCCTCCCGCCGCTTCCGTAGCGTGGGCTTTTCCAGGAGCGGGAACTTCTTCAGATCCTCCAGAGACCGGATGTCGTCCGGCTGCAGCTTCCGGGAGTCCATCACCTCTCGCCAGTAGGGCGTATGTCTATAGGCGGCGGAGACCAGCTCCTGCAGGCGAAGTAACTGTATTTCCTCCAGGCGTTCTCGCGGCCATGATTCGCTTCCCCGGAGCTGCTGCAGGATACGGAAGCTCTTCCTGCCGAGCAGGCGTTCCTGTACGCGGTAGAAGGTTCTGGCCATGGGCGTAAGCATGATGTTCTCCTTTGAGCGTCAACTGATGCCACGTCGAGCGGTCGCGGCACGCGCGCGGGGAATCTCTACGGTCGCTGGCCGGAAGCCCGCCGTTACATCCAATACCAGCGATTGACGCCTTGTACGGCTTTCCGTGTCACGGCCTGTATGGGTTTAACTACCGCGGCCGGTGGCACCTCGCGTGCATGGAAGATGCCTTGGTCGACCTCGCCGGCGATGTCGCTGAAGGTGCGTGTGGGATACTGCTGTCTGTTTTCGGCAAGCCATCGGCACAGTTGTCGCAATCGGCGGATGACAACTCGGTTGGGCCTGCCGCCGTCATAGCGGATGTTGCGGACCTTCATCAGGCTGAAGCTGTGCAGAATGAGCACGGCCTCGGCACCGGCGCTGCATATCTTCCGGACCGCCGACTGCATTTCGGGGAAGGAGACGCTGACGAGGTCCAGCGGCTTGCATGGATGCAGGGCCGGCAGGCTCGGCTGGCGAAAGCCGGACAAGGCCACTTCCAGCACCGAACCATACCACCGCGTCCCGTTGAAGGGACGCTCGGCGGAGAATCCGCATTGCCTGCCGGCGTATGTGAACGTGTAGCTACTGTCGACCTGTATTCCCGCAGCGGCCAAAGCGGAGAGCGAGTTTTCGTCGGCGGCCATGTTGCCCGCCCGGAACGCCTTGGGGGTCTTGCCGGTGATGCGCTTGAATCTATCAGCCCCTTCCCGGACGAGTTCGACCTGGTATTCATACGGCAGCTCGCACAGACGATCGTTGCGGATGTAATCCTCGTTACTGCGGCAGCGGCCGAAGCTCTTGTGATTCGGGTGAATGTGCAGTTGAACGTCCTGTTCGGCATCCAGCAAATCACTGCAGAAGGCATCAAAACGGCCGGGGTAGCCAATCTCGTCGTCGAACGGCTCCACGAAGAACGTACCTGCCAGACCATGCTCTCGCAGTATTCCGGTGATCAGTGGCAGGCCGTAGCTCGCCCGTCCGTACCGTCCCAGAACCGCCCGCTCGGGAGCAACCGGCAGAAGCGTACTGCTGTCCCAGGCTCCGCCCATGGAACATTCCACGTCGATCGTGATGTAGACGCCGGGAGTTCTCATGTTGCGATCTGCTTCTCCTGGCTTCCGAGGATGTCGGTGGATTTGTCACCGAGCCGGCGGACCATGTTGATCCAATCGACGACCGCAGGCTTCGGGTCGCCCACGAGCCACGCATCGTCCCGCGTCCATGGGAGGCTGTTCCAGAGGAAGCTGCCCACGCTGCGGATTCTGCTCACATGCTGCTGGTCCGGTGGAAGCGGGTCGCGCCGGATCATGCCCAGCGCCCAGTTGGCGTCGCCACCGAGGATGCGGGTGCGCATGCCCAGCCGGTACCTGGTGCGTTGCATGTTGTCCGGTTCGAAATGGCTCTGCCAAAGCAGCAGCGGGGCGTCGAACCCAGCCATGATGACGGTGGGCAGCCCTCCGATGAATCTCGGATTGATCTCCAGGAAGATGTAATCGTCTGTCGCCGGGTCGTAATGAAACTGCACGCCCGCTATGCCGTCCCACTCGAGTGCTTTAAGCAGCTTAATGCAGTCGTGGATAACTTGCGGGTGCCGACAACTGACCCG
The DNA here is from genome assembly GCA_046539045.1 of Phycisphaerae bacterium. Taxonomy (GTDB): domain Bacteria; phylum Planctomycetota; class Phycisphaerae; order SM23-33; family SM23-33; genus JBKHHU01. Next base: position 20,010 of record JBKHHU010000002.1, read on the forward strand.
CCGGACGGTCACACCACCGGCAAGCGGCATGTGATGCTCGCCGACATATTCACCCACCATGAACGGCTCGCCGTCGTGCATCAGCACCTGCACGTGATCCTCCACGCCTGAATGATACTCCTGGACCACCACATTGCTCTCCGCACCCCGGACGTCTCGGGCCAGTTTCTCCAGTGCGGGGTTTCCATCGGCATAGGCCGCTTTCCATGGGGCACGCTTGACCGATCTATCGTTGAGATTGCGCGTCCGAAGCACCAGCGGATACCGCAGGCCGTTCCTGCCGGACAGGAACTGATCCAACGTGGCTCCTTTCGCCACAGGCACTCCGAGGTCGAGACAGAGTTCGTTCATGTACCCTTTGTCCACGGCCTTCTCGAAGCATTCATCCGCCGGCGAGAACAGGTGGATATCCGGCTCCAGTTCATCCCTGACCTTCATCAGGGCCTTGTGATACGATTCGGCGATCGTCATGACCGAACCGACATCAAGCTGCCTCGCCAGCTGAATAATCTGCTGTGCGAACCGAGGAGAATGGGACGGGCAGCTCAGCGACCAGGCGCCGTCAGCATAACGGCTGTAGGCGGAGAGTCCGTTGCTGGTTTTGCAGACGGCGTGCACATTCAGCCCGTAGCGCCCGAGGCTACGCACCACCCAAAGCCCGACCTGCGAGTCTCCCACCACCGCCAGCACCCGCTTCTCTCGTCTTCGCTTGCTTCGGACCGGTTTGCGGAGCAGTGTCAGTTGATCGCTCATATTCACCGGCTCCTTTCTGACATGGCTGGGCGGTCTGGGAGCTTGTGCGAGTCTCCTTCGGGGGAGCCAAGCGCTTCGGCGAATGTGGAAAGCACCCGCTCGGCTACGCCATCCCAACTGCGGACTGCTGGACTGTTGCGAATGGCCAGGGCATTCCAGTCTTTCCGGAGTGCCTCGTGCAGGCCGTCACGAAGAGCGGCAATCTGGTTGGGCGGCACGATGTGTCCGTTCAGGGGCGGCTGGATCAGCTGAGGCGTCGCACCAACGCGAGTGGCCACCACCGGTCTTCCGCTCGCCAATGCCTCGAGCACGATATTGGGACATCCTTCCCGCCAGCTCGGAAGCACGACGATGTTGGCGGCTGCAAGAAAGGTGGGGATGCGCCCATACGGCTGTCGACCCACCAGATGTACTCGCCCCTCCATGCCGAGCCCGGCCGCTCGTTTGCGGAGGTGGGCGGTGTACCCTCGCTGGGCTTCACCGCCGACGAACACCAGTCTCACGGGCATCGGTAGGCCGGATGCCGCCTCCAGCAGGTCCTCTTGTCCTTTGCTGGGTTTCAGATGTCCCACGGCAAGCAGAATCGGCAGATCATTCGGCAAGTTCAGTTCGCCGGCCGCCAAAGACTGGTCGCGAGGTGCAAACCGCTGCAAGTCCACGCCGTTCTCGATGACGGTCAGCTTACCGCGACCGGTCCCCAAATGCTCGGCCACCTCTGCCATCGGTCTGGATACGCTCAGAACGACCGAGGCCTTGCGCAGGGCGGTTACGCATTGCTGCTTTATGCGCGGGTCTTCAATGGCCGGATACAGCTTGCCCCTCAGCGTGATCGCCAGCGGCAGATCAAACGATCCGGCCAGATTGGCCACCCCAACCCCGTCCGGCCAGATGAAATGGGCATCAAGGATGTCCGGCCTGAAATTCCGGACTATGTCTCTTACGCTGTTGACGATTCCCTTGGCGTACAACCTGCCGTCGCGGTGCTTCAGCACAGCGGGTAGATATCGAAACCGGGGCCGGTGGATCGTCAGCCCGTCCAGTTCTTCTTTGAGAGGCAGATTGCTGGGAGCAGATCTCAGGACCGGAAACACCGGCACCGGGCTGACCACCTGAAGCTCGGCATGCCGTGCCATGGCCGCGAGTCGCTGGTGGATAAACACCCCCCACGCAGGTCGGGACGGACGCGGATAGCAGTATGAAAAGGAAAGTACTCTCATTTTCTCAGTTCAGTTTACAGAGACGTTGTCGCTACGGTTTTCCGGTACATGTTCGAGTAATTGCCGACCATCTGTCGGAGGCTGTAGACCTCACAGGCGCGGGAACGTGCGCGGTGACCGAGTTGTTTCGCCATCTGGGGATGGGTCAGCAACATGCGCATCGACAGCGTTAGTCGCTCGACGTCGCCCGGCCGGACGATGTTGCCGGCTTTACCCGAATCCAGCAGTTCAGGCACGCCACCGACCCTGGTAGCAACGCAGGGCAGGCCGGTGGCCATGGCTTCCAGCAGGGCATTTGGGTTCTGCTCACTGTCACTGGGCAGTACGAACAGGTCCAGTTCGCGCAGGAACTCGGGGATGGTCCGGACGTGTCCGGGCAGATGCAGACGTTGATCGAAACCGCGTTCGGCTGCTCTTCGGGTCAGTTCATTCCGGAGTTCTCCTTCGCCGGCGATCCGGAGCTCCAGGTCGAACCCTTCGTTCCGCAAACGGCTGCACGCGTCCAGAAGCATTATCTGGTTTTTGACCGGTCTCAAATTGCCGACGGTGCCGACCACCACCGGTGACCGTTGCGCGTGTTCTCCGGGCGGATGGAACTTTTGTACATCCACGCCGTTTGGCAGGACGATGACGCGTCCCCTTGGCCAGCCGAATTCGCGGGTGACCAAACGACGGGAGGTCTCACTGACGGTCATCAGGACGGTGGAGGTCCTTCCGAGAAGATTCGATGCCCAACGTCGGCGGAGCGGCAGGTATCCGGCTCTTCCAAGCCCGTGGAAACTGAGTATCAGCGGCTTATCTCCGCCGTTGAGCACGCGAGCCAGCGCGATATCGGCCCAGGCTCCCCAGTTGCGAGCGTGGATCACGTCCGGATTGATCTGCCGGATCAGGCGAAGCAGTCGCAAAGGAAGACCGGGCTCGTTGGGTCGGGCCCTCATGCAGATGATGGGGATGTCGGGCGATAGCAGATGAGCGATCGCCGGTTTGGATCTCAGGCAGATTACGCTATGGCAGAATTGCGGACTTCCCAGTGACCGAACCACCTTGGCCATGGTCAATTCCATACCGCCGGGAAGCAATCCAGGCATGACGTGCAGAATGTGCACCGGCTTGTGGCAATCGCAGACCATCTACTCCTCCATACTCAAAGCGCCTGCCGGGGCGGGCGTCCTTTGCGGCTTGGGTGGCGTCAGTGCGACAGCCGGTTGAGGCTCCCGAAGGTCCTCTCGGATGTTCTCGGTCACCCGCCGCAGCGCGATCGGCATGGCGATGAACCACCAGAGCGACTCCTGGTAGAGCAGGGTAGTCGTCATCCCGCAGGCGATGTTGGCGATCAGGCAGATCAGGAATCCGTACGCCGTCCAGGTAACTTGGTCGCCGTGAGGCTCGGGCAGCCTTTTTCCGATCTGCATCAGTTGCCAGCAGGTTCGGACCGCATAGCCCAACACCAGACAGAAAACAATCAGCCCGGGAATGCCAAGCTCGCCAACGCACCGCACGAACGTGTTGTGGGCGTCACGGCCCTGGTGTTCTCTGGCATACGAGCCGATCCTCTGATAGAAGTTTCCTACGCCGACTCCCAGCGGATTGCTCTTGAGCATCTGCATGGTGGCCTTCCAGATTTCGATGCGGCTCTCTGCCGACGCGTCGCGCTGCTCGCCTTCATCGACAATGATGGTGCTTGCGCGTTTCAGGAACTGCGGGTCGGAAAGATACCAACCGCCGAGCAGCGCTACGAGAAGCCCCCCTGCAATGTGCTTGCGGTATCTCCTGGGACTAAACAGCAAAGCCGCGGCACCGGCAACCGCTGCTCCGACCATCGCACCGCGACTCCGGCAGAGGATGATGGTGTTTGCCACGAATGCTGCCGGGAACAGCAGTGCGATCCTTCCGGGCCATCGGGACCGCATGAACATTACCCCCATCAGAGGAAGAAGGGGGACAAGAAACGACACCAGTCGATTCGAGTCGCCGAAATCCGCGCCGCCGACACCTTCCAGACGACCCCGGACAAACTGGGACCGCGGTGTGTTGTATGCCTGCGTACCGAGGATAAAGGCGCTGATCAGAATCACCCAGAGCAGGGCGTCCAGCTTCCGCCGGGTGGTGGCTATGTGTGTCATCATCAGCAGGAAAATGACAACCTTCGTCAGTTTCATCGACGGGTGATCGACGGTGGTATACCTGTTCACGCTGGTCGGGCTCGTCATAGTGGAAATCCACACGAGGCCCAGGAACAGGATGATCAGGATTTCACCTCGATGGAGCAGTTTGGCTCCGTACCGCAGGCGGGAGAAACTGAACAGGAAGCCCACGGCCGTCGCGAGCGCGAGCATGTACGAGTACCGCAGTCCATAGTGACTGACCGCCCCGGCCCACCATTGTCGTTCCGGTCCGATGATGTAGTGGGCCATATAGCCTCCCACGCCGAAGATCGGCATGGCCAGCGCCAACAGGCACGATGCACCGAACAGGCCCAGAAATAGCAGTGATCTCAGTGGCATTGCGTCTTCTCCGCGGTGTACTGAGGCTGGTACTGCCCTGTGAGGGCCCGCAGCTTATTGGCGGCGGCAGGCCATGTGAAGTGCTCGCGGACAATTCGTCTGCCCGCTGCACCCATGCTCTCTTGCGTGGCGCGACTTCGCAGAATTCGCAGGGCCTGCTGGCCGATCGTTTTGGCGCCCTGAGCCACGGCCAGCGCCGAGTGGGCATCTTCCGGGAGTCCCTGAAGCGCCCGCGGTGTGGTGACTACTGCAGCCCCGGCAGCCCAGGCTTCCAGGATCTTGTTCTTGATGCCCGTCCCGATTCGCATCGGCAGAACAACCGCTCCCGCCGACCAGAGATAGGGTCGGACGTCCTCAACCCTGCCGGTAACTTCCACCCGTTCGGAGGCCAGACTTGCCACACGATCCGTGACGTCGGCGCCTACGATCGTCACACGCACCTGGGGTCGGCGCAGCTGGACGTAAGGGAGGATGTCGCGAGCCAGAAACTCCGCAGCGTCTTCATTCGGCGGATGGCTCATGTGGCCGAGGAACACGAGGCGGTTCTGGTCCCGCGGTTCGGCGTCTTCGGGCGGGGCGAAAAACTCGGCATCAACACCATTGGGGATGACGGCCGTGGGGGTACCGTCAACGCGTCTGGAGAAGCTGTCGGCATCGTCGGATGTCACGAACACCGCGCAGTTTACATGTTCCATGCAGTATCGTTCGTAGTTCGGTTCACCGAGAAGGAACTTCATCCGACGGGCCAGGCGTACCGGAGCCGGGTTGCGGAACAGCTTGCGGCGGGCTTCCAGAACAGGGTCGTCCACCATCTCGCTGATGACAGTCCCCGAACGGTTTGCCTCTCGGGAGTATTGCAGAACCGTCTGGCCTTCCAGAACCGTGGCGTCATATTCCCCGGCATGCCGTTCGACAGCCCGGGCGAAGTCCGGATCGTAGGCGTGAGTGGCCAATCTGCACCGTCCCGGGCCTTTGGGGCAATGCCTGCCCGGAAGCAGTTCGGCTATTCCTACCCCGGCATTGCCATAGGCCTCTACGCCTTCAGAGTCGCCATCGAAGCTCAGCAGGTCCACGTGATCGCCCAGACTCACGAGCGTCCGAGCCAGATGATACACGCGAAGCCATCGCCCATTGATGATCGGCCAGGGCATTCTCGGGCAAACGAATAGCCATTTTCTGTCGTTCATCGCAACCCCTCCTTTCGGGTGCGGGGCCCGGCGCTCTGTCGTCCGGTCAGGAGATACTGCTGGATCGTGTCGATATACGCGTCCCAGTCGTGTTGTGAGACAGCCAGTTCACGGGCCGCCAGTCCCATCGGTCGAAGCATGTGAGGCGAGCCGGCAATCTCTTCCAGCACGAGGCGCAGTGAAATCTCTGAATCCAGGTCGTAGATGAACCCGTGTATGCCTTCCTGGATCAGATGTGGAAGCGGGCTGACCGTTCGGGGGTAATTGTCGGCAGGGCCAATGACCGGCAGGCCGTATGCCATCGACTGCAGGTACACTTGCGGTGAGAACTCCATACGGACAGCATGCACCAGAACATCCGCGGCAGCACAGCCTTCACTCATTTCCGCCTGCGCTCCGAGGAAGCGCACCCGGTCCAGCAGCCCGCTCTTTTTGGCGCGGAATTCAACCTCCTCCAACTCAGGACCGGACCCAGCCACCCAGAGCATGATGTTGGGAGCCTTCGCGTTCTGCAGTACTTTCAGCAGGAATGTCACGTTGTCGGCGTCGATGGGTTGACGGGCTGCCAGCAGGACCGTCGCGTTGGCCGGGGTGTGGAAGCGTGCTCGGAGAATATCGCGTCGGACGGGATGCTGTTTCAGATCAAGCACTCCGGGTACGGCAATGTCCAGCCGGCCCTCCATTCGCGAGCAGGCGGTCAGTACAGGACGGACCGATGCGGGCGAAGGTACCAGCGTCTGATCGCTGCGCCTCAAAGCGAGCACCTGAGCCCGCCGGAGCAGGTGTCGGTGGAGGAATCTCAGCCAGTGGTGACGCCGTATGGAGGTGGGTCCGGCGTCCGGCTGATAGAAGCCTGCGAAAAGATAGATGATCCTCACTCTCGGCCAGACGCACCGGGCCGCGTTGACATAGAACGGGCAGAGCGTCAGCAGCACGTCCGGTTCCTCGACCTGGTACCGCATGACGTGCACCAGGTTCTGATGCAGGGAGAGGACAGGCATATGCGCCAGACGCCGCAAAACGCCGGCAGAACTGTCGCCATGGAAGATGGTAGGCACGCCCCGGATCAGATCAATACCTCGCTGATTGGGTGCGTCGCTGCGGGAGAGGACCGTTACCGCATGGCCCCGCTGCTGCAGAGACGAGGCCAGTTGCAGAGCGAAGGAGACATTTTCTCCCCGTCGTGATACATCCGAAAAACATGTAACGAGAATCCTCATCAGGACCCCGCTTTCAAAATGGCCTGTGGCGGATCAGGCTCCGCCTTTGGGCATGGGTGGAGGGCGCTGTGGATCATGGTCAGTTTGCTTTCCCACGTCTCGCTGGTCATCCGTTGGACATAATGCCGACGTTGCTCGATGGAAGTCTGCAGTGCCGCCTCCACCGCCGGGATGAATTCTTCGCTAGTCGAGGCAAAACGGACAAGATCCGCGTAGCGCCGAACTTCCGGCATGGGTGAGGAAACCACCGGCAACCCCGCCGCCAGATATTCCCGGAGCTTGATCGGGTTCACCGCCTCGGTCAGCCGGTTGAGCCTGAACGGTACCAGGCCGACGTCGAACCCGGCACAGTAGGCGGGTAGCTCGTGGTAAGCCCGTCGGCCGAGGAAATTCAGATTCTCCACAGGCCGGTATTGGGAGATATCCACGACTGAGTCCGCATCGCCGATCATGACGAACTGCCAGTCAGGTCGTTTGCGGGCGACATCCGCCAGCAGGTCCAGATCAACCCAGTCCCGAAGGAGTCCGAAGAATCCGAGTCGTGGAGAAGGGATCCGCGCCAGATCATCCGGCAATGTGCGTGGCGTCAGAGAGGCTCCGCGGAAATGCCTATGGTCCACTCCATGCGGTACAAGAATCGTGTTCGGATTCCAGCGAGATTTTGCCTTCTGCAGCGGTTGCGAGGTGGTGATGACCAGATCCGAGCGCCGGCAGAGATTTTCTTCATCCCTCAGGACCTGAGCGGTATCGTACCCCGAAAAGGAGGAGAAATCGTCCACGCAGTAGTAGATGACCTTATCCTCACCGAACGTCCCGAGCATGTAGGAGATGTCGGGCGTGAATGACCAGACCTGAAGCGGGCCGTTGCGCAAGTGCGACAGGGCGGCGCGGATGGAGGTGGTCAGCAGCATCCTGTTTGCCCGAACAGCGGCGGAACTGGACGGGAGCGGGACAACCAGGGGCGTAAGTACCGTCAGCCCCCGCCGGACTTGACGCAGACCGGCCGCCACCTGCCGAAGCTTGCCGGCGATGTGCAACAGGTCCGATCCGTTCGCGCTGGGCTTGCGGGATGCATGGTAGTTGACCCAGAGCACTTCGTTTCGCTCCGCCAGCAGATGCATCACGTGATGCTTGCTCGTGGGCGGGGCGTCGTAATTGCTTGCGAAGCAAAGTATGGTCTTGCCTTCGATCATGCAATACCTCCCCCCGCGGGCATCCCAGCCGACATGTTCTCGTCGGTCGGTTGGTGTGGGTTCGCAAGACGAACACATTCCTGCACGAGTGCTGCCATCCGGCTGGGCCAGCTGTACGTGTTGCGGACCATGCGTAATGCCTGCTCCGTCAGACGATCTGCATACGCTGGATCTGTCAGAAGCCGCGCGGCGGCCTCTACCCACTCATCGGGGCTCCTGGCTGAGAGAACATGTTGATCGGCGCTGAAGTCCAGCCCGGTAAGCGCTTCGGGGGATGCGACAACAGGTACACCGCACGCGGCAGCTTCGAGGACTTTGTTCTGGATGCCGCGAGCGATATCCAGCGGGGCGACGGCGACGGCCGCCTGGTGAAGATAAGGGGCGGTGTCGACGACGGAACCGGTGACGGTCACACCTTCCAGTTTATCCAGTCGCTGCACCGCTCCGACAGGGTGACGGCCGACGATGAGGAACCGGAGACCGGGAAATCGTTGCCTCAGTTCCGGATAGACAGTGCGGCAGAACCAGCACACGGCCCGGACGTTTGGTTCGTAATCCATGGAGCCGGTGAACACCAGTGCGGGGCTGTCCGAGTCCGGCTTTGTGTTCGTCGGGCGAAAATGGCTCGTGTCGACCCCATTCTGTACCGGTACGACCTTCGCCGGCCCGGGCGGCAGGAGATCAGCCTCTGCACTGCTGACGGTGAAAACGGTGCGACACTGTTCCAGTGCCCGGCGTTCCAGGCGGGCCACGGCGGCAGCTTCCCGCGAATACAGCAGATGTCCGGGCAGGTGTCTTCGACGCGCGTACGCGCGCCATTTGGCACTGTCCACATCGACCAGGTCCATTGCACAAGATTCCGCGTTTGCTTTCAGCAGCAGCGGAAGCGTCGAACTGCAGTACCCGAATGCCAGATCGAACCGTTGCTGAAGAATGCGATCAACGCGACGCATGGAACAGCTGTCCGGCTGGAAGTAGCACTCGGTGGCCGAGCGGCCCCGAGCAATCCGCCACACGCCGCGCAGCACGCCGAGTTTGCCGCGGGCCCACAGTGGCAGGACAGCAGAGCATAGCTCCTCCATCGGCTCGAGTCTTGCCGCATCGAAGGCTTCCTGGCAAAGGGCGAGAAGGGTGACATCGAACACGCTGGAGAGAGCCATGATCTCGTGGAACGCGCGGACCCTCTCGCCTTTGTCGGGCGGGTAGGGCACGCGATGCGATATATACAGAAGACGCTGCATGAAGTCCTGCACCGCGGATCAAGAGTAGCGATAGAGATAGTTGGGAATATAATAGCGCCGATGCGTGAGGATGATGCCCCCGACATCGACGCGGGCTGATCGGAGCAGGCGGATCGCGCGGGCTACACACTCTTTCCGTGTCTTGTTCAGCCGGACCACCAGCAGCGCTTCACCGGCGAGTTGTCCGATGACTCCGGCATCGGCAACCGCATTGATCGGGGGCGTATCCCAGATGACATAGTCAAAGCAGCTTTTGGCCTGGGCGATCATCTTTCTGACTTCACGGGCGGAGATCAGAGTTCCGACCTCCTCCCTCTTCACTGATCCGGTCGGAAGGATGTACAGGTTTGGCAGCGCAGTGGCTTGGATTGCCTCCAGCAGGTCGGTTTCTCCACGGAGCACCTCGGCAATGCCGGGCGACTTCTCGGTATTGAAGAGCTTGGCAATCCGCCCTCTCCGCATATCGAAATCCGCCAGAAGGGTGAACTTTCCCGGTCGTTCGGCAAGAACGGCTGCCAGATTGGATGCGCTGACAGATTTGCCCTCGCCCTTATTGGCGGAGGTGATCACGCGGGAGATCTTGCCGTCTTCAGCACTCGACAACAGGTTGGTGCGGAGTGATCGGTACTCTTCGGCGATGGACCCGCCACGTTCGTGACAGGTGCGGATCAACTTGGAATAGCGTTTGGCTGCTTCCGGCTCCAGTTGTGGAGGCAGGCTGATTCGTCGGCCCGGCTGGAAGGTATCGGACAGGTCGATACTCTGCCGTCCGAGGGAGTCTTCTTCGGATTGGTCGGAGGGGCCAAGCACCTCCTGGCCGCCGCCTTTTTCCACGCTGTGTCGTTTCATCGCGTCCCAGACGTTTGGCATGGTCTATCTCCTTCCGGACCATTCGAGCGAGTCGGTATCTCCGGCCCTGTGGTGACTCTGCAGACCCCAGCAGGTCATGTCGCGGAGCACATCGGAAACAATATCCTCGCCGATCAGATGCGAATCGCGGGCATAGCCGACCAGCAGGGCGTTGTCGCAGAGTACATTGACCAGCCGTGGTATTCCGTCAGTGGCCTGGAAGATCAGATCCCTCGCTTCGTCGCTGAACGAAACACCGGCGCCTCCTTCGTTGGCAGCGATAGCAAGCCGATGGCTGATGTAGCGACTGGTGTCGTCGGCGTTGAGGTGTCGCAGGTGGTAGCTGAGTACGATCCTCTGTCGCAACGGCTCCCAGCGAGGTTGCATGAGCCGTTCTCTGAGTTCCGGCTGACCGATGAGTATGATCTGGACCAGGCGGTTGCCCTGGTATTCCCAGTTCCAGAGCAGTCGCAGTTCTTCGAGGCTGGACGCGGGCAGATCCTGGCATTCGTCGAGGATCAGGGCTACCAACCGTCTGCGGATCAGCAGCGAGACCAACTGCTCTTCCAGTGCGTCCAGCATGCTCATCTTGTCGGTGGTGGCGCGGACATTCATACCTGTCGCCGCGGCAACAGCGCGGATCAACTGCTTGGCCGACTGCGGCGGATTTTTCATGTACACCGTCAGGCATTTGGCGCCCAATCGGTCGGTGAGCATGTTGCCGACGAAGGTTTTGCCGGCACCGACCTCTCCTGTGACCAATACCATTCCTTTTCGCTGCTGGACCGTGTACATCATGTTCGCCAGCGCCTCAGCATGTGCTGAGCTTTCGAAGAAGTACCGCGAGTCACAGGTGATCGCGAAAGGGAATTCTCTGAGATTGTAAAAGGACAAATACATCAGCGCCTCCCCGAGGTCGAAACCGTCGACTCGATCTTGTTCACGACAAAGCCGATCGGGTCGCCTTTCATCTGGCGGTATTGCTGCTCATCCTCCAACCAGTACTTCGACATCAGTCCGGCAAAGCCCAGCACCAGCAGCAGGATCAGGCAGATCAGCGGGAGCAGGATGTACTTACCGAACACGCGCATCTGCTTTTTGCCTGGGGTCGCTATCTCTCCAATGATCCCATGGACCGGGATGCCGAAAGCGCTTTCTGCCTGCTCCGGACCGTTCACGGTGTGATCCACCGCCATGCAGAGGAAAATGAGCAGGCCGGCAAAGCCCAGACCGCCCGCAACGGCAAATCCGATCATCGACATGAGTCCCGGTGAGGCGGGCTTGTACTGCTTCTGGGCACGTTCGGCGATGTCCAGTCGCGTCCGTTTCTCAGCGAGTTCCGCACCCAGTTCGATCTCCACCTGCGTCAGATTCTGTTCCCAGTTGGCGAGTTTGCTCTCTGCGGCATCCAGTTCCTGAATGATCGCGTCGTGCTCCTGGCGGTACGGGCCAAAATTCGCCAGGACGTCCGTCAAAACTGTCATCTCATCGCGCAGCAGACCGAGTTTGCTTGTCGCCCGCTCCAGTTCGTCCTCGTATTCGCGTTTCATCCGCTGCATTTTTGCGATCGTCTCGGCGCGATCGGCGCCGGAAAGATATTCCGACTGCAGCACGATGGTCTTTGGCGTGTTCTCGATCTGCTCACGGTACTGCTGGATATTCTTCTCGGCCTGGGTCAGCTTGGGATGGGCGTCTTTGTATCCCTGGTTCTTCAGGAACTCCCGGAGCTGAATCTGTTTCTCCAGCTTCTGCTCCAGTTCCTTTCTCTCCGGGTTTGGGCCTCGAACTACCTTGTCCGGCTGGGTAGTCAGCCCACGCACCTGTGCAATCAGGTCCTTCAGGTCCTCCAGGTCCCTTTCGGTGGCCTGCTTATTCCGCATAAGGTTGCCGATCTGCTCTTCCAGATCGATCTTCATCTGCTTTGTCAGGTGGCGATCCTGAAGGTACTGAGAGGGTTGTGCACGTTCGAAGGCATCTCTCCGATCCTGAAGTTCCGCACAGAGCTTCGCTGCCTCAACGCGACGCTGCTCCAGAAATACCTTGTGTTTGGCCAGTCGGTCCTTGATCTTTTCGCCTGTCATGTTGGTATAGATATTGACCAGGCTGTTGGGAATCGCCTCTGCCCAGACCGGATTCTCATGGCTGAATTGCACAGTCACCCAACCGACTTCCGAACGAGTTATCGTCATCGAGATCTGCAGGTTGTCCTGAATTTCCCGGATCAACTCGAGCTTCATCCGCTTGCCTCTATCGGTCAGTTGACCGGTCGGGGTCTGCGGCAGGTGATTGGCCAGCCCCAGCGAGTTGATCACTGCTTCGATGGTCTGCGTGTGAGTCAGTTCCTGGCTCACGCCTTGCATGAGGGCTTCAAAACTCCGGCTTTGGCTGCCGCGCGTTCCCTCCAGGGCCGTCTCCCGTCTGGCTTCAAAGGTTGCCTCTCCGGTATAGATCTTCTCCCGGAACGCCTGCTGAGCGAACAGGGCGATGATGGCGAAGACCAACCAGCCAATCAGGAACAACCAGAACCTGCGGAAGATAACCTTGAGGACGTCTCGGGGCGTCTTGGACTGTCTATGCTCAGCCATGGGAGGTGTCTTTCCTTTGGCTATATCACTGGGAGATGTTCTGCCCGGCCGCAGCGTCGCCGAGACGACTTGGGGCACTGATCGTCTGGATAACCGGGCTCACCGGGAACAACAGGCTGCGAAGTGTCAGGCCCACTTTCGCCCAGGGCGTCGGTTGTACATAGACCACATCATTAGGCTTCAGGAGTATATTGTTGGACATGTCGCCGTCTTCGATCATCGCGCGGAGATTGAAGAGCATTTTCTTTCGTTCCTTGTCCGGGCGATCCGGGCGGACTCCGCTCATTCTGTAGTTACCGGGCCGGGTCGTGGCAAACCCGCCTTCCTGAGGCTCGGGACTTCGGATGATCGTGATACGCTCAATCCATGCCAGATCATTCGGCCGGGACCTCGCCAAGGCATCCAGAAGGGTATCGCGGCCGGTCCAGGGCTGTGGCCCCGATGCCACCACCTGGCCGAATACGTAGAAGTTGCGGGAGTTGTAGCCGACAACCTGCACGGTGGTATCAACGCGCTCGTAGTATTTGCCCGCCTTCTCGTTGAGGAGTTGCTGGATCTCCTTGGGCGTCATGTTGGCGACGTATATGTCGCCGATGAGGGGGAAGTTGACCGTCCCGTCGGGGGCGATCCGCTGCGTCTGTTCATTGAGTTCTTCGATACCGGCAACTACCCTGATCATATCCGGGGGCAGTACCCGGTACTCCTCGCCGGAGACCTCCGGCCGGGGTTCGGTCAGAAACTGGTTGATTTCCTCCGGGTCATAGCAGCCTCCCAAGGCGCACATCAGCAGCGCCGCGCACAATGGAAGAGCGATCGTCGTGGCTCTCCGTCCCATTGCAGAACCCTTTCCTCGTTGTTCAGATGATGTCAAAGATTTGAGAGCGAGCAGTCGGCCGATGATGCTGATGAGCGGTCAGTGGCCGATTGACGCAAGTACTACGACGGACTTTCCGTCGTTGTTTGCAGTTTCTGAGGCTTTCCTCCAAAACATTTCTCACGGTTCGGTCTCTGCGGGCAGTTTCCAGCCATTTCGCTCCATGGCCCGACACGCTCGTAAGACAATGTCTGTATGTTGTTCAGAGACCTAAAGACACCATCCGCTTGTGGCGGATGGTGCAAGCAGCGCCCGGCCGTCCCGGCATGTTTCGGTGATGGCGGTCAGTCCGCGATCAATGCGCTTTCCGGTCGTTCAGTTTTGTCATGGTGGCGGCAAGAATACGCAGTTCGAGCGACCATCGTCTTCGCTCAATGTATTCCAGGTCCGAGCGAAGTTTCCGCCGGACGCCCTCAATGCTGGTGTCGTACCCGTCCCGGATCTGGGCCAGACCCGTGATCCCCGGCTTGACAGTCAGACGCCGGCGGATATTGGGATAGATGAGTTCCAGTTCGGAAAGGATTTCTTCCCGTTCCGGCCGGGGGCCGATCAGGGACATTTCTCCGCGAAGGATGTTGAACAGCTGCGGCAGTTCATCGACATGAGAAACGCGCATCCATCGACAGGCCGGCACGACGCGGGGGTCTTTGTCGCTTGCCCATATGGCGCCCGAACGTTTTTCGGCGTCGGTATACATTGTCCGCAGTTTATAGATGCGGAACGGCTTTCCGCCTTTGCCGATCCGCATCTGGCTGAAGATGGCGGGCCCGCGACTGGTGAGCTTGATGATCGCCGCACAGACCACGATGATCGGGCTGGCGATCAGAAGCAGAATCGCCGAAGCCACCAGGTCGAAAACTTCCTTGGCCATATCAAAATACCGACGGGCCAGATGTCCGATGACGCCGAGAACACCACCACCCAGACTGATCATTGTCAGTGGTTCCGGCATTGTATCTCCTCCGAGAAAATACATAGCACGACTGCTGTTTCGCACGCTTGCAGATGCGTCGAGCAGACGCACTGCCCCCAGCAGGAGGGTTAACAGGACGTTCGTCTCGCCTTCCTGACGTGTTGAACGTTCCGACCGCTGAGCGAAGTGTGAGCGAGCGTGCGGCCCGTGTCCGTCATCATCCGATCCAGCAAGAACAACACTGAACCTCCTTGCAGATGATTCCGGACGTGTCTTTGACCAATGCTAGGAATCCGAAGCGGCAGCAGACAAGGGCCTTGTCGGGCTCAAGCAAAGTTTTCTCGCGTAAGGTGTTGGCGGTGATTGAGTCGGGTAATTCATGGGGCATGATTCCGGTCGGCCGCCTAGATGAAAGCGGCTTGGAGCGTGGTCTGTACCTATTCATGCCGCACTGGCCGGCTCGGTGCTGGGCCGCGAATCAGTGGACACCTTGACTCAACAGACAGCCCGTGCGTGATGAAGTATGCGCCGCGGTAGGATTTCGAGGGGCGGAGAAAGATGGAGAATCACTCCGCCCCTCGATATTCGACAAACAGACCGTCAGGTCGTTGCGTCCACAGTGACGTCGATGAGGACCGGGCCCGGTCTGCCGGTCCGGGCTATGTAGAACGCCTCGGTCAAGGCTCCCTCGATACCCTCAAAGCGGGTGACCAGTCGGTTGTGTTTGGTGATCTGCCGCGTGATACCAACCATGTCGGCTTCCTGGAACGCGTCGGTTCCCAACAGCCGGCTCTTGACTTGCCCGGCAATCGTGACGATCGGAACGGAGCCCGGCAGGATCGCGCAGCAGCTTATCGTACTACGACGGAGGCGCGCAGCAGCCCGCGGAGCCCGGGACGGGTAGAACGGGAAGGCGTCGGTTTGCTGCTGTGACGGTGGACTTCTTCAGAGAAACAAAACAGACTGACGGCCCGAAGACCCGTCAGCCTGTTGATTTTCAATAGATGAAGTCTGCTCAGTTGAGCTTCTTCAGTTCAGGCAGATCGACCCAGCAGCGTTTCTTCCAGCTCTCGATGCCTTTCTCCGCCAGTTGGACACCCTTGGCTCCTTCACGGAGGTCCCACTTGAACGGCTCATCCAGGACCAGATGCCGGAGGAACTTTTCCCACTGGATCTTGAAGGCGTTGTCGAATTCCTGCTGGTCGGGGGCTTCCTGCCAGCCCTCATAGAAGTTGATCGGCTGATCGACGTCCGGGTTCCAGACGGGCTTGGGGGTCGCTCCGTATGGCTGGACCCAGCACTTGCGGAGCCCGGCTACTGCCGAACCTTTCGTGCCGTCGACCTGGAGGGTCAGCAGGTCGTCGCGGCGAACGCGGACGCACCAGGAGCTGTTGAACTGTGCCACGATATCGCCGTCCAGTTCGAAGGTCGCGTACGCGGCATCGTCGGCGGTTGCTTCGTACGGCCGGCCGTTTTCATCCCATCGGGTGGGGATGTGGGTCGCGCCGCGGCAGGAAACGCTCTTGACCTCGCCGAAGATGTTGTCCAGCACGTATCGCCAGTGGCAGAGCATGTCGATGATCATGCCGCCGCCTTCCTCGGCCCGGTAGTTCCAACTGGGACGCTGGGCGGGTACCGTATCGCCTTCGAATACCCAATAGCCGAACTCGCCGCGAATGCTCAGAATCTTGCCGAAGAAGCCCTGTTCGATGAGGTTCTGCAGTTTGACCAGTCCGGGCAACCACAGCTTGTCCTGCACCACGCCGTTCTTGACGCCTTTGGCGGTGGCCAGTTCGTAGAGCTTGTAAGCTTCCTCGACGGTGGTTGCCGTCGGCTTCTCACAGTAGATGTCCTTGCCGGCTTCGATGGCCTTGGTCACGTTGGGCACGCGAAGATTGGTACTCGTGGCGTCGAAGTAGACGCTGTAGCTGTCGTCGGCGAGCACGGCGTCCAGGTCGGTACTGGTTTTCCGGATGCCGCTGAGCTTGACCAACTTCTCGAGTTTCGCGGGATTCCGTCCGACGAGGATCGGATCCGGCATGATCGTCTCCTCGGGCGAGATCTTCACTCCGCCTTGCTTGATGATCTCCACGATCGACCGCATCAGGTGCTGGTTGGTGCCCATCCTGCCGGTCACGCCGTTCATGATAATTCCGACTCGGTGCTGCTTTACGTTAGCCATCGCTCTTTCCGTTGTTACTGATTACTGCGGTTATTCGTTACTGCTGCCGAGGGGGCACGGGCGACCGATCGGCAACGGGAGCTTACTCTGCGTCCTTGGGTTTGTCCGTACACTGCGGCCAGGCGCCTTCGGGCAGGGCGGGTACATCCACGCCTTCCTTCGGCAGCGTGCCGGCCAGTTCCTGCTTCCAGTGATCGACGTCCCCGGCGGGCCCATAGACATAGATAAAGGTGAGTTTATCGTCACCCACGTTGGTCAACTGATGGAACACGCCGGAGGGAATGTACACTGCCTGTCCCGCACACAGCGGCTGCTTTTCATCGCCCAGGCACATTTCGCCCGTTCCTGAAACGACGAAGTAGACTTCTTCCTGTTCCTGGCTATGCCAGGGCACCTGCCCGCCTTGCGGCTCGAGGGTTACATAGCCCATGGAGAAGGCGGTCGCCTCGATGGGACTGGCCCCTCCAACGAGGTTCTGCGTGCGCCGTCGCGCGGGGTAGGTTCGGCCTTCGATCTTTGAGAGATCGGCAATATTCATCATGCACCTCAATCTGTTGGGTTTGCGGCTGGGCAGGGGGCGGGGAGCCTTCACTTCCCGCGCACACTGGGACGCTACAGAATAGCGATTTGACGCACTCTGTCCAGAGCAAAAGAGCGAAGGCCCCGCTGTCGGGACCTTCGCTCCTGCACTGGATTTCTGCGTGTGGACTACTGCCGAGACTTACCCGGCCAGAAGGTCAGGTAGGGTTCGCCGTTGATGAGCCGATGCACATACAAGGCGGCTTCGCGGGCATGGTAGTCGCCCCACATGCTGGATTCCCCGTTGGGAATGGCAGACCCGTCGGGTATGTAATCCCAGCCGTTGGGTCTGTGGTAGACCGAATGCAGAATCAGACCCTGGTGCGATTCGTTCGTGCTGAGGTAGGGCTCCTCCAGCAGCGTGCGAAGCGCGGTCAGTCCCGCCTGGAAGAACTCAGTCCCGTTCTCCTCGCGGCCGTGGGTCTTCAGCCAGTGGCCCAGACGCAGCAGACCCTGACACCCGATCGCCGCGGCAGAGGAATCGATGGGCTCGCAATCGTTGTACGGATCGCTCGGTCGGTTGAGGTAGTCTTCGCCGAGCCTGTACAGGTTGGGAGCGCCCGTATCCCAATAGGGAATGCCGTCGGTTGGCGTGTTGGCAATATAGAAGCGGCAGGTCGCTTCGGCGGCTCGCAGATACAGATCCGTCAGTTCTTCCCGGCCGCCAAACTGCTCCAACTCGTCCTCACTCAGCACGTCCAGGAATTCAAGCTGTTCGGGGAACCCAAGCATGGCCCAGCTCAGGCCTCGCGTCCATGTTGTGAACGGGCTGAACCCCTGTTGGCTCGACGGGCACCTGAAGCTACCGTCGTTGGTGTTGAAGATGGCTTCGTGCACCGTCCGGCCGGGGACGTCGTAGGCGTCCCGTCCGTAGCCGAAGTAGATGTTGTACCTGGACGTGCTCCTGGCGTGCTTTACGACCCGGCCGTAGAGATTGATCTCCACGTCATTTTCGCCCTGCATGACGTGCCCGAGACAGTGACTGACGGCCAGGGCGCGACACGAGCGGATGGTGTCCACGAAGAGTGAATGGGGACCGTTGAAGGAGTAGATGTAGCCGCAGTCCTCGGGCAGGGCGGTCCACCGTCGAGCCTGCACAGCACCCGACGCTTTCAACGCCAGTTCATGGAAATTCCGCTCCCACGCGTTCTCCGGAATCTTGCCTTCGCTCATCAAACGCAGCAGGTTGCCATAGGTGCTGACGTTGTTGAACCCATGGTCGTGAACGCCGAAGCTCGTCACATGCGGCGCCATCTTCTCCACCGTGTTGCGACGGGCGTACTCCAGGAACTCCTCGTCCCCGGTTGCGTCGAACTGCAGAACAGCAGCGCCGAACTCGAAACCCTGTGTCCATTCAGTCCAGCCGCGAGTGGTGTATTGACCTTGAACGGTGAAAACCGGCGAGCCCCGGGAGACGTCGTACTGGTCGTCGATCAGGCGGATTTTCTGCGCCGAGAGCTCCCAGAACCGCTTCAGCAACTCAGCCAAATCTACCGGTTTCAGGTCGTAGTCAATATTCATCATAGGTAGTTTCTCTCCTGCCGGAAGCCGTCCAGCGGTTCATAACTGCTTGTACGACCTATTATAGGCACAAGAGAAGGCTCATACCCTGCTAAAGGCATGAGCCCTGTGGATCGGCCAATCGATGATGTCCGCCGAGGCTACTCTGTCGCCGCCGGTTTCTTCTCGGAAGGCCGGAGCAGGAGGTACAACTCCTCCAGCATTCGTCGCTGCATGGCTGAATCATAGCTGCGTGTGATCCAGGACTCGTTCTGTTCGGCCGTGGTGGCCGCCTCCATCTGTGCGGGGGTTTCGTCAGGCACCGCGTCGTATTCCCCGGTGGTATTGGGCATCACCCGGTGAATCGAGGATTCCTGTTGCTGGATCGCCACAGACAGGTGTGCAAAGACTTCACCTTCCTTTTCCTGCACCTTCATCGTGGCGACTTTCCGTGCCGGGCTGGTTCCGCCGAGAATCCTGTTCTCGTCCGGATCGGCAGGGACAGGCCGGGATCGAATCACGCCGCTTTCCGGATCGGCCGACGCCACCGGAAAATGTGTACGCATGACCTGCCGAGCGCCCGCAAACGCTGCCTGATAGTTCACATCGCCCAGTGAAACCTGATCGCCGGGAGTCGTCGTATTGCAGCCCCAGCAGCAGGCAACCAGAAGCGTAGCGGTCAGCAGCGAACCAATATGTTTCATTGTCGTCTCCCCGGATTGTCACCTGCCGGGAGGGCAGGCTCTTCCCGCTTGTCCAAACACTGAGACCGGCGAGGCGAAGCGGTCGTCGCTCCGGCGGTCCGCCGGTATTCTATTCGCCGTTGTACTTGTTCTGGGTGAAGTAGTTCGGTGCTTCGTGGGTGATGGCGATGTCGTGCGGGTGGTTCTCCTGCAGCGTCGCAGCCGAAATCTGCATGAACCTGGCCTTCTCGCGAAGCTGCTGGATGGTGTGGGCTCCGACATGGTCCATTCCGCTACGAAGCCCGCCCAGCAGCTGGTAGATGAAATCGCTGAGTTTCCCGCGGTAGGGCACGCGTCCCTCCACGCCTTCAGGGACCAGCTTGCTGGGATCGACCGCCTTCTGGTTGTAGCGGTCGGCCGAGCCGGCGAGCATGGCATCCATGGACCCCATGCCGCGATACTGTTTGAAGCGACGGCCTTTATAGATCACCAGTTGGCCCGGCGATTCGTCCATACCCGCAAAGAGGCTGCCCATCATGACCGAGCTGGCGCCGATGCCCATGGCCTTTACGATATCGCCGCTGTGACGGATCCCGCCATCAGCAATTACCGGAACTCCGTTGGCGTCGCCGATCTTGCTGGTCTCACGCACAGCCGTGATCTGAGGCACACCCACACCGGAGACAACGCGTGTGGTGCAGATGGCACCCGGACCGATGCCGATCCGCAGCCCGTCGGCCCCGGCCTTGATCAGGTCCTCGGCTGCCTCGGCGGTGGCGATGTTTCCTGCGATGACGTCGATTTCATGCCGGGCCTTGATCTGGCGGATCGTCTCCAGGACGATTTCCTTATGGCCGTGAGACGTGTCGACGCAGATGACATCCACATCCCGCTCGATGAGCCGGTCGACGCGTTCGAAGTCCAGCAGACCCACCGCTCCACCGACTCGCAGCCGGCCCCGGCTGTCCTTGCAACTGAGAGGGAAGAGCTTGATCTTGTCGATGTCCCGCATGGTGATCAGGCCGGTGAGCTTGCCTTCTTCGTCCACCAGAAGCAGTTTCTCGACTTTGGCTTCATTGAGGATCTGCTCGGCCTGGTCGAGGCTGGTGTCGGGGGCGGCTGTGACGAGATTGTTCTTGGTCATCACCTCTTGGATGCGGGTATCCTCCGAGAGGAACTTCATGTCCCTTCGGGTGAGAATGCCGACGAGTCTGTTGTCGTCGACGACGATCGGCACGCCGGAAATATTATGTTCTTCCATGATCCGCCGGGCGGTTTCGGTGGACTCGCTGGGCGGAAGGACCGTGGGGTCGGTGATGATGCCGTTCTCGCTCCGCTTGACCTTCTCGACCTCGCGGGCTTGCGCTTCCTTGGAGAGGTTGCGGTGGATGATGCCCAATCCGCCTTCCTGGGCGAGGGCAATGGCCAGTTGGGACTCGGTAACCGTGTCCATGGGAGCGGAGACAAGCGGTATCTTCAGCTGGATATTTTTCGTCAGATTCGTGGAGAAATCGACTTCATCGGGCACGACGGTCGAATACTGCGGGATGAGCAGAATGTCGTCGAAGGTAATGCCGTCAGCGATGATTTTGTCTTGCATGTGATCTCCTGGTGGCTCTGTCTGTCTTTAGACGCAAACCGTAATCATTAAGTGCTCGTTGGCCGGTCGGCAAAAGTGAGCCGGGGCCTGGCTAAGGGCGGGTCGCACCGAATGCGGTACGGCTGGGTCGGAATGGCAGGACCGGACGCGGGATGGCGGTTCCGGGCCGAATCGACAGTTAGCCCTTACGCGATTCTAACCCCGCGGACATTTTCACTGCAAGCGGCAGTTTCCGATTTTCCCGTCCGTCGGAATCTCTGGGTTGTCCCCGGTGATGGTTGGCCGGCGGCAGACGGCTGCGTAGGATAATTCGTTCAGCTCATTCCCCGCCGTCCGCCGGTGTCACCGACCGAGTTCGGATTCGCCTTGACAACGCGGCCGATCCGTACACAATTCTGGCCTCCATGGCACCGGAAGCGAGAACAGCACGGATCCCCGTCATCGGCATTGTCGGCGGAGTCGGGTCGGGCAAGAGCACGGCGACCGAAGCGTTCGTTGATCTCGGCTGCCAAGCCATAATCGGTGATCGGCTCGGACATGAGGTGCTGGACCTGCCGGAGACGAAACAGGCGATCCGTCGGCGGTGGGGGGGACGGTTCTTCTCCGCCGACGGTAAAGTGGACCGACGGGCGTTGGGACAGGCCGTCTTCTCCGACCTGGAACAGATGCAGCAGCTTAACGCTATCACCGAACCAAAGATTCGGCAGCGAATTGCCGAAGAAGTAGATCGTATCCGCAACGAAGGATTCGCCCGGGCCATTGCCCTGGACGCGGCGATTCTCTTCGAAGCGGGATGGGACAGCATGTGCGATTATACGGTGTTTGTCGATGCTCCTGAGCCGTTGCGGGCCCAACGGGTACAGACCCACCGCGGCTGGGATCTTGATGAGCTTCGGAGACGTGAAAAATCGCAATTGAAGCTGGACAGCAAGAAAAGTCGCTGCTATGCTATTTTGGATAACAGTTCCGACGTTTCCTGCCTCCGCGATCAGGTCCGTCACCTGATGGATCGCATCGATCACACTCCGGACAGATGACAGGCGTTTTACACCTGTCAACGTGGCAGGGCGTTTGGCGAACTGTTCCAGCCTTTGCGGAATTCCCACCGGCTAGTGATGTGAAGTACACGCAACAGCCGCCGTTGGCCGCCCGGGCCTAAGGTTGACCTTTCGCGGGGAACGATCAACCACGCAGTAGCAATCCAGATTTCCACATTGTCCACGTGCGAACACCGGTTCCGCGGACAATCTGCAGTTGTTTCATGGAGGCGTATCCAGTCATGGCCAAAAGTGCTAAAAAGTCATCAAACAAGGCCAGCAAGAAGACCTCTGGATCCGAAAAGGACCGGCAGGCTGAGAAAAATCAGGTTGAGCAAATGAACGAAGAAATCCAGGACGCTCCCACGCAGGAAGAGGTCGCCGAGGAGCCCAAGGAAGAGAAAAAGAGCAAGCCCAAGACGCGCAAGAAAGCGTCCCGGAAGAAGAGCGGCGCCAAGAAAAGCGCCTCGAAATCCGGCAAAGCCGCGAAAAAGGACGAAAAGGAATCTGCTGAGGAACAGGTCGAGGACAAACCGGCTGAGCCGAAGAAGGATGAGGATCAGCCGGAAGAGGAAATGAGCTTCGACCAGGAGATGCACGCCAAATACGAGCGTGTCAAACGCGGCGAATTGCACATCACCGACCTTCAGAAGATGAGTGTCAGCGATCTCCATGCCGTCGCCAAGGAAGAGGAAGTTCCCGATTACTCGTCCCTGAGTAAACAGGAGCTCGTTTTCCAAATTTTGAAACGCCGGATCGCCCAGAGCGGCCTGATGTACGGCGAAGGCGTGCTGGAAATCCTCCCCGACGGGTTCGGATTCCTTCGAAGCCCCGATTATGATTACCTCCCCAGCGCCGATGACATCTACGTCTCTCCCAGCCAGATCCGCCGATTCGGGCTGCAGCAGGGGAACATCGTCGCCGGTCAGATCCGCCCGCCGAAGGAATCGGAGAAGTACTTCGCCCTGCTGCGAGTGGAGGCGATCAACTTCGAAGTGCCGGACGCTCTGACGCAAAAGACCAACTTCGAGGATCTCACTCCGATGCACCCGGAGAACCGGGTCTTCCTTGAGACGACCTCGGAGGAGATCAATACCCGGGTGATCAATCTTCTGACGCCGGTGGGCTTTGGCCAGCGTATGCTGATCGTGGCTCCTCCTCGTACGGGCAAGACGGTGCTGCTGAAGAAGATCGCCAATGCGATCGACGCCAACCACCCCGACGCGTACGTGATCATCCTGTTGATCGACGAACGGCCGGAAGAGGTGACCGACCTGAAGCGGAATACCAACGCAGAAGTCGTTTCCTCCACCTTCGATGAGCCGGCGCCGCGGCATATCCAGATTGCCGAGATGGTGCTCTCCAAGGCCAAGCGTATGGTCGAGTACGGCAACGACGTGGTGATCCTGATGGACAGCATTACCCGTCTGGCGCGTGCTTACAACGCCACGGCCCCGCACTCGGGCAAGATTCTCACAGGTGGTGTCGACGCCAGCGCCCTGCAGGCTCCCAAGCGCTTCTTCGGGGCGGCCCGCGCGGTGATGGAAGGCGGCAGCCTCACGGTCATCGGCACCTCGCTGATCGACACCGGCAGCCGGATGGACGAGGTCATCTTCGAGGAGTTCAAGGGCACCGGTAACAGCGAACTGTACCTCGACCGCCGCCTGGTGGACCGCCGCGTCTGGCCGGCGATCGATCTCAGCCGCTCCGGCACGCGTAAGGAAGAACTCCTGCTCGACCCGGACGAGATGAAGCTGACCACCGCGCTCCGCAAGGTGCTCAGCCAGATGCAGCCGCCCGAGGCAATGGAACTGCTCATCAGCCGCCTGAAAAAAACCAGCTCCAATGCCGAGTTCCTGATGACGCTGAGCCAGGACTAGACTATTACAGCGACTAAGCTTACAATGGGTATCGGGCCAAGGTTCTCGATACCCATTTTCTTTTGAGGCGCAGTTATGATCGCCCGGATACACATCCAGAACTACAAATGCTTCCCCGATCTGACGGTCGATCTTCAACCTTTCAATGTTCTGATCGGCCCGAATGATTCAGGAAAGACGGCCTTCCTGCAGGCGATCAATGTCATCGACAGGATAGCTTCCCAAGGCATAGGCCATTGGGGCGGGGATACTTTCGGCACCAAACAGCAGATTTCGTGGAGGAATGATCCGAGCAGCACAGTCGTCATCGAAGGGTCGTACGGCAACAGACCAGAAGGTGTGACGAGTGTGGTATCAGTTGGCTCCGACACGGGGAACGAAGACCCCCAGGTTTACTGTGATATTATCGTCTCAGGAGAGCAGGTTTCTCCGGCATCTGACCGACTAAGATTTTGCTCGATCTACGAGGAGTATTTTGGATCGCAGGCGATGTTTCTCCTTAGCCCCTCTGATCTCCGCAGTTCCAGTAGGTTATCTGAGAGAATGGGACCGACCGGAAAGGGACTTGCTTCCTTTTTGGATGAAATGCTCCGCGAAGACCGTAAAGCTTTTATCGAAATGGAAAGGGAGTTCTATAAGCGTTCGGGATATTCAAATCTAAGAATATCGTCCGATGGGGGAGAACTTTCTCTGGTTTTTCAGACCAACCATGGGGAACAGTTGCAATCCCAACTGGTCTCCGACGGCGTTATGCTGACCCTTGCCTATCTGGCCATCTGCTATCAACCGAACCCACCGAAGATCCTTCTTCTGGAAGAACCCGAGAAGGGCGTGCACCACGGAAGTCTGGAGAAGACCGTGACAACGCTTCGTTCGCTCTGCGAGGACAAAGGGGTGCAGATCATTTTGACGACCCATTCACCGTACCTGCTCGATCTCGTCGAGCCGGAAGAGGTCCTCGCCTTTCGCAAGGGAGACGACGGAGCCGTAAAGGCCAAACGCATGACCGCCTACAAAGATGTTCAGAAGCTGCAGAAACATTTTAAGCCTGGAGAGATCTGGGCCATGTTGTCCGAGAAGGAAGGGATCTAGGGGGATGAAACGGGTATTGGTTCTTAGTGAAGGTCCGCATGAACTCGGGCATGAGTTGGAGGTGGAGTTATGCGAGCATCTCCCTGCCTTGCCTCGGCTGGTATCTCGACTATGCGGGGAGAACGGAGCCGCTTTTGTTTGTCACCGGTTTCATGAATATGCCCGAGCCAATGCCAGATCCCCGTTTCCGGGTGGAAACGCAAGACAGCTGCCGCTATTGCCAAAGCAGGAATCCAGGAATACACCCACGTCGTTATCCTCATAGACCGAGACCGTCAGAGGAATGCTGACCGAGTCGATCTCCTGAAACGGGGGCGGGACGAACTGGAAAACGGCGCCGAATACCCCGGTTGCGCAGTAGGAACCGCTGTAGAGGCGTTCGATGCGTGGATGATTGCAGATGGCAGTGCAATTGGGAAAGCGGGCGGAGACGCTAGCCGTTCTCACCCACAACCGGAGTCACTTGCAGGCAAGGAAGGGAGCGGGCAGCATCCAAAGGACCGAGCGGCAGAGCTTTTTGGAACCGCCACAGGATTGTCGGCCAGATACGCGGAAGTCGCCCGAAATGTCGATCTGGATCTTCTGAGAAGGTGCTGTCCTGAAGGTTTCCGCCCGTTTGCGGAGGAGGTCCGTCGGCAGCTAACCTGACCATTGTCTTGGCTATGTTGGGATAGCTCTGTAAACTACCGGCCCGTGTCAGTTGATGCGGGTCGGTTTTTTTCGTTACGAACTGCCTGGAGCATCATGAAGTACCACGCCGCGATTTTCGACCTTGACGGAACTTTGCTTGATACACTCGCCGACCTGGCCGATTCGATGAACCACGTGCTGGAATGGAACGGCCACGAGAAACACCCGCTGGATGCCTACAAGTATTTCGTGGGGAACGGAATGGAGATGCTGGTGCGGCGGGCGATTCCGGTGGAACTCTGTGATGAGAATCGTGTCCGCAAGTACCTCTCTGCGTTCAAGGCCGAGTACGCCACGCGATGGGACAAGGAAACGGTTCCCTATCATGGCATAGCGGACATGCTGGACCAACTGCAGGACAAGTGCGTCAGAACAGCAGTGCTGAGCAACAAGGCCCATGATTTCACCGGACTGTGCGTCGAGAAGCTCTTGGGCGACTGGTCGTTCGATGTCGTGCAGGGCGTCAGCGAAGCGATCCCGCCCAAGCCGGACCAGAAGGGCGTGCAAAGCGTGATCGAGCGTCTGGACGTGGATCCCTCGCGCATCATTTATTTGGGCGACACTAGCACGGATATGCAGACCGCCAAGGGCAGCAACCTTTTCGCGGTCGGCTGCAGCTGGGGATTCCGCCCGCGTCGGGAACTGCTCGATGCCGGGGCGGACGTAGTGATCGACCATCCGTCCGAACTCGTTAAGCTGATCGATTGATTGAAACAGTGGAGACACACGGATGAACACGCAGCCGACGCTGGAGACCGAACGCTTGATTCTGCGTCCTTTCACGCTGGATGACGCCTCGGACGTGCAGGCCATGGCCGGTGACAGAAAGGTGGCCGACATGACCTTTAACATTCCTCATCCGTATCTGCTGGAGGTCGCCGAGCAATGGATTGCGACGCATGAGGCGGGGTACCGAGCCGGTGATGCCACATTCGCGATCACCCTGCGGGAAACCGGCCGGCTCATCGGTGCCGTCGGTCTCCGCAAGGACGAGGAACCCGACGTGGCTGAGCTTGGATATTGGATCGGGGTTCCGTTCTGGGGAAATGGCTATTGCACAGAGGCGGCCGGGGCGGTCGTTTCCTTTGGCTTCACCTCTCTCGGATATACCAAACTGTTCGCGACGCATCTGGTCGGGAACCCCGCGTCGGGCAGAGTGATGCAGAAGATCGGAATGCATCGCACCGGAGAACTGACGCGATTCGCCGAGAAATTCGATAGGGAGGTCGAGCTCATCCGGTACGAGATGTCTTCCGGATGCTGATCCGGATCGCCCCTCAACCGTCGTCTCGCCGGCTACGCAGAGGGCGTGGCCGGACCCGCAACTTGCCGAGCTGTTTGCCGAAGTGCTCAGCCGGTCCGTCTGTCCACGGCAGCTCGTACGGCAGCGATGTGTTCCGGGGTGGTCCCGCAGCATCCGCCGATGAAATTGGCCCCGGCGTCGATCAGCCGGTCCACATGTTCAGCGTATTGGTCCGGTCCCAGAGGGAAGACTGTCTTGCGGTTGACGATCTGCGGCATACCGGCATTGGCTTTGATCCAGATCGGCAGGTCGGTCGCGTCGCGGAGCATCCTGGCCACCTTCGTGTAGTTCTCCGGGCCCACTCCGCAGTTGGCGCCCACACCGTCTGCCCCAAACTTGTTTGCCATCTTCGCAAGATCGGCCGGCTTGTTCCCCATCATCGTGGCGGTCTGGTCCGGGCCGGAAGAGAACGTCATCGAGACGATCACCGGCAGCGATGTGTGCTGCTTCACCGCCTTCAACGCAATGCGGGCTTCATCCAGTTCATTGAACGTCTCCAGCACGATCGCGTCCACACCACCCCATTCCAATGCTTCTGCCGACTCGACAAACGCCTGGGCCAGCGCCTCTTCTGAGACTTCGCCCATCATGACGATCTGTCCGGTGGGGCCGACGGATCCGAAGACCTTGCTGCCGGTTCCTTCTGCAGCGCGTTTGCTGATGGCGGCGCCCTTTTCGCACAGTTCGGAAACCCGATCCGCGGCTCCATGCTGATCCAGTACGTATCTGTTGCCGCCAAACGTGTTGGTCAGGATTACATCGCTCCCTGCCTCGGCGTAGCTGCGGGCGACAACCTCAACCGACGCCGGGTTCAGATCATTCCACAGTTCGGGGCATCCGCCGGCGGGCAACCCTTTCTTCTGCAGTTCGGTTCCCCAGGCGCCGTCGCTGATCCGGACCGTCGCTGCAAATCTCTTCACATCGAATGGCATGGTTTTTCCTCTACTGTGGGGTAACGGGAGGGCAGTTGTACCCGCCGACACCCGCAAGTTCAATCCGGTTGCGAGTCCGGCTGGGGTGCCGAGGTTGTCGACGGCTGAGCCGACCGGGCCGCGTATTTGTCGATCATATCCTGCAGTCGCTTCTGGCCCGGCTGAAGACGCAGACCCTCTTTCCAGGCTCGGACCGCCCGTTGGAGTGCCTGTCTGCCGCTACCGGTCTGGTAGAGCGCGAAATGAATATCGCCCAGGCGGGCCGCGAT
>JBKHHU010000218.1:0-5322 GCA_046539045.1 Phycisphaerae bacterium
ACGCACGCTGTGGAAACCCGGAAACATGGTGGATCGGAGACCCGCCACGCGTCAATTTCGCGGCGCATGAAAAGCGGGCGCCGCGAGATCCCATCCGCGGCGCCCGCCGTAAATCACCAAATCACTAAATCACCAAATCACCCAGTCCCATCACCCCTTGACCGCACCGACGGCGATGGACTTGACCACGTGTTTCTGCAGCAACAGGAACAGTGCGATCACCGGCAGGATCATCACTGAGGCGGCTGCGTTGATCTGGTGCCACTGTCCGCTGTGGCCTCGCTGGAAGTTATACACCGCCACCGCCAGCGGCTGCATGCTCGGCCGGGCGACGGTACACAGCAGCGGGATGAGGAAGTTGTTCCACGCGGTCAGGAACGCGAAGAGCCCGACGGTCATGACAATCGGCCGGGCCATCGGCAAGGCGATATCGAAAAACGTGCGGAACGTGCCCGCCCCGTCGACCTCGGCCGCCTCGTTGACTTCCTTGGGGAGCGTCAGGAAGAAGCCCGCCATCAGCAATGCATTGCCCACACCGAAGCTGCTGAGCCAGAAGATCATGCCCCAGAGCGACTCGAGCACGTCGACGGCTTTGAGCATCTTGAAAATCGGGATGATCGTCGCTTCACGCGGGGCGACGGCCCCGGCGATCATCAGCCCGAGCACGAGCATCTTGCCCGGGAACTTGATCCGCGCCAGAGCGTAACCGAGCATCGAGCTGAGCAGAATCGTCAGGATCACCACGGCCACCGTGAGGATAAAACTGGTCATGAAGTGCAGCAGGAAGTTCTCTTCCTTCAGCACGACCCAGTAGTTCTCAGTCTGCAACGTGCCGTAGGCGAGATAGCCTTCATCGACCATCTCTTCCAGCTCGGCTTCGGCCTTCTCGGCGGCGGCTTCTTCGGCATCTTCGCCGCGACCTTCGAGGTCGTACTTTTCCGCGTAGGAGACCGTCCGCCACCGGGACTCGGCAAAGGTGGAGCGGCTTTCGTGGCGCCGCTGATTTTCTTCCTTCATCTCGATCAGCGTGATGATCTGTCGCGGGAGGAGCCCCTTGTAGACGGGGCCTCGAGCGTCGGCAACCAGGCGGAACCGAGGCGGCTCATTTTCCTCCGCGGCCGGCACGCGTTCCAACAGGCCCATCTGCACAAATTCATCCTGGGCCGGGCGGGCGTCGATAATCGGCACGCGCACCGCCTTGGCGTACTGCTCGGGCGTCATCGCCTGGTATTCCCGCACCGCCTCGGCCACGGCCTGGAGCTTCTCATCGCCCGTGATGACCGGCGGGTACTCGTGCACGTTGGCCCCGGTTTCAGTCAGCCAGACCTTCTGGTCCTGCTGGTCCACCTTCACCAGGCCGTGCTTGACGAGTCGGTCGAGCATCTCCGGTGCCTTCCGGCGAATCTCGCCTTCCAGCATGGCCCGGCTGGCCCGCAGTTCCTCCAGCGCCTCGGTTGGCGCTTCCATCCGGGTGGGAATGGCGGCGATTTCTTTCTTCAGCTCGGGGATGCTCTGCTCGATCCGCTCGATCTCAGCCTGCAGTGCGGCCGAGTCGGCAGGTTGGGTGCTCGCCCGGTCCCGGAGCTTGGTCAGCCGCGTCTGGGCCTTCTCCAGCTTGCCCTTGGCGATCGTCAGCGCCTGGTTGAGTTCCGTGAATTGCTTCTCAGCCACGGCAATCTCGTTGCGGATCTTGGTCAGCTTCTCGTGGCGGTCCATCAGCTTCTCACCGATGGCGCTGATCACATCGCGGCGCCGGCCTCGCCGCTGAAGCACGTCCAGGTGCTGCAACTGCGTCTTACTGAGGGTATCCGGTACGTACTTATCCGGGGCAGCCTTGAACTCATCGGAAAGCTGGTACTTGGTCGCGGGGAACGGGGTCTGCCGCTCCTTGGATGACTCCTCGCCCTCCTTGAGGCTCGTGCCGACCATCCAGAAGAACGGGTAGAGGTTCAGCAGGCCGAAACCCAGCAACAGCACATGCAGCACGATCGTCCAGGAGCGGTACTTGAACCACCCGCCGACGCGGCTGGGGCTCTCGACCTTCTTCACATTTTTTGCTTTTGTGACCTTTGTATCAGGCATTGGCCGCACCTCCCTGTCCTGTAGCGCCGCCGGCAGGTATAGGCCGGCTGAGCCGCCGCTTCCAGCGACGGGCAATAATGTAGACGTTGGCGAACGAGAACGCCGCGAGCATCACCGCGTAGACGATGCCCAGCGCCGAAGCGTACCCCAAGTCCGCTTCCATGCCTTCCGGACGGGTGAAGCCCCACTTGAAGATGTAGGTCGACACCAGTTCACTGGAGCGGTCCACACCGCCCTCGGTCAACACGTAGGCGACACTGAACGCCCTGGCTGCCCCGACCAACGCGTTGAATGTGATCACGATCAGGATCGGCATCAGTTCGGGGATCGTAATGTGCATGAATCGCTGCTGGGCGTTGGCACCGTCGACCTTGCCCGCTTCGTACAGTTGCGGATCGATCGACTGCAGACCAGCCAGCAGGAGAATGATGTTGTATGGCAGGCCATGCCAGATGCCCACCACCATGATCAGCCACAGGTCCGTCTTCGGGCCCAGCCAGTCATATGCCTTGCCTGGGCTGTCGGTCAGACCGAGCCAGAACGGGATCTCCGTCTTCAGCCCGATCGCGTCCAGCACGGCATTCAGACCGGAATCCGGCCCCTTCAGCAGACCGATGAAGATGACGCTGACGATCGCCAGCGACGTCACCAGCGGAATAAAGTACAGCACGCGATAGAACCGGTTGGCCCGCAGGCCCAGGTTCAGCATCGACGCGAATATCAACCCGATGGCAATCTGCCCGAACGTGACGATGATCATGTACAACGCCGTGTTCGGAAGCACCTTGTACCAGAAATCGCTGTCCCAGCCGTCTTCCCAGAAGAACAGGATCCGCTCGAAGTTCTCCGCGCCCACGTACCGCATCGGGGCCAGGCCCGACCCACTGTGGATCGAGAGCCAGAACTGGTAAATCGACGGCCAGAGCGCGAATGCGAACAGCGCCAACATGCCCGGAAACACAAACGCGTAGCCTTCCCAGCTGCGTTTGGCTTCGCCGAGCTTCCGGCCAAGCAGCGGCTGGTTGCGCCGCTTGCCCTTCATCGCCATCACGGCCATCCAGGCCAGCACCACCCCTGCCATCAGGCCCGGAATCCACAGCAGCTGCCAGCGGCTTCCCGGATCCTCGTACTTGTACAAGTCCTCTCGCATCTGCAGGCCCGGCGCGATGGTGTCCAGGCGGTCCTCTGCCTCGGCGAGGCCCTCCTTGAACTTCTCCTGTTCCGATAGCGTCTGCTGGGCACGGGCGAACTGCGGCCCCTTGGCGGGCTTCCAGTTCTCGAACGTCCAGAACTCCGGTGCGGTCACGCCGTTCTTCACTCGCTCGGCAAGGTTGGCATTGGCCCGCTCGGAAAAACCCGCCACGTCTTCCCCCGCCAAGGCGATCGTCTCGGCGATGCTGTCTCCGGAGTGCGTGTAGAAGTACTTGTGGAAGATGTCCTCGTTGGTGTTGCCTTTGACCGGACCGTGAGCCGGCTTCTCCGGCCAGATCTGACACTTGTTGCGGATGATGTCATACACTTCCGGCTGGTAGTCGTAGGGGAACCACTCGGGGTCGTCGATATGCTTGTAGGCGCTATACTGCTCGGGCACGGTCCCCCGGCGACACTCGGCCTTGAGCACTTCCTCGGCCGTCTGTGCGTACTGCATCCATTTCCAGGTCGCCTGCGGGAAACGACACAGCGAAGTGATGATATCCACATTCTCGCCGGCCGGGCGAGGCATGACGGTGCCTTCCGGCAGTTCGATGCCCAGCTCGGTCAGCTCCAGCTCTTTCTCGAGCCACCGCTTCTCTTCGGCGTTGGTATACGGTTCGGGAATCTGGGCGCTTCCGAGGTCCTGGGCGGCCCACGGGGCACGCTCTGCACCGATCAAGGCAGCGTGCCAGCCATCGATCAGCATCGCGGCCGACCCGCTGGCAAGCTCCGTGCGGACGTCCTCGTAGTGACGGCTCTCGGTACCGGGCAGGACCCAGCCGTTCGCTTTCATCTTCAGCAGCAGCGAAAAGGAGGTGATGAACGCCGGGTCGTGGTACTCGTAGTAGCCCACCTCCTGACCGGCGTACTTCTCCATCTCCAGCCACTTTTTGCCCTTGAAGTTGAACCCGATCGATCCCGCGCGGGCCGCCAGCGGTCGAATGCCTCGCATCAGGTCGCGCGGTCGCTGGCCCTGCAACACCACGCCATAGCAGACCGGATCGGTCTGGCCGAGTTCCTCGGCCTTCTCCCGCCCGTAGAGGCTCAGCAACCGGGCCGCCTCGTAGAACTCGTACCAGGTTTTCGGGTAGATCGCCTCTCCGGACGCTTCGTCGATGAGCTGGATCCTTGGTTCGACCTTCGGCGGGTGGGTCTTGAACCACTCGTGGGCCTCGCGGAACAGGCGTTTGTTGATCGTCAGCGAGCTCAGGCTGGTCAGCCCGCGAAGGCCCACGGCCTTGCCGTTCATCTCCAGCAGGCGGGCCGCCTCCAGCGGGTACTTGTCCATCTCGCGGAGGTAGCGGTCGTTGGGGTTGACCGTGAACCGATAGATGCGGTCCCTGCCGAGGAAATCCTTCTCGAAGAACTCCGGATCCCTCTCCAACTGCTGGGCGATCAGGTCGTCAATGGGGCGGATTCGCCCGGTGACGACCATCTCGCGGATGTCGCCGGCCTGAACGGTCATGTAGTCCGGTGGCGAGCCGCTGAGGAAGCTGACGAACAGGATGTCGTTGAACCCGCCGGACTCGCGGAAGTTCGGCTTGACGAAGATGTCCGGGTTCTCCTGCATGAACTGCCGGGCACGCTTCAGTTCCACCGCCGGCGAGCCGGAACTCGTCCAGAACGCAACCTTCTTCGGACGGACAGACTCTTGGCGCAGGGTCGCTTCGGTCCATTCCGCAACATTGTCCCAGGATGACAGCAGGACGATTACACCCAAGGCCGCTAGAATAAACGCAAACCTTTTGACCGTCATCGACGCTCCTTCGGGGGTTAAAACAGGTCGGATGTACGAATAGAGACTGATTTTGTACCTTAAAAAGGTTCATCCTGCCAAGGTTTCTTGTCTATTTGCAAAAGGCAATTCTCCTGATAGCCACCACCCCGGATACCGCAAAACCCGTGCAAGCAATATCCCGCTACCGCCCCACCGCACGCACCACCCGCCAAACCCACCGCCGGTGAACCTTTCGCTGTCTTTCCATCATTGTCACGCCCTTCCGGAATCGGTAGACTGTCTGTCTCGCCAAACACAGAAAAGGAGCA